>JANQOE010000128.1 GCA_028279245.1 Alphaproteobacteria bacterium
CATGGTCCGCATGGCCCAGGACTTCTCCATGCGGCTGGAGCTGATTGACGGACAGGGCAACTTCGGCTCCATGGACGGCGACCCGCCGGCCGCCATGCGATACACCGAATCCCGGTTGTCAAAGGCCGCCCATCGTCTACTGGAAGACATCGACCGGGAGACCGTCGACTTCCAGCCGAACTACGATGAATCGACCACGGAACCGAAGGTTCTGCCGGCCCGCTTCCCCAATCTGCTGGTCAACGGCGCGGGCGGCATCGCCGTCGGCATGGCCACCAACATCCCCACCCACAATCTGGGCGAGGTGATCGACGCCTGCTGCGCCTTCCTCGACGATCCGGCCATCAACATCGATCAGCTGATGACCCACGTGCCGGGGCCGGATTTCCCGACCGGCGGCATCATCCAGGGAATCAGCGGCATCCGCGCCGCCTATCACCTCGGTCGCGGCTCGGTGGTGATGCGGGGGCGCACCCACTTCGAGGACATGCCCAACAACCGGACCGCCATCATCGTCACGGAGATCCCGTTTCAGGTGAACAAGGCGCGGATGGTTGAGCGCATTGCCGAAGTGGTGAACGCGAAACATATCGAAGGCATCGCTGACCTGCGCGACGAGTCCGACCGCCACGGCGTCCGCGTTGTCGTCGAATTGAAGCGCGACGCCGAACCCGATGTCGTGTTGGCGCAGCTCTACCGGTTCACGCCGCTGCAATCGACCTTCGGCGTCAACATGCTGGCGCTCAACGACGGCAAGCCCGAACTCCTCGATCTGAAGCGGGTCATCGCGTCGTTCGTCACCTTCCGCGAAGAGGTCATCACCCGGCGCACCATCTACGATCTCAACAAGGCGCGGGATCGGGCGCACGTCTTGGTCGGTCTGGCGGTTGCGGTTGCCAACCTCGACGACGTCATCAAGCTGATCCGCGAAGCGCCCAACCCGACCGTGGCGCGCGAGCAGTTGGTGGCGCGCCGGTGGCCGGCGCTGGACGTGGGTCCGCTGATCGAACTGATCGACGAACCGGGCAGCAAGGTCGCCGAGGACGGCACCTTCGCCATGTCGGAGACCCAGGCCCGCGCCATCCTCGAGCTTCGTCTGCACCGCCTGACCGGGCTGGAGCGCGACAAGATCGGCGACGACCTGCGCGCCATCGTCAAGGAAATTGAAGAGTATCTGATCATCCTCGCCGAGCCGGCCCGCTTGCGCGCTGTGCTTCGCGAAGAGTTGCTGGAAGTCCGGCAAGAGTTTGCCGACGAGCGCCGCACCACCATTCAGGAAGGCGAGTTCGAACAGGACATCGAGGACCTGATCCAGCGCGAGGACATGGTCGTCACCGTGACCCACGGCGGCTACGTCAAGCGTGTCCCGTTGTCGACCTACCGCGCCCAGCGCCGTGGCGGCCGCGGCCGCACCGGCATGCAGACGCGCGACGAAGACTTCGTCTCGCAAGTCTTTGTGCTGAACACCCACACGCCGGTGCTGTTCTTCTCGTCGCGCGGCATGGTCTACAAGCTAAAGGTCTACAAGCTGCCCCTCGGCACGCCGCAGGCGCGCGGCAAGGCTTTGGTCAATCTGCTGCCCCTCGAACAGGGCGAGACTATCACCACCCTGATGCCGCTACCCGAGGACGAGGATTCCTGGGGCGACCTCTGGGTCATGTTCGCCACGGGCAAGGGCAATGTCCGCCGCAACCAGTTGAGCGATTTCACCAACGTCTGGGCTAACGGCAAGATTGCCATGAAGCTCGACGAAGATGATCAACTGATCGGCGTGCAGACCTGCGACAAGGACGACGATGTGCTGCTCGCCGCGGCGGGCGGCCGTTGTATCCGTTTCCCGGTGACCGATGTACGGCTGTTTAGCGGCCGCACGTCAAGCGGCGTTCGCGGCATCAAACTGAGCCGGGCCGATACCGTGATCTCGATGTCGATCCTGCGCCACGCCGAGTTCGATACGGAGGAGCGCGATGCCTACATCCGCCGCCGCCGGATCGAGCGGGCAGAGAACGGAAGTGCGGAGGAGGGCGGTGATACGGCTGCGATCTCGGACGAACGCTACGCCGAGATGAAGGAAGCGGAGCAGTTTATTCTGACCGTCAGTTCCGATGGCTATGGCAAACGCAGCTCGGCGCACGAGTATCGCGTGGCCGGCCGGGGCGGGCAGGGCATCGCCAACATCGACCTCAACCGCGGCGGTTCGGTCGTCGGGTCCTTCCCGGTGGAGAGCGCGGAACAGATCGTGCTGGTAACCAATGGCGGCCAGATCATCCGGACCCGGGTCGATGAGATCCGCATCGCCGGCCGCTCCACCCGGGGCGTGACGCTGTTCCGCGTCGGCACGGGGGAACGTGTCGTCTCGGTAACGACGATCGGCGACGATACCGAGAATGGCGACGCCGACAATGGCGAACCCGAGGACGGCGGGGCGGCGTGACGCAACGTGTTGGCGTATACCCGGGCACGTTCGACCCGGTGACCAACGGCCACATGGACATCATCAGCCGTGCCCGCCACGTGGTCGATAAGCTTATCGTCGCGGTCCATTCCAACGCCGGCAAAGGACCGATGTTCTCCCTGGATGAGCGCACTGCACTACTCCGCGACGAAGTCACCAATGCCAACAACGGGTTGGCGGACTGGGTCGAGGTTCGGCCCTTTAACAAGCTGCTGATGAAGTTCGTCGAGGAGGTCAACGCTTCGTGTATCCTGCGGGGCTTGAGGGCGGTGTCGGACTTCGAGTACGAATTTCAGATGGCCGGCATGAATGCGCGCCTGAATCCTGAGATCGAGACGGTCTTTCTGATGGCTTCGGAACGCCAGCAGTTCATCTCGTCTCGGTTCGTCAAGGAGATCGCCAAGCTTGGCGGCGATGTGTCGTCCTTTGTTTCGCCACGAGTGTTAGCGAAGCTCGGCGACAAGGTCGGGCATCCGGCTCCCTAACATCAGCAGAAGGCAGTTATGATGAGTTTTCTGAAGACGCTTCTGGCGCCGCTTGCCGCGCTTGTGCTCCTGGCCGGGTCGGCAGCCGCGCAGCAGCGGGACCTCGAGAACACGCTCTATCTGGATCTGGATGGCGGCCGGGTCGTGATCGAGATGCGACCGGACCTGGCGCCAAACCATGTCGCGCGAATTAAGGCGCTGGCGCGTGCGGGTTTCTACGACGGTGTCGTCTTCCACCGGGTGATCGACGGCTTTATGGCCCAGGGCGGTGACCCCACCGGCACTGGCACCAGCGGCTCGGGCCAGAACCTGCGAGCCGAATTCTCCAACGAGCCCCACGTCCGTGGTGTCGTCTCTATGGCCCGCGCCCGCGACCCCAACAGCGCCGACAGCCAATTCTTCATCATGTTCGATTCGGCACCGTCGCTGGACGGCCAATACACAGTCTGGGGCCGCGTCGTCGAAGGCATGGAGTTCGTCGACGGCATCAAGAAGGGCAACCCGCCGAACGGCATCGTCGACGACCCCGACCGCATTGTTCGTATGCAGGTCGCCGCCGACGCCCAATAATCGATCAGCCGCCCACAATCCAGCAGCCGGAGGAACGGCACCGTGGAAAACACTCTCTACCTCGAGCTCGAAGCCGGCCGCGTCACCATCGAGATGCGTCCGGACCTAGCCCCCGGCCATGTCGCGCGCATCAAGGAGCTGGTGCGCGACGGTTTCTATGACGGTGTCGTCTTCCACCGGGTGATCGACGGTTTCATGGCCCAGACCGGCGACCCGACCGGCACCGGCACCGGCGGTTCCGGTCAGAAGCTGGGGGCCGAGTTCTCCGCCGAGAAGCACGTGCGCGGGACCTGTTCGATGGCTCGCGCCCAGGCCGCAAACAGCGCTGACAGTCAGTTCTTCATTGTCTTCGCCGATTCCCCCTGGCTCGACGGTCAGTACACCGTCTGGGGGCAGGTCACCGATGGCATGGACCTTGTCGACGGCCTGCGCAAGGGCACCGACGACAGCGGCATGGTCACCGACCCGGACAAGGTTGTCCGCATGCAGATGGCGGCGGACGCGGCTTAGCCAGCGGCAGGTGCGGGTTGGAACATGCTGGAAGGAACGTGCCACTGCAGTGCAGTTCGCTGGACACTCAAAACGTTCCCGGAGACTGCCACGGCCTGCAATTGCTCAGTCTGTCGGCGCTACGGCGCTCTATGGGCTTACGGGTACTTCGGCACGGACGTTCGGACAACCGGCCAAACCAGGACCTATCTGCGTCGTGACAGCGGCGACATCTGTTTCCACTTCTGCATCATTTGCGGGTGCGTGACGCACTACGTTGCGCGGCGCGCGGCAGAAGACGGGCGCACGGTGGCAGCGATAAACATACGCATGTCCGACCCTTCAGCAATCGGCGAGATTCCAATCCGTCACTTTGACGGGCACGACAGCTTTGAGGAACTTCCGAGCGATGGGCGAACCGTGAAGGATATGTGGTTCTAACGCGTTTACTGAACACCGAATCGCGCCATTAGCCTTCAGCCGGGACGGCCTCGGCCATCCATTCGATCGCCGCTTGCACCCCGCCACGCGTGTGCGGGATGCCAACGGCGGCTAATCCGGTCTCAACGACACCCAATGTGCCGAGGATCATCGGCGCGTTGACGTGGCCCATATGCGCGATGCGAAACGCCTGGTCGGCCAACTCGCCGATACCGACGCCGAGCACTACACCGCAGGTCTTTTCGCAGTAGTCCAACAGCGGCCGCACCGCATGGTCGCCGGTGAGAATTGTGGTCACCGAATTCGCCCGCTGCGCCGGTTCCTCGATGTTAAAGGCGAGGGCGCCACCACCCGCCCATACGGCGACTGCACGCCGCACGGCTTCGGCAAGAATCCGATGCCGTTCGAACGCCGCGGTCAGCCCCTCGTCGAACAGCATGTCCAGCGCCCGCCGCTGGCCGAACAGCAGATGCTCCGGCGGGGTGCCGCAATACTTCATGTAGTGCGCCTCGCCTTCGCGCAGCGTCCAATCCCAGTAGCGCGTGCGCAGGCCGGCCGTCTCGTGCGCCGCCACCGCGCGCGGCCCGGCCGCGACAAAGCTCAAGCCGGGCGGTGTCATCAGACCCTTCTGCGAACCGGTGAGGGCCAAGTCGACGCCCCAGCCATCCATCTCGAACGGCATCGTCGCCAGGGAAGCGATGGCATCGACCATCAGCAGAGCCTCATGCCCCACCGCGTCCATCGCCTGCCGGATTGCCTGAACATCGTTGACGCAGCCGGACGCCGTATCGACCTGTACGACCAGCACCGCCTTGATCGACCCAGCCGTATCCTCGCGCAGCCGCGCCTCGACCGCCGCCGGATCCACCGCCCGCCGCCAGCTGCCGGGCAGCCGCTCGACGCGGATGTCCAGCATCGCAGCCATCTCGCCCCAACCGATCGCGAAACGGCCACTTTCCAGCACGAGCACCGTGTCGCCCGCGGACAACACGTTGGTCAGGGCCGCTTCCCAAGCCCCGTGCCCATTGGCCGCGTAGATATAGGTCCGCCCCTCGGTCCGGAACACCCGGCGCAGGTCGTCGAGCAGACTGTGGGTGATCGCCTCCAGCCGCCCACCATAGATCTCGATGGCCGGTCGATGCATGGCCGCCAACACCTCGTCTGGGACGGTCGTGGGACCCGGAATAGCAAGGAATTCGCGGCCGTTGCGCAGGGTCATGGGCGGTCACGGGCAGTTTGTGGATGGAAGGGTCGATCCTTCCCGATCTGCCTCGATCTGTCCACCAGCGGCGGCGTCACGACCGATTGTCTTGCACCGATCAATACGCTAGACCGTCCCCGCCGCCGCGGCGCGATGGGCCCGTAGTTCAGTGGTAGAACACCTGACTTTTAATCAGGGTGTCGCAGGTTCGATCCCTGCCGGGCCTACCAATCTTTTCAAGGGTTTAGCGAAAGTCGGTCGAACACCAATTGCAGCCGGGGTCGCATATGGGTCGCAACGCTTTGCAACCTTTCGGATGAAACAGGGCCCATACCACCGACCGGACCGCCTACCGAGCCGGTCGCGATCCCCGACGAGGCGGCCTTGCTGAACGTCGCGCGTAAGGCTGGGCCGAGGCCGAGCGTGCGCAGATGAACTGGGTACTGCGTCGGGGCTTTGTGGTCGGGAAACTGCGGGAGGCCGTGTCGAGCTTTACGGCGTCGGCCGCCTACGTAATGGCCGGGAAGGATTGATCAGACCCCGCCGCTTCAGATCGGCGATGGAAGCCGTGAGTTCGGCGCGGCCGCGGGCATCGGGACACTCGTGCGCCTTGGTGTGGCCGAACTGGCAGGCGTTCCCATGCCAGGCCGTGTCAAGCCAAAGCCGATAGACGGGATTCTAGCAGACCTTGCAGTAGGCCGAGCATGGAACGTCTTTGAAGCTCAGGCAGCGCCGGTCGGTGATCGCTTTTCGGGTCTCGCTGCCTTAAAGGCCCGGGCCCTCTGAGACCGATGGCACACCGCGGTCGTGCACAGAGATGGCTTTTAGGCGTCGCATATTTTCTGTGATTGCTTTTTCCGTGGGTAAACGCTCGACACTTGATGCCCCGAAGAAGCCGGCGACACCATTGGTTCGCTCCAGGATGAAAGCTGCGTCCTCGGGTTCCGCAATTGGGCCACCGTGACACAGGACGATGACGTCTGGGTTCATGGCTTTCGCCGCGTCATGCATCGATTGCACCGCGTCGGCAGCTTCTTTGAGGGACATTGCTGCTTTTGCGCCAATAAGTCCTTTAGTGGTCAATCCAACATGGGCGACCAGGATATCGGCGCCAGCCTGAGCCATTGCCTCGGCCTCGGCCGGATTGAACGCGTAGGGCGTGGTTAGGAGGCCCAATTCATGAGCCGTCTGGATCATCTCCACTTCCTTTTCGAATCCCATGCCCGTTTCCTCCAGGCTGGCCCGAAACGTCCCGTCGATCAAACCCACGCTCGGGAAATTCTGGACACCGGCGAAGCCCATCTCCTGGATCTCGACGAGAAACCTCGGCATCGATCTGAACGGGTCCGTCCCGCAGACGCCGGCAATAACAGGCACTCCTTGCACCACCGGGAGAACCTCGGATGCCATAGCCACGACGATTGCGTTCGCGTCGCCGTACGGCATCATTCCGGCTAAGGATCCCCGGCCCGCCATCCGAAACCGGCCTGAATTGTAGATGACAATAATGTCCGCACCACCGACCTCGGCGCACTTCGCCGAAAGCCCGGTACCCGCGCCAGCCCCAATCAACGGCTCACGAGCCGCGATTTGGCCTCTTAGCCGTGCCAGTATCTCAGACCTGCGCATTTCCGGTACATCCCATGCTAGTAATCGCCAGCCTAAAAGCCGGGCATGAAAGCCTTGTTCGTACGCGACTCGCAAGCAACGTCAATTTACCCCTGCCAAAGTCAACTCGGCCGCCAGGTGGCAGCGCACCTCGCGGCCACTCTCCATAGTGGTCAATGGGGGTGCCTGCTGGCGGCAGATATCCTTCGCGTAGGTGCACCGAGGGTGAAACGCACAGCCGCTTGGCGCGTTGGCCGGATCCGCGATCTCGCCCTTCAAGACAATTCTGTTTTTGGCTGCATCGGGGTTCGGTTTGGGAACCGCCGAAAGCAAGGCTTCCGTATAGGGATGCAGCGGTGCGGAGAACAAGTCGTCTGTGTCCGCCACTTCAACCACCCTGCCCGAGTACATCACTACGACCCGGTCACAGATGTGTTGGACAACACTCAAGTCATGCGAGATGAAGATGTACGTGAGCGAGAGCTCTTCTTGCAAATCGGCGAGCAGGTTCAGGGTTTGAGCCCGTACCGAAACGTCCAGCGCCGATACCGGTTCGTCAGCGACGACTAGCTTAGGATTAAGAGCCAATGCCCGGGCAATGCCTATGCGCTGGCGTTCTCCACCGCTGAAAGCGTGCGGGTACCGGCGCATGTATTCGGGTCGGAGCCCTACGCTCCGCAGGAGTTCGGCCACCCTCGTCTCAAGTGCCTTGCCTCGGCTAACCCCATATGCCACCAGCGGCTCGCCCACAAGGTCCAGCAAGGTCCATCGGGGATTGAGCGAAGAGAACGGGTCCTGAAAAACCATCTGCATGTCTTGGCGTAAGACTTTTAGCGCCTTGCCTTTTAGCGCGGCGACATCCACGGGTTCCACATCGCCGGGGTCAAAGATGATTTCACCAGCAGTGGGGTCGAGTGCCCGCAGTAAGCATCGGCCAGTCGTTGTTTTTCCGCAGCCACTTTCACCCACCAAGCCCAGTGTTTCGCCAGCGTGGACATGAAATGTCACATCGTCCACGGCTCGGATCTTGGCGACTTCCCGCCGGAGGATCCCCACCGTTACTGGGAAATGTTTGCTAAGCCCCCGCACATCCAGAATACGCCTGGGTACTGTTGTTTTGATCGCCGTCGGACCGGTGTCTGTCATAGTCCGTCGACCCGCCTGCTCCCATCCTCATCGCCGCCATACAAGAAGCAGCTGACCGTGTGCTCATCGCCGACATTAGTCTCACTTGGCATACGGACGTCGCATACGCCAGGCATCGCTGCAGGACATCGGTCATTAAAAGGACACCCGCTGGGCCGGTTGAACGGACTGGGTACCATACCGGAAACTGGCTCCAGCCTTTCCCTTGACTCGAGCTTGGGAACCGATGCCAGAAGAGCCTTCGTATAAGGGTGCTTGGCATCGTTGAAAATTGCTCTTACGGGTGCAATCTCAACAACCCTCCCCAGGTACATGACCGCCACTGTCTGCGACGTTTCCGCAACGACACCCAGGTCATGTGTGATCATCACGACGCTCATTCCGAGAGCCTCCTTAATCTCCCGAATGAGCGACAGGATCTGCGCCTGGGTGGTCACATCGAGAGCCGTCGTCGGCTCATCAGCCAGCAACACCTGCGGTGAACACATTAGTGCCATCGCGATCATCGCGCGCTGCCGCATGCCGCCCGACAGTTGGTGCGGATAAGCATCGATGCTGCGCTCTGCATTGCTCATTTCCACCCGTTTCAACATCCCGATAGCTGCCACCCTTGCTTCCTCGTAAGTGACATCCCGGTGTAGTCTCAGCGCTTCAACGATTTGGTTTCCAATCGTATGGACCGGGCTGAACGCTGTCATCGGCTCCTGGAAAATCATCGAAATTTCCGCGCCGCGAATCGCCCGAATCTCCGGTCCATTCGCGCGTAGTCCCAGAAGGTCAATCGCGTTCCTTCCCGGCGGACGGTACTCAATCCGGCCGCTCAGGTTTTGGTCTGATGTTCCAGAAATTCGCAGGATAGTCCGGGCCGTGATACTCTTCCCGCAGCCGCTTTCCCCGACAACCCCGATCGTTTCCCCGCGCCTGACGCTAAAGGATGCTCCATCTACAGCCTTCACAAAACCCTCCGGGGTCGGAAAGCCGGCTCGAAGGTTTTGAACATCCAGTACGACGTCGACCATCTGAGACCTTCAGTTTCGATACGGATCGGCCGCGTCGCGCAAGCCATCGCCAAAGAAGTTTAGTGCCAAAACAGAAATGACAACCATGCCTCCCGGCGCGAGTAACCACGGTGCCAATGCCACGGAGCGCAGGTTCTGCGCCTCCTGCAGCAACACCCCCCAGCTGATCGCTGGGAACCGTAGGCCTAGTCCCAAGAAGCTAAGTGCGGTCTCGGCAATGATCATTTCGGGCACCGCAAGCGTCAACGCTGCGATGATATGGCTCATGAAAGACGGCACCATGTGACGTAGGATAATGCGGGTCTGCGATGTCCCACTGAGCCTCGCGGCCATAATAAAGTCTTCTTCGCGCAACGCTAACGCTCGTCCGCGCACCACCTGAGCGAGTCCTGTCCAACCGATCAAAGAGAGAATGATCGTGATTGAGAAATAGATCTGCATGATTGACCAGTCAGACGGTAATGCTGCTGCAAGGCCAAGCCATAGTGGAATTGTCGGCATTGAACGAACAAACTCGATGACACGCTGCAGTACAATGTCCACTACACCTCCAAAATAACCCGATATACCACCAATAATAATGCCAATGACAAAGCTCAGAAGGACGCCAACAAGCCCGATAGACATCGAGATTCGGGTGCCATAGACGATGCGGCTGAATAGGTCGCGGCCCTGTTTGTCCGACCCCAACAAGAAAAATTTTGCATCCGGGTCAGCGACGCCGAAAAGGTGAATATCGGATTGAAACACGCCCCACATTTTGTAAGGGTCACCACGAACCAAGAGCCGAATTGGGTGACGCACCGTGGTGTCATCCGCAAACTCTAGCTCAAAAGTATCCGGATTCCGGACGCTGGTGGTGCCGAAGACAAACGGGCGCAGGTGGAACTGACCGGAATTGTCGAAGAAGTGGATCTGTGTCGGACTCTGATACGCGTTCAAGGCGTTTTGCTTTTCCGGATCGTGCGGCGCGATGAACTCAGCGAACGCAGCAATCACGTATAGCATAATCACAACGACCGCGGATGCGACTGCCAGCCGATGACGCCGGAACTTCAACCACATCAGGTAACTGGGCGAAGCGACCGAGAGGTCCACACGTTTTTGGAGCGCCAGTCGCTCAGGTCCCGGGGTCACACTGTCTGTTGGTACCGCGGCAGTTTTGTCAGACATCGGCTACGGGCCTAGTGAAAGCGAATACGTGGGTCTAACCACGCCAGCAGAATGTCGGATACCAAAGTTCCGACAACGGTGAGCACGCTGAGTAGCAGAAGGATCGCACCCGCCAAAAACATGTCTTGCGACTGTAATGCGGTTAAGAGCATAGGGCCCGTTGTTGGAAGGTTAAGTACGACCGATACTATTATCGATCCAGAAACGAGACCGGGCAAAGTCCAACCGATTGTGCTGACAAATGGATTCAGCGCTACGCGAACTGGATACTTCAGCACCAGCTTCGCTTCGCTCATTCCTTTTGCACGTGCTGTTGTGACATACAGCTTGGGCAGTTCGTCGAGTAGATTGGCGCGCATTATTCGAATGAGACCGGCGATGCCACCAATCGCCAGGACGAGTGCGGGAATCCACAGGTGCGAGAGAAAATCAATAGCCTTGGCGACGCTCCAGGGGGCATCTACATATTCTGGCGAAAAAAGTCCCCCGACGGACGTGCCAAACGTAGAGAAACCCCACCACATAAGGACAAGCGCCAGCAAGAAGTTCGGAATACCAAGACCAACAAAGCTGATGAAGGTGAAAACGTAGTCAGTGACCGAATACTGCTTTACAGCGGAGTAAACGCCGATGGGCAGAGAGATGACCCATACCAGCAACAAGGACGCCACCGACAGCAGAATAGTCAACGCCATCCTTTCACCAATGAGTTCGGAGACGGGGCGTTGCCACTGAAATGAGAACCCGAAGTCTCCCGTCAGAACTCCCGAGAGCCACTTCCAGTACTGCACCCAGACTGAGTCACCAAGGCCGTATTGTTCACGCAGGGCGTCGGCTTGCGCCTGGTCCACGATTTGGCCCGCGGACTCCAGGGTAGCGACATACGCCGTCAAGAAGTCGCCGGGCGGCAACTGAATGATTACGAACGAGATCACTGATATCGCGAATACTGTCGGAATCACGAGTATCAGACGGCGAATAATGTATGCGCCCATGGGCCACGTCTCGCAAAGTGGGTTCTCGGTTGCTGGCCGACGTCGCGTTCGCGGGCCAACAACCGAGAGGTCAGCCTATTGCTTAATAAACCACTGCTCCGGCTGCAGGCTGTGCCAGAACCAGTTCGCGGCGCCCCACCAGTATCGATCAACTTCAGTTCCGAAGACGTTCTCGACGTCGTTTCGGACGATCACAGGCTGTGGCGCCTGGCCGACTGTACCTATCACATAGAGGACATCTGCAGTGAGGTCGTAGACCTTGCGCGCGGCCGCTTCGTATTCGGGCGAACCCACCACCGTTTTTTGCCAATCCAGGTAGGCGGCGTGAAGAGCCTTCGCCTCCGCGGGCGGCTCAACTCCGGCAGCGCCGCCCGAGTTGAACCAATTCTGCCACTCGCGCGCATACCGGATCATTGATCCGCCGCCGGGCCCGAGCTTTCCGGATCCGGCGTAGGCGTATGCAGTTCGCTCTAACATGCGGTCGACATGCCAAGCCGTCGCATGTTGCTCCTGCGAGTTCAGGCGTTCGCTCAGGTAGCCCCGTTCACGCGCTGCCGCATCGGCGACCACGCCGAGTTGCTGCCAGTGCTTCACTACAAGCTCCACGACCTCTTTCTTTGGGCCTTCCTGAGGCAGGTACTCGAGTTGAAACGCCAGCGGTTGGCCGTCCGGACGCAACCGGACGCCGTTCCCGTCCCGCTCGGCCAAGCCTAGCTCGTCAAGTAATGCGTTCGCCTTGGCCGTGTCGAACTCCGCAAAGTGCGCGGCCCACTGTGGGTCGAAGAAGCTCGCTGTTTCGTTGACCGTCGCTTGGCGGGGGGTACCTTGGCCGAGGAAGACAAGCTCATTAATCTCGTCGCGATTGATGCCGAGCGACAAAGCCTGTCGGAACCGGACGTCGGTGAACAATGCATTTAGCACGGGATCCGGGTGCAGCTGGTTGAACGCTATTGCAACGTCGGCCCCCCGTTCACTAAAAACTAGCTTCGTTTGGTAATTGCCCGCTTCTTCGCCCCGCCGAATGATCGGGAAGTTGACCAGCTGAAGATCAAGACCTGCGACCGATAGTTCGCCTGACACAGCCTTGAGGTTCATTACCTCCGCGTTGGTTGTGTATTCCACGGTCATATGGTCCACGTAGGGCAACTGATTACCTTCGGTGTCTACCTTGAAGTAATATGGATTGCGCTCGTACTGCTGCCGCTGACTGTCCGCAGATGTTGGAATCCATGGCGACAAAACTGGCATGCTTGGGTTACTGGCACCGTAGTGGTGTGAATCTGAGTCACCATCGATCATTGTGGTGAAGTATTGCTGCCAGGAGTTGAACCCCGCTGCCTTCGCCTCGGCGTCGACATTGGAATTGTATTTGGGGTGGAATTGGCGCGCGTAGTGAGCCGGACGAAACGGCTCAATGGGTGCACCAGAGAAATGAATTAGGTTGAAAGAGGGGAAGGGCGCGGCGAACGAGAACCGGATTGTATGGTCGTCAATCCTTTCGATGCCAAACCGCTCCCCATCATGGAGCCAGACGCCTTGCGGAGCAGAGTATAGGTCCGAATTATACTTCCAGTCTTCGAAGTAGAAGATAATGTCATCGGCTGAGAACGGAGTGCCGTCCGACCACAAGACACCTTTACGAAGGGTGATCACGCACTCGGTTAGATCGTCGTTGAATTCGAAGCCGGTGGCGAGTTCGGGGTAAACTTCTCTCAGGTCATTCGAAAAACGGAACAGACCTGTGGTTTGACCTATCTGCAGATCGTTTGTTGTTTCCGGCGCCATGCCTGCGCCCGTCAATCGGCCGCCATAGGTGCCGACTCTATTCGTCGGCTCCACCACGAGCGGCTCCTTGGGCAGGCGTTCGGCAACGGGGGGCAGCTCGCCCCGCGCCACTCGATCCGCGAGCATTGGCGCTTCGTTGAACTGCGATGGCTGCGCCAGGCTCTCTCGGACGAGTACTGGCGGTAACGCAAATGCCCCGAGAGCCGCACCGGCAATCATTCGTTGGAAATCGCGTCGGCTGATTCCGCCACCTTGGATGGCAACGTCCCTTTTCTTCATCTGATCCTCCCTCGTCGTCACCTTCGGGCCGGTGACGCTGTTGTCCCTTGGTTTGCTGGGAACGCCGCGCGGCGTTCGAGCGGTCAACTCATGGACAAAATGTACTGGTACAAAGTCGTCCAATCCAGTAATGTGAGGTTAGGCCATCTAAAGTTTTAGTGTCAACTCTGAAAGATCATCCGACGGGCGAACCTTCCATCCTCGGAAAAAATCGTGGCATATGCTGAGGTTGACACATGACAAGCCCGGCCAGTACATTCAAAGTGTACTGTTGAGTGGCTCAAATTGTAGTGTTTATTGAGCCTTATATGATTGGTTGAAGGAGAGAGCGGAAATGGGGAGCCGACTGCAAGGAAAGGTTGCGATCGTGACCGGCGGCGCGGGTGGTATTGGCGAGGCAACGGTCCGGTTGTTCGCCGGTGAGGGCGCGCAAGTGATGATATTCGACAAAGATGAAGCGGCGAGTCGCCAGGTCGTAGACAGCGTGGCGTCGACCGGGGCGACGGTTGACTACACCATCGCCAGCCTGGACGTGGAATCAGAGGCCGAGAAGGCCGTCACTAGAACGGTGGAGAGGTTCGGCAAGCTCGATGTGTTGATCAATGTCGCCGCCGTGCGGGTTCGCGGCACCGTTCCGGACTCCACATCAGAGCAGTGGGATTTCATCTGGGGCGCAAATGTCTTGGCCGTGTCGCATTGCTGTAAATTCGCGATCCCAGAGATGAAGAAGAACGGCGGCGGCAGCATCGTCACCGTGTCTTCGGCGAACGCTACCGTTGGTCGGCCGGGAATGGGCCTTTACGACGCGACGAAGGCTGCCGTTCTCGCGATGACCCGATCCATGGCCTGCGATCATGCGCAGGACAATATTCGCGTGAACGCGACCTCTCCCGGGCCGACACTGACAAACTACCACATCAAGAGGCGGGCTCAGTCGACTGGAAAATCCGTTGAAGATGTCGAGGCGGAGATGCGGGCAGAAGGCGCGCCGCATACGCTCTTGGGTCGGCAGGCAGAACCGCTTGAACAAGCTTATCCATTGCTATGGCTGGCGAGTGACGAATCGTCATACGTCACTGGCGCCGACTTCGCTATCGATGGAGGGATTTCGGGGTTGCGGGATTAGGCACGCGCAGCGTGACCTCGAGGCACCTAAACGAAGTGCGAGCAACTTGAAATGACCGATCAATCGCTGATCTTCTCTGGCGACAGCGAGACAATCCAGCTGAGTCAGATTTCCGGGGAGCACGTTCTGACGCAGCAAGTCCCGGAAACCGGGCGCCCGTTCATTCATCCCATAACGGCTCCTGATGGGGTTGGTGTTCTGACGCAAGACCGGCCAGACCATCACCCCTGGCAGCGTGGCTTGTATACCGGGTTCAACCTCGTCAACGGCATTGGCTTTTGGCGTGACGAGCCTGGCGACGGTACCTTCGAAGCGACTCTGTCCGGTGAGCCTGTCGCAGAAGGGTCTGTGGCGAGATGGGTGGTGCACAACAAGTGGCGCCATCCGGATGGAACACAGCTGTTGTTCGAAGAACAGTCTTGGACGCTACAGCGGGACGAGGCTGCTTACATCATCGATTTGGATTGGTCCCTAACGGCGTCGACTTCAGTCGAGATTGGACAGTTCATGGCAGGCGGTCTGTTTCTCCGAATGCCGTTTGACCCTGAGGTTGGTGCCGCCGCCCTGAACAGCGAAGGCCTTTGCGACCTTGAAGCAGAGAAACAGCGCGCTCGTTGGGCGGCGGTCGCAATGCCGGTAGCCGGGCGTACTAATCCGGTGGGCTTCGCCATATTGGATCATCCGGACAACCCAAATCATCCCACGACCTGGCGTGTGGACAATGAGTACGGTCTGTCACCAAGCCGTGTCATTGCTGAAACTTGGTCGATTCAGAAAGATGATGTGGACCGGTACGCTTTCCGCCTCTTCGTCTTTTGTGGTCAGATCGACCGTGATCGAATCGAGAATGTGTGGCGACAGTTCGCGGCCAACAAATAAGTGGTGGAGTAACGCTCCACTCAAATCGGACGACGGAGTAGCGAGATTCCCATAGTAGAAGAATTGCGGGCCGACTTCGCGTCGGTAGCGTCGACGACCACGCGCCAGGAAGCGATTGCCAAGGTCATCGAGAATGCCATCGATGCAGGTACACTGATGCCGGGCACGCGGTTGCCCACTGTTCGTGCGTTCTCAAACGAACTGGCGGTGAGTGCATCTACGGTGCTGGCTGCGTACAACCTGCTCCGGTCCCGCGGCAGGATCTCGGGGGAAGTTGGCCGAGGGACTTTCGTCAAGGCGCGGCCGGCACAGCCGCCGTCTGCCGTCTCCGGGAGTGGTTTTCACGGCCATCCGTCAGCTTCGGAAAAGCATCCTCCTTGGCGGCGTCGCACGGTTCAGAGTTCTGCCACCCGCCTCATCAGTGCACACCCGCGTGCTTTGGATTGTACTCGCGGGAAGCCCGACACATCACTCATCGCGGCCGACGCCATTGCGCGCGCGGCAAAGAACGCGGCGAGCCAAGTAGACGCCGCGGACCTGCAATACGCTGGTCCGTCTCCAATCCCCGCTTTGCGCAAAGCACTGCTGCCGCGTTTGAAGCGAGAGGGTATTGCAGATAGCAGTTGTGAGATTGTGGTGGGCTCGTCGGCTCAGCAGCTAATGGTCATGTCATTGTCCCTCGCGGGCCGGCTACGGCCAAACGGGCCGCGTGTCGTCGCTGTTGAGGAACCAGGTTATCAGACGGTGTTCGATGCTTTCGAGTACCTCGGTTACACGCTTGTTGGTATGGAACTCGACGATCAAGGCGTGTTGCCCAGTTCATTGGATGCCGCTTTGCGTAAGGGGGCGAGTGCTGCTTTGTTTACGCCCTGCGCAGTTAACCCACTTGGCGTCTCGTGGACAGAGGAGCGGCGCCACGCGATCGCCCAAGTCTTAGGCGCACATCCCAACACTCTCGCTATAGAGGACGACCAGTTCGCCGATCTCGCGACGACTCGACCCGGATCGCTCCTGGGCACGCCCGTCGGCGAGCGTTCTGTGTACATACGTAGTTTTTCGAAGTCTATTGCCCCGGACATTCGTGTCGCTGTTGCCGTGGCTTGCCCTCGATTGGCGAACCTGTTGGGTGAAGCCAAGAGCATACTTGACGGCTGGACCTCCCACATGTCTCAGCGAATACTTGCGCACGTCCTTACCGACCCAGACACCGATATCGCCTTAAATCGTGCGCGAGAGTCTTATTGCCTCCGTCGGACAACGATAACGGATATCCTAAACAACGGTCTTGCGGGTTCAGGCGCCAAGGTTTCGGGTTCGGACGGTCTTAACGTTTGGATTGAATTGCCCATCGGAACCACGGCGTCCGCGGTTATTGATCGCGCGGCAGAGCTTGGCGTTCTACTTGTTTCGGGCGAGCCCTTCTACATTCGCCCCGGTCAGCAGGGCGTTATTAGAATGAGCATAAGCGGCATTTCCGACAGCCAATCTGCCGATGCCGCCAAACGCGTAGTTCAGGCCATTCAAACGGGCACTGAAAACCTCAGTATGGCTATACCAATCTAGAAAAAACTGTTGCTAGGAGCGTAGTCTTTCTCCGAGCGCAGTGATGCCCACCGCAAAGGTATTCCTTCCAACCTTCTCAATGACCGCGGCCTCGTCATCGGGTGCTACATCAAAGCTGGCCATCCATTCCACCAATGTAGCGTTGCGTTCTGAAATGGGCGTGCACCGGAAAGTCGCTATATAGTTCGTTATTGGCATAGGAGAGACGATGATGTCATACACAAGTGTATGGTTGCGATCATCCAAAGCCAGCAACGTTTCCCGCAAGTGACCGCCGTCCATCAGCTTGAAATTGCGGATGCAGCCTACTTGATCGCTTGCTTTGTTGTCTTCGATGAATGATTCAGCGATAACTGGATGCCACTCAGCGTGCCCGTTGAAGTCCCGCGCGTACGGCCAAACCTGATCAATAGATACATCGATTATATCACTGACATAAACCTGAGCCACAGGTGTTTCTCCCAATGTACGTTGCGAGCATCTTACCAAACTTGACCGATGGTACCAATCACCCAATGCCGAAACTTGCGTGATTTTTGGCCACTCCCCCTGTCATTGAATCACCTCGCGTAGAGACTGAACGAGCTCCTTGGAAAACGTCGGATCGTTGATGTGCACCGGCACCCGGGTCACCGTTCTCATTTTGCTTTGGTGAAGCATTTTCTCCAACGTTTCAAACAAAGCGGCATCGGCCTCCGGATCATGGAAAGGCTGTCCCGGCGCATCTAGAGCTGAAACGCCGTTCTCCGGCAAAAGTATGCGAACAGGCCCCTCACATCGGTTTAGCCGCTCGGCGATCCACGCCCCAATTTGGATGTTTTCTTCGGCCGTCGTTCGCATCAAGGTGATTTCGGCATTGTGCCTATAAAAACGGCGACCGGCATACTGCGGAGGAACGGAACCCGGTGCTCCAAAGTTGACCATGTCGACCGCGCCTACGGAAAGCACTAGTGGTAGCTTTGAGCGCTCAAACGCGCCAAACCGATCGCTAGTTGCAGGCATAACACCTCCTACAAGATAGTCAGCGACCTCGGTCGTGGTGACATCAATGGCCCCCGCCAAGAATCCGCTGTCCAGCAGCTTCTCCATAGCCTGACCACCGACGCCGGTAGCGTGAAACACGACGCAGTCGTAGTCGTTTTCCAGATGTGCCATGACCTGTTGCACACAGGGTGTGGTGACACCAAACATCGTCATACCTATGGATGACTTGGTGTGGTGCTTTGATCTTGGCGCACTTACCATGCCGACAACAGCGTACGCAGCGTTCTGTAGTATCGTCCGGCTGATGTGATTCAATCCTGCAATGTCAGTCACCGAATACATCATAGTAATGTCGGAAACGCCGACGTAACTGGTCACGTTGCCGGATGCGACGGTCGACACAATGACTTTGGGAATGCCCAATGGAAGGCGCCGCATCCCGGAGGTAATAACCGACGTGCCGCCACTGCCACCGGCTCCGATGATTCCGGAAATAGTTTCAGATTCGCTGGAGATATAGTCGGCGAATGCTATGCCCATAGCTGACACTGCAGAGCCGCGATCGTTCAATCCCAGGACGGCATCTACACCCTGCGGATGGTGCGCAGCAACCTCATCACTACCCACGTCGACGCCTACACTTGCGCGGGTTGTCCCGATGTCAACTAACAGTGGTGTGCCGCCGGCGTTTGCCACCTGTTCTGCAAGGTAAACAAGTTCGCTGGCCTTGGTGTCAAAGGTTCCAACGACCAAAACGCTTCCCAATGCTGCATTTCCAGAACCGTGTAACACTCAATGTCTCTCCGCTATAACCGTCATCATCCCGGGCTGCTCGTACGGGAAGACGTACGGCCCGATGCCAGTCCGTTCGTTAGGAACACCAAACAACGATGCTCTCCATCTCCTCCGATCGACTGATCCTATGCACAAGCCTCCGGTCGTGCACCTCGTACACAACACTTTCCTGCGGCACCGGCTCGACTTTGGTGACGCACTCGAGTCCGCCGGCAGACTGAGCCTCGCATTAACATCATGAACCGGCATGACTTGATCCATCTGCCGCCGGTGCGCGGTATTGAAGCTAACAGTTAGGGGAGGTCTGGGTCTATCCGACGCCGGATACACTGGCAGAAATTCTCAGGACGGGATACTTCAACGGCGCCTTGTCGGGACTGGACGACCAGTACCCGATGGAGGCGGGTCACGTAATTATGGCGACACTCCAAGACGGGGCGGCGGCGCCGGTCACTACACACTGTGTGACTTCAATAGCGGGCGGCGTGGCTAGTCCAACCGTTCAAGCGGGTTTGGTATTCCGGGCAAGTGGAGGAACAGTCGATCAATCAACATCTCTGAAGTCTAGTCTGGAGCTGCCAAGGACCTTCAGCGTTCCACTGATTCAGCGGGCCGGCCAGCGCCCATGAGTTTGTTTACGACAAGCACATTGTCGGAGATGCCTTCCAGGGAAAGGCTTGGCGAACTGGATCTGGATACGTTTGCCGAGTTCGGATCGACCATGCAGGGGCTCCTAACTGGACCGCCGGCCGACATGCATTCGCCCTTCTTGCCCATGTCGCCCTGAGCTACCTGCACGAGCTGCCGGTTGCCGAGCTGACGCAAGCGCTCGACGCCCCGGTCAACACGGTGAAGAACTGGATGGCCGCGGGTTGCCACGCCTGCGTCACGAGCTGCCGCCTGCAGTATTGGACGCACTCGGCTAACGGCACGAACCCATTGCAGACTGCGCCGACGACGGCACAATGCCGCTCATGACGACTCGGCACCAGTCCGGTCTCCTCGGGCGGCGCCTGCTGCTGGGCGTCGTCGTCGTCACCGGCCTGACGACCGTCGGCTTTTTCGTCGATTTCCTGCTGCACGGCTACGACCCGACACGGGTCGTCTACAAGCGCCTCAAAGCTGCCGACCGATATGTCTACGAGGAAGTCCATCCACGGTTCCTCGAGACCGACCCGCGGGCCATGATCACAGTCGCCAGCACCAGCGATGCCGTCGACAAGCGGCAGCGCCTGGCTAATGCGATTTGGGGCGGCGACGGCTATCCGGTGGCCCGCCTGCCACAATCGGTGACCACCGGGGTGAACGAGCCAGGCTTCCGCATCGCCGGCGCGGTGGCCCGGATCGACCGCGTGGCGGTGGACATGCAGGGCGACGTGCGTTCGACATTTGCTCACTTCCACCCGACCGCGCCGAACGGCCGCATGGTCGTGTACCACCACGGCTACGCCGGTACCTATCACGACAACCGCCGGGTCATCGAACGCCTCGTTGCCGAGGGCTACGCGGTGATGGCGTTCAACCTAATCGCCTACGGCGGCAACACGGCCCACATCCGGCTGCCCGACGGCAGCGTCGCCAACCTGCACTTCGACCTCGACAAGATCAACCGGCCGCTGCGCTACCACTTCGAGCCGGTAATTGCGGCGCTCAACTATGCCGAGCAGCGTTATGACTACCGGTCAGTCGACATGATGGGCTTTTCGGCCGGCGGTTTCACGGCGGCGGTGATCGCCGCCCTCGACCCGCGCATCCGGCGCAGTTATCCGGTCGCCGGGGTCTACCCGATCTACCTGCGCACCGGCCAAGAAGCGATCTTCAACGGCCCGCAATACCACCGGCCGATGCTCGACGCGGCGAACTACCTCGACATGTTCGTGCTCGGCGTCGACAGCCCCGAGCGGCGCCAGCTGCAGGTGTTCAATCGGTTCGACCGATGCTGCTTCAACAACGTCAAGGGGCGGCTCTACGAGGACCCGGTCGCCAATACCGCGGCGGAGATCGGCGGCGGCTCATTTGCAGTGCTGATCGACGAAACCCACGCCGATCATAAGATCTCCGACTTCGCGCTCGACCATTTGATCGCCGACATGGCGCGCCCGTAGCGCCCGCCACTCTAGGATCACACCGGAATCGTCCATTCGCTTCTCAGCCACGGCGAACTTCTTAGCGGCGTAAATGACCATTGACGGTCATTCCCGAACATCGGCAGGTTGATCATGCTCGGCTGCTAAGGGTTTGCCTACCTTACACGGAGGTCCAAGAACCCCTTGGGGTGGGCTGAACTAAGCTTCTTGCGGGGCATCCAAACGGCTCCCTGGGTGACAGCTAGGTAACAGGTGTGGCCTGTACCGCCCCGCTACCTTGCGTGACCCAGCGTGACGCTACAACCGTTTGGATACAAAGGCTTCATTGGATAAAACACCCGCAAAAAAGCTGATAGTGACCCTTCAGGACTCCCAGAGAGGTGACTTTTAAGGGTGTCGCCGGTTCGATCCCTGCCGGGCCTACCAGTCTTTTCGAGCAAGCTGTCTTTCTCAGATATGCTGCCGCTTCATCCGCTTGTAGATGCTGCCGGTCTTAAACGCCGCATAGCCGGGATATTCATCGTCATCCAGCATGACGCGGGGCAACGCCAAGGGGTTGAGCCGCGCTTCGGCCAATGAACCTGGATTCGTGGTTACAGCCGTCAGTGCGCCAAGAGACAGCATTGTCTGGACAACCTGCGCGTCGTGATTGCCGTCGGGATAGGCGACGTGGAGCGGCAGATCGTTGGATGCCAGGGCATCACGAAGTAGTTTGCTGCATGTCTGAATCTCTTCCTCGACATCGGCCGGCGATAGGCTCGACAGGAAGACGTGATTGTGCGTGTGGATGCCAATCCCATGACCGTGGCTTCGTATCGTCCGCAGTTCCGCAGTCGTTAGCCCAAATCGATCGCGATTAGGCGCGCGCTTGGTCAGGCCACTCTCCTCGATTTCACTGAGGAAGGCGTGATACGGCAACTGCCGCAGCCGCGCCTTCAGGCGTTCCGGATCCGGTGTATTCATGAACCAGAGGGGATTCGGACGATCCAGCGTGGCCGTACTGACAAAGAACATCGCCTGACATCTGTGGTTCGCCAAGACCTCAAGCAGGTCCATGTTCTCGGCGTAACCGTCATCAAACGTCACCACGAAGCCGGGCGGCGGCGTCTTTCCTGTCAGCAGTTCGTCGGCCATGCGTTCATACGGAACAAAGCAGCCGAAATCGGACAGCGTTCGCAGGATGGCATCCAGGTTCTCGGGCCGCGGGTTGTGCAGACCAATAACGCAAGGTTTGCGATGCCGACTGAGCCGCATGACGAGCGGCCAGACGGTGTGCAGTGAGCGTTTAGCTAGGCTGTTCACGACGCTCTAGCCACTCAATGGCGGTGCCGAACTCATGAGTCACAAGATCCGCCACAGTATCGTTTGGCACCGGTTCGGCCGGGGATCGCAAAAGAATGGTTCCCGCCAACCCGGCCGCTTTGCCCGCTAGCACGTCGCTTTCCTTGTCCCCGATGATGTAGGAGTCGGATAGGATGATCCCATGATCGCGGCTCGCCGCCAGCAGCATTCCGGGCTCTGGTTTCCGCATAGGTGACGCCTGTCTGTACTTGCCTCTTCCGTCGGGATGAAACGGGCAATAGTAGGTCGCCGTAAGGTCTATGCCTCGATCCATGAACTGTTCACCGAGCCATGCCGTTAGTCCCGCAAAATCGGCTTCCGTATAGTACCCTCTCGCAATCCCCGCCTGATTCGTGACGACCACCAAACGGAACGCGAGCGCTTGAACACGCCGACAGAAATCGAAGATTCCGTCGACGAAACGAATCTGTTCCTTGCGAAAAGGATATCCGGTATCGACGTTGATGACGCCGTCTCGGTCCAGAAAGAGGGCTCTTGGCCCGCGCCTTGCCAATACCCGACCCCGCAAGATCACGAAAACGGCAAGCTATAGCCAATGAGATCCATATCCGAATCTCTGTGGGGGTAACACATCCCGGTAACGGGCGCCGTGGGGAGGAGGACCCTATAATATGGTCGCATTAGTCGATTGCTTGCGGCCATTTCAGCAAGCGGGCTGTCTGTCCTGACGCAGGTGCGACACGCCCTCAGAGCATTATATGAAATGGGAGCCCACTCCTTCGATGAGAGACCGGACAAAACTGGATTCTCGGCCCGAGGCGGCGCAAGAGGCATTCGAAAGCGGCCAAGTCAAGACGGCCATTCGTCTCTGGACGGAGATGGCGGGTGAGGGGAGCGGTTGTGCGGCGACGGCGCTCGGCGATCTGTACCGAAACGGTGGGGGTGTCGAGCGAGACCTGGCAAAAGCCATGGGCTGGTACGAGCGAGCAGCGGAACTGGGCAACCGTAGAGCCCATGCCGCGGTGCGGCTGGGACCGGCGCCACGGGAAGAGGACATACCTGAAGAACCGTCCACAGACGAGCTGGCGGCATCTGCGGATGTAACGCCTGGCGCTGTCGATAACCCAGAAGCCGCGCCGGACAGGGAGCCTATAGTCGTTCTGGCCCAGCAGACCGCCGAGGTGGCGGAAACGAATGATCTGGAAGACGTCAAGGCCAAGGTCACCTTAACCGCCGGAGGGTCGGACCGCCGCAAGGAGGCACCAAAACCGCGCCGTTCGCTCTTCAGAGTGAGCCGTAAGCCCTCGCCGGGAAGCTCCCGTAAGACCGATCCCCGACCTGCGGTCGACGCAACCGAGCACCGCAGGAGTCGAACACCTAGAACCGTGGCCCGGTTGTCACCCAGACGTGGCACCCAAGACAATGACGTCGGTCGCATCGGCGCATCCGCCAACGAAGAGATAACCGCCGGCCCTCCGCGCGGCCCCGGTGGAAATCGCCTTAAGGGCCGCGACCTGCCGCGGAAAGAGAAGGTCGCGAAGGAGCCACAGTCAAAGAAGCAGCGGCGCGCGCGAGGCGCCCTGGCGGTCCTGGCTATCTTCGGGCTTGTTGCGACGCTTGGCGCCCTAGGCTTACAGCAACTGGGAGTTCGCGGGATACCAGATCTGCAGACAAAACCGCTTCCAGCGGAAGCACCTGAATCCAAGGTTCGAGCCGATGAACATGCGGCAACCACAGGGGAACCGCAAACAGTGGCAAACCAATCACCAGCGGTAGCGCCACCAGCGGATCTGCTGGAACGCCAACCCGAACCCCCCGGAGCTAGGGTCCGACCCGATGATCAAGCCCCTACCGAAGGCAATTTGCGAATAGCTGCCAGACAACCACAACCAGATCCGGGGGTGGGGCCGTTCGATATCCCGCTGCCCCAACCGGAACTGATTACGTCATTAGACGGTCTGCTAACGATTACGCCCTCGTCACCGCCCGCTCTCGAGGCTGAACAGCCCGCACCGCTTCTCAGTGACCCGGCATCGGCCATCATCGGCGAAGGTACCAACACGTTCCAGCCGACCGAACCTATCAGCCCGCCGCGCTTGGCCCTGGAGGTACAGCTAACCACGACGCTGCGGGATTATAGTCCTCCGGGCACTGTCGAGCCGTTGGAACCAGAGGCCAACACTCCGGCAAATGTCTCGGCCGACCTTGAGGCACCCGCACCCGACGTCGCCAAGACTGTTGAACCGAGTGGTCCACGCCAACACGGCGCCGAGAACGCCGACGCGCGTGTTATCCTAACGGCCACGGACGAGGTACTTGTGCAGGTCTTGGATGGGGGGGGCCGTGTCCTCCTCAACGAGATCTTTCAACCGGGTGACACTTACAGAGTTCCGAACGAGGAAGGTATCGCGCTCGTATCGGACGCACCCAACCTTTTGGACATCTCGATCGATGGAAGCATTGTCGTTCCGGACAACCAATCGAGCTGGACTGAGATTGAACTCGATCCGGATCGGCTGACACGCGACCGCTCGGCCAACGCCATCGGGCTTGAGGACCTTCAGCGCGATGTGGGCGACTTCAGGAACGCGCTCTAAAGACAGTTCTTCTCAGGAGCAGAAAGCCAAGACACACCCCAGCGACGTTCAACAGCAGGTCGGTTATGGATGGAGATCGCACGGGGACGAGGAACTGAGCAGCCTCGATACTGAGGCTCAATCCGAACGCGACCGCCACTGCGAACAAAACGCCCGCAAGTCGCATCCTAGCACGGATCAGCCTGCTAAGGACGATACCCAACGGAACAAACCCGAGAAAGTTGGCCGTGGCGTCCACAAGGTCGCGCCGGAAAAACGGGAGGATCTCCGGATCCAGATGAAACCGCGTCGTTGTCGCAGGCACAACGAGGGAGGTCGCTGGGATGTATGCGACAGAATGGTTTGGCGTCACAACATCCGCACGGGCTATCTGCCCGCGCCACGCGCTATCGCCCGATGCAACGAATCCATCAAGCAGGCGGCCGCACTGTCCGCACCACCGCAAAACGGCCTCGCGTTGTGGGTCGAACTCGTTGGCAAATCCCAGCCGATAGTCCGCATTCCAACTCGACAGCGGGAAGGCTGGGAGTGCCGAAGAGAGCGTCACTTCACTGTTAACGCGTATCCGGAGTGCTTGGTCCTCTATCTCAATCGCGAGGCTGACAGGTTTCCCTTCCTCGAAGGTCCTCTCGATGCGGTATCCCGGCTCACCGTTGGGACCCGATTCCGGCGTACGCAGCAGGACGACGAGATGCTGCTCATCCTGCATAACAGATAGGTTCCTCTCTGAGTGGCTGTCTGAGAGCGTTAGGATACGCGCCGGGCCCGACTGCTGGATGTCCGCGGTCGTTACGGTCAGGTCGACGCGCAGCGAATTGTGACGGATGGCATCATTGAGCCAAATCGGTACGGATGCTGTCCGCGCAACGCCTATGCCAACGGAAACAATCTCACCGCCGGCCTCAACCTTGATGGGATTGATGTCATGCGTCGGCAGTTCCAAGCGAAACGGGAAAAGGGTCGCCCCTGCGTACGCCGCAATCACGGCTAGCAGGAAGAGGAAGTGTAAAAACCTCGCAGCGGAACTCGTGGAACTCAGCAATATCGCTAGAACTGATTCTTCATCGTTTCCGGTGCCGGACCATCTGTTCGGGAAATCCAGTAGGTCCGAGCGTCGGGGTCGAACTTCTTTGACAACAGGTCCTTACCCAGGAGCCGCATGATAAGTCCGATCGGCGCAAGCACCACGTAGAACATGAACCCGATGATGATGGGGCTAATGATGCGGTGCAAGAGTAGCCCGAACTTGGTCCAGAGCTGGTTCGGTCGCGTCAGAATGCTCGGGTAGACGAATGCCAAGACCAGGAACGCTACGCCGGGACCGATCAGCCACCATCGCGGCGTGCCTCCGCCGAGTAGTGGCAAGAGGCCGAGAAGAGAAAGCGCGACAAAGAAGGTTATGCCAAACGATCGGTTTGAACCTCCCTGCACATCATGCTTTCGGCCGAGGTCTTCATGGGTCTGGGTCTTTGCTGCCATACGATACCGCCTCAGATCACAATCCTAGTATGCATTCGGGTCGCGAAAACTGCGGACGACCGTCAGAAGAATGATTCTCAGGTCGAACCATACCGACCAATTCTCGATGTAGTATAGGTCATGCGCAATTCTTGCCGTGGCCTTGGCCATTGTGTCCGTTTCACCACGTAGCCCATTGACTTGCGCCCAGCCGGTTATCCCCGGCTTCACTCGATGACGGTTGGCGTAGTTGTCCACGGCTTCATGATACATTTTGTCGGCTGCCCGCATTGTCAGCGGGTGCGGGCGGGGTCCAACAACCGACAAACGACCTTGCAGCACGTTAATGAACTGCGGCAGTTCATCGAGATTACTGCGTCGAAGGAAACGGCCGATGCGGGTGATGCGTGGGTCATTGCGAACGGTTTGCGCGCGCCCGCTCGGATCGGCCTCGTCGACATGCATCGTCCGGAACTTGTAGACGACAATCTCTTTGTTATTGAAACCGAACCGTTTCTGTCGGAACAGTATCGGGCCAGGGGTATCCAGCTTTATCGCCATCGCGATACAGAACATCAGGGGTGCACAAAGCCCCACGGCCACTGCGGCGACGCAGAAGTCCTCAAAAGCTTTACCGATCCCATGCCAATCGCGCAGAGGCCGATCGACCAGTCGCAGGCTCCTCACTCCGCCGAACTCGGCCAGTGACTTGGGTGCGAGCCGCTCGTCACCCAGGTCGATATACAAATCAATCTCAACCGGAAGTTGCTGAAGTGCATCAACAGCCTTGGCGATACGCTCGTTCTCGCTGAGCGGCAGTGCGATCATAACCCGCGAAATCCGCTCACGTCGCGCAGTGTCGATCAGCTCTGCGAGCGTTCCGGAGCGGTATGAGTCCTGTGGGTCTTGCGTGATGGCAAGGGGCCGATCGTCGTAGACGCCAACCACATGGACGTCGTCGTGCCCAAGACTCGCCAGCCTTTCCGCAGCCCGCTGTCCGGTCTCGCCCGCACCGACGATCGCGACCGGCGTCCGCAGCCGCCCTGTCTGGATCCACTCGTGGAGGACCTGGTATGTGATCGCTCGGACGCCCAGCAGACCGACACCGGCAGAGAACCACCACAGCAGCAGCCAGCCGCGCGAATAATTGTCTGAGATCTTTGCAAGGCCAGCGAGAACAATAAGACAGCCGATGGTCAGAGACCACGCAACCAAAACTCTTCGGACTTGAAACGAGAGCTTCTGCAGGGTCCGGATACGGTAAATGTCAGCCTGACCAAGGACAATCGCCGCGACGACCACACCGACCACAGTTCCTAGAAGGACTTGTGGCCAAGCAAAGGCCATATCGATGATACCCACCCCGTATACCCGGAACGCGACGAGCGACGTCACCGCTACTACGGCGAGGTCGGCAAGCCGGACCAGGTCGAGGAAGACGCGTCGCGAAACGCGCAGCCTCCGTCGCTGCTCCGTCGCACTAGCGACAGCGGCCGACGGATGCGCTGCCGAGTTCGACTGCAGCCGAGCAAGCCCCGCCATCTATTCCGCGGCCGTTCCTTGGACCCTCGACCGCTCCCGTGTGATCTCGTCGTGGATCCAGCGATAGGTCTTCTCGAGTCCGTCTTCGAGCCGAATAGATGGCGCCCAGCCCAATTCACTTTGAATCAGCGTGTTGTCGCTGTTGCGGCCACGCACGCCCTTGGGCGCGTCTAGTTTGTAACGTCGCTCCAGCCGAATGCCGGCAATGTCCTCGGCAATGTCGACCAACTGGTTGATCGCTACAAGCTGATCGCTCCCGAGATTCAGAGGGATATCAACAGCGGAATCCATGATACGCTGACTGCCGATCAAACAGTCATCGATGTACATAAAGCTCCGCGTCTGTTGGCCGTCGCCCCAGATCTCAATCTCGTGGCGTCCTGAGAGCTTGGCTTCAATAACCTTACGGCAGATAGCGGCCGGCGCCTTCTCCCGCCCGCCATCAAATGTTCCGTGCGGCCCATAAACGTTGTGATAGCGAGCGACGCGAGTGACCAGATCAAAGTCTTCCGCATAGTGCCGGCACATCCGTTCGCTGAAGAGCTTCTCCCACCCATAACCGTCCTCGGGCATGGCCGGGTAGGCATCGTCTTCGCGCAATGCAACAACGTCAGTGTCGGTCTGTTTTTCAGCGGCATAAACACAAGCTGACGAAGAGAAGAAGAACCGCGCGACACCGCAAGCACGGGCCGCCATCAACATGTGCGTATTGATCAGGACCGAGAGCATGCACTCAGCCTTGTGGGTCTCAATGAAACCCATGCCGCCCATATCTGCGGCCAGGTTGTAGACCTCATCCACGCCGCGGCATGCCTCATAACAAGCTTCTTTTGTCATGAGGTCCCGTGACATGTTCTCGGCCGCTGGCGATAGCTGATACCAAGAGTCGAAAGGTTTATGGTCGACAGCTCGAACGTTTTTCACGCCCTGGCGCAACAAATCTGCAACGAGGTGGCCCCCGATAAACCCACCGGCGCCCGTTACCAAAACCGTCTTGTCCATGGCAGATCCCATTGGTCCTAATTCTCTAAGCTGTATCTCTTCAAGCTCAACGCCTGACCGAGTATCAGTAAGACAAACAGCGGATTGTTCGTCATGTATCGTCGCCAAAGGCGGCGAGGCTCCATTGCCATGCGAAAGGCCCATTCGAGCCCGCTTCTCTGCAATACGCGGGGTGCCTGCCGAACCAGACCGGCATGAAAGTCAAAAGCGGCACCGACGCCGATCAGTACCGGAGCTCGAAGACGTCCACGATGAGCCGCCATCCATCGTTCCTGCTTGGGCGTGCTAAGTCCCACCCAAACAATATCGGCGCCAGACCGATTGATGCGCTCGATCACGTCCTCATCCTCATCCTGGGTGAGTGGCCGAAATGGGGGCGAGTAAGCACCAGCGATATTCAAACCGGGAAAGCGGTCCGACATTCGGTGCTGCAATAGATCGAGTGCCTTGTTCGAGGCGCCGTAGAAAAAGTGCGAGTAGCCCTGGGCGCAACCCGCCTCGAGAAGGGCGAGCATAAGGTCTGGTCCATAGACACGGTCTGCACGCCTGTGACCGGCGGCTCGCAGAAGCCAGACGAGCGGCATGCCGTCCGGTGTCACCAGCCCCGCCCCATTGTGGATGCGGCGGAGTTCCTCCGATCGCTGGCTTTCCATAACGCCATGCACGCCCGTGACACAGACGTATCGGGACGACCCTTGCCGGATCCAATCGCCGACCTCCGAGAGGGCGAGCTCCATATTGATCGCGCTGACCCCCACGCCCAGAACGCTCTCACGCTGAATGAGTGGCATTCTCCCCCCGCAGCAGATCATGCTGTCGCATCGCCCGGTTCCAGATAGCTGCGAGACGATTGGCATAGGTTTGGATATCAAAGTGCTCAGCATGCCGACGGCGCGCATTTTCGGAGAGTCGTTCCCGATACGCTGCGTCGCTGCACAAAGCGACAAGTGCGTCGGCGATCGCCTTGCTATCGTTGACGGGCACCAACAGTCCGGTTTCCCCCGGGATTACCACCTCGCCGAGGGCCCCGACATCCGTACAAACAACTGCCAATCCGTTTGCCATCGCCTCGAGCACGGCCATGGACAAGGCTTCAGTATGAGATGGTAGGAGTAGAACGTCGGACTGTTTCAGGAGGTGCGCTGCCGTGTCACGGTCGACCCAGCCAGGGATTTCAACGCGGCCAGCTAGGCTCAGTTCCTCGACCCGGCGTCGGTAGCCCGCGATGTCGCCGGCACCAGCCAATGTAGCGGTCCAACCCAAATCTCGCATCCGCGGATCGGACAGCGCCTCCAGCAGTTCCGGTGCGCCCTTTGCGGCTTCGACCCGATGAGCAAGATAGAGTAGCCGAACCGGATCCGACCCACTGTGACGAACCGGACTCCGCACGCCCGGGCCGGGCACAGCGTTCCATAGAACATCGACCTTGCCAGGACTTACGCCCAACTCACCAACGACAAAGTCTCGCCAGTAGTGTCCAAGCAGGATGACCCGCTCCGCTGACCGAAACGTCCGACGAATGGCCCACCTGAACAATCTGGGTTGCTGCCGGTAGTAACGGATGTATTCGTCATGAAGGTGCAGCACATACCGCAGGCGCAGAACCGAGGCCCAAAGCGCGGCGGCCATCTTACGGAGTGTACTCGCCCGGGGCGTGAAGTTCAGGTGCAGTAACGGCGCGCGGCCCAATAGCCTTTCCCTGGTGATAGCCAGAAGCGCCCCAGCAAGAAACACTGGCGACCAGAGAACAGACCCCGTCCCTCGTGAGTCAATCAGCCGAACCCGTCCGTCCAAGTGGCCGCGTGACCAGGCGTCTACGACGTATCCCATCAGGCGACCGATGCCGCCTCCATGCTCCAGGCCGCCCGGAGTCAGGATGATAACTTCGGGGCCTTCCGGCATCTGCCTTTGACGGTCCACCATTTACTCTGCCGCAACGCGCGACATTGCGGTTCGCCCCATGGAGAGCGTCTCTTCGAAGTAAGCCACGGTGCGTTCCAGCCCGATGTCGAGCGGTACCTTTGGTGTCCAGCCCAGGACCCTCTCAGCAAGTGCAATATCGGGGCGCCGCATTTTCGGATCGTCCGTCGGCAATGGCCGGAATGAGATCCGGGACCTTGACCCAACGATCTCGATGATCTTTTCGGCCAGTTCCAGGACCGTCATCTCACTCGTGCGCCCCAGGTTAATCGGCCCGGTCACGTCCGCCGGCGACGCCATTAAGGCAATGAGGCCGTCTACCAGATCATCGACGTAGCAGAAGGATCTTGTTTGACTGCCATCCCCATAGATCGTGATCTCATCGTCCCGTAACGCCTGAACAATGAAATTCGACACGACCCTCCCATCGTTGGTCTGCATTCGCGGGCCGAATGTGTTGAATATGCGCGCGATCTTTATTTCGAGGTTATGCTGTCTATAGTAGTCAAAAAATAGTGTCTCCGCGCATCGTTTTCCTTCGTCATAACAGGCCCGCGGACCAAGCGTGCTTACGTTGCCACGATAGTCCTCCTTCTGCGGGTGGACTGTCGGGTCCCCGTACACTTCGCTAGTAGACGCTTGCAAAACCGGTACACGAAGTCGCTTTGCCAGACCCAGCATGTTTATGGCACCGACGACACTTGTTTTCGTCGTCTGAACTGGATCGTGCTGATAGTGGACCGGTGACGCGGGGCAAGCGAGGTTGTATATCCTGTCCACTTCTACGTATAGTGGAAACGTCACGTCGTGCCGAAGGATCTCGAACCTTCTATTCCCGAGCAGATCGACAACGTTGCTCTTCGAGCCGGTGAAGAAGTTATCGACGCTGACGACATTGAGGCCATCGTCTAAGAGCCTCTCGCACAAATGGGAGCCGATGAACCCACATCCCCCGGTGACCAAAACGGTCTCTTCAGTGGGCATAATATGTACCTGAAGAAGTTGTTTTTGAACGAATAATGATGATTATATTCGAGTCTCGAATACGAAAAATCACTAAGTGGTCCTGCGTTGATAGGAACAGAGAGTAATCCATTATCGACACAAGATTGAAATCGATTGAGGTAGCCAGAGCGCATCACTAATACGTTCGAGACGCACTTGGGTTCATGAATGAAATGTTCGTGGACAGCCTGGCCCACTGTGAGAACAACTGAGTTGTTCTTGACCGTCCATTAGATCGGTGTTGATCTGTCGGCATCCTCGAAAGCCGAGTGGTGGCGGCGGGGATAGTCCCGTTCTTGCGAAACGCAGTAGACGAAGGCACTTGTGAACGAAGCGCACAATCGAGCCGGAGTAACGCATTACAGTTCCTCGTCGGAGCCCCCAAAAGTTCGTGACCTGGATAACTTTGTTGAACTGTTTCGTGCTATCTGGCGGCGCGCGTGGTTCATCGCTGCTTTCACTATTATTGTCGTCGGAATAACCGCTTTAGTCGTATGGCAGATTCCGCCGACCTACCGAGCAGAAGCAAAAGTAATAATTCAGACACAAGAAACGAACATAATTGACGTAACAACCGGGCTGCCGACTTCAGCGGAAGAAATCGCCAGTCAGGTCGAGATATTACGCTCTCGTTTTCTCGCGGAACGGGTGGTCAGGACGCTGGGTCTGCAATCACACCGCGACTTCAACGGCGTGGCCGATCAACAGACTGAAAACAGCTGGTTGGTCAGGCTCGGACTGGACAAGATCCTGCCGTCCGCGGTCGCAACAATCGCCGATACCGGAACAGGCTCGGGAGAGTCTGCGGACACTGGACCAGAAGTAAAGCCGGCGGGAGGTACCCTCCGAGTAGCTGCGCGCAGTGTCGGGCGCGGGCTAGAGATCGGGCAGCGCGGTACTTCTCGGGTAATCGGTATCAGCTTTACGTCGACGCATCCTCGGATCGCCGCGGACATCGTCAACACTCTGGCTGATACCTATATAACCAGCCAAGTCGAAGCGAAATCGGAGTCGACAAGATCGGCAATCGGTTATCTTGACGAACGGCTCGCCGAGCTCCGCGCACAGGTTGAGACCGCCGAGCAGGCGGTCGAGGAGTACCGGGCGGAAACGCGTATTCTCCAAGGTGTTAACGCGACACTCCTGACGGAAGAGATTTCACGGCTGCAGGCTGAGAGCGCGAGGGCGCGTGCCGGACTGGCTCAGGCTGAGGCTCGTCAAGGGCTCGTTGCTGGCCTGGCGGAGGACGGGGATACTGGCGCGATCATAGAGGTTATCAATTCGCCAGTAGTCCAGCAGCAAAAGGTTCAAGAAACCACACTCCTCAGTCGGATGGCCGAACTCGAAACCCAATTCGGACCACGCCACCCGGAGGCTCTCAACGTACGGGCGGAGCTGGCCGAACTACGGCGAAAGATGGCCGAGGAAGTGCGACTGACAATCCAGAGCGTCGAGACCGAGACCGCCGGCGCCCGAGCGCAGGTCGTGGCACTTGAACAGGAAATCGAGGGCTTTCGTCGGCAGTTGGATGACCAGAACCGCGCTGCAATCCAACTCCGCGCACTTGAGCGGGAAGCGGAAGCGAACCGTGACATCTTCGAACGCTTCCTGGAACGTTCGAAACGAACCGACCAGGACTCGGTCCAAGCAGCAGACGCGCGCGTCATTTCCTATGCCGAAGTACCAAGAATTCCTGTCGGGCCGCCGAAGAAGCTGTTTCTTGCTGCGGCCTTCCTTGCATCGTCGCTACTTGCGGGCGGCATCGTCCTCGTTCTGGAACTGATGGACAAGACCATACGGAGCCCGCAAGACGTCACCACACTGATAGGCCTGAGGCCGCTTGCGGTCATCCCTCATGTCGCACCACCGCGGGGGATGACGGCGACAGAGTTCATGTTACAGAAGCCCAGCTCAGCCTTCGCTGAAGCAATACGAAGCCTGCTGCTAAACGTTTCGTCCGCAAAGAAGGACGCAAAAATCTGGCTACTGACTTCCGCCCTGCCAGCCGAAGGCAAGTCGTTCGCGGCCGTCAATCTGGCTAGACTGGCCGGTGGACGCGGCCGGCGCGTCCTATTGATCGACTGCGACGTCCGCCGGGCAACGGTACATCAGCTCATGAAGGCACGAAATGATGTCGGCCTGATGGACGTGTTGACGGAGGCTGTCCCGGTTGCATCTGTCATAAAGAAGGATGACAAGCTTGCGGACGTCGATTTTATGACGGCCGGTCGCTACGTTTCCGATAGTGTCGAAGTGTTCCAGTCAAAACGTATGGCTGAGCTGCTTCAGGAGTTACGTGGCCAATACGACCTGATAATCCTCGACACGCCTCCGGTTCTGGCGCTCTCCGACACCAAGGCTCTGGCGCAGCGCGCTGAGGCGACGCTGCTGCTGGTCAGATGGAAGAAGACAACTCAAAACGCCGTGGCCGAAGCGATTCGGGAGCTAAAGGAGATTAGTATCCAGGTGGATGGCGCGGTTTTGACGCAGGTGGATCTGGCCAAATACCAACGGTACGACTACAGCGGTGTCGGCCTCGGCTCAAAGGCCTACACCAGCTATTATGTCGACTAGGCGCGCAGCTCCTTCATCCAAGGACAGGCGATGCTGATCCGAGCACGCGCCCCTCTCCGCCTGGGGCTTGGCGGTGGCGGCACCGACTTGTCTCCGTTTTGTGATGAATACGGTGGCTTCGTCCTCAACGCGACAATCGATCTCTATGCGTACGCCATCCTTGAAACCTCTCCCGATGGCGGAGTGCACCTGACAGCGGCCGACCTAAGCAGCAAGTCACATGCGCTGGACGGCGAACCGACCGGTGAGTCGGATCCAGTCTTGCTCCACCGGGCCGTTTACAGACGCATCATCGATGACTTCAATGATGGGACCCCGCTGCCTTGCAAGCTGACAACGTTCTGTGACGCGCCGCCTGGCTCGGGCCTCGGATCCTCGTCTGCCATGGTTGTCGCCATGGTAAAGGTGTTCGCAGAAGCGCTAAACCTGCCTCTCGGGGACTATGACATCGCTCACCTGGCCTTCGAAATCGAACGGCAGGACTGCGGACTAAAGGGGGGACGGCAAGACCAGTACGCCGCGACTTTCGGCGGGTTCAACTTCATGGAGTTCTCGGCCAATGATCGGGTGGTTGTGAATCCCTTGCGTATCAAGGACTGGGTCCTATCGGAGCTTGAGGCGTCGATTGTGTTGTTCCGGTCCCAGGTCTCGCGTGACTCTGCCAACATCATCAGCGAGCAGACGGACAATATGCGGCAGAGCGCGCGCAAATCCCTCGATGCAATGCACGAACTGAAGGCCGATGCCTTGGGCATGAAGGAGTGCCTCCTGAAGGGTGACTTCCAGGGTTTCGGCGGCTACATGCGCAAGTCGTGGGAGGCAAAGAAGCGAACGGCCAGCCGGGTCACAAACGACCATCTTAACTCGATCTACGAAGCGGCCATCGGAGCCGGTGCCTGGGCCGGGAAAATCTCCGGTGCCGGTGGTGGTGGGTACTTCACATTCCTCGTCGATCCGCGCCGTCGTGTCGAGGTGGTACGCGCCCTGGCCATGCAGGATGGACAGGTGACATCATGCCATTTCACCGAGCGGGGTACCGAAAGCTGGCGCGCCGACCTGGTCAGTGGCGCCCTGACGATCCGGGAACCTGAACTGGCCTAGATATGCTCCCCACCTGTGTGATCCTCGCCGGAGGGCGCGGAACACGTCTTTCAACCGTCGTCAGCGATGTCCCGAAACCGATGGCCCCAATCGACGGGCGTCCATTTCTCGCACGAATGATTGAATACCTTGAGGCGCGTGGTTTCGCCCGGGTTGTTCTGTCTGTGGGGTTTAAACACCAGATGATCGTAGATTACTTCGGCACTAGGCATGGCAGCATCAGAGTTGAGTATTCCATCGAGCACGAGCCGTTGGGAACCGGTGGCGCCATCCTGCAAGCGCTTCAAGAGGTCGAAGGATATCCCGTATTCATCATGAACGGTGATAGTTTCATCGACGTGGAACATCGCCGGATGCTGGAGCAACACGAGAAGGAAGAGAGTCTTCTAACAATCGCCGTGAAACAGGTTGTTGACGTCGGTCGGTCCGGTCGTTTGGAACTCAACGGCACTAGCGTTCGGAGGTTCAACGATGTGAGCGCTGGCCCCGGCCACATCAACACTGGGGTCTATCTTGCGTCGACGGATCTCAGCCATCGTTTGTCTGACGAAGGAAAGAAGTTCTCATTTGAGGCGACACTCCGGCACCGCGCCGCAGAGCTACCCATCTCAGCCTACAAGTCGGACGGTTACTTCATCGACATCGGCATTCCGGCTGACTTCGAACGCGCCCAACGTGAGTTGCCGACCAGAATGACCTGACGACCGGATCACCGCTCACAGGAGCCGATCTGGAAGGCTACATCGGTTTTCGGTACATCGTCCCCGGCACAGGCATCTTGCATTTGGGCTTGATTGACTGAAGTACCAGTCAAGACGGCCCCAGAGATGTTCGCGTCTTTAAGCGTGCTCCCGGTAAGGTCAGCCTCGGTCAGGTTCGCACCGACCAACTTCGCCCGTGCGAAGACCGAGTCGAGTATTCTTGATTTCTCCAACTGTGCACGGCGCAAGTCTGCTTCCGTGAAATCTGCTTGGACGATATTCGCCCTACTCAGATTCGCGCCAGCCAAGTCAGCGCCACGGACGCTAGCCTCAATCAGTTGTGCTCCCGTCAAGTCGGCGCCAAACAGTTTGGCGCCGGCCAAGCGGGTCCCGGACAAATCGGCGTCGACAAGTCTGGTTCTGGGTAGGTAAGCGCCGGAGAGGTCGGCTCCTGCTAACCTGCTGCCGCGGAGGGTCGCATCATGGAGTTTGGCCTCCCTGAGAGTCGCTTGTTCTAAGTTCGCGCCAGCTAAATCAGCTCCGCGAAGGTTCAGCCCGGACAGAACTGTCCCCGATAGGTCGGCCCCAGCAAGTCGGGCACGAACGAAGCTGATTCCGGAGAGGTCGCGATCCGAAAGATCGGCGCCTGCCAGGTTCAACGGTGCCAGTCTCGTGGCCTCCGTCGGCACGATTGCGAAAAGAGCGCCAAGGCTCCCAACGGCGGCATATCGCGCCGTGAGCAGCAATCGGCGCAACCACGATCGACGAGTCCACTGCTCCCTCAGCAGTACCAGATAGAACAATAACGTTGCAGCTGCCGCTGCCACGAACCAAAACCTCGCTTCGGGCTGGAACGAGGCCTTAAAGGCGAAGACAAAAACGGTCCCTGGAAACACGACGAAATGCACAATCTCCGGCAGACGCCCATTCATGAGGTTGGGCAGCAAGCCATCGCGGGATCGCAGCCCGGGAAGCAGCCCGGCCATGCGATAGCGATGAAGCTGCCAGCGGGCATCCTGAAGAAAAAGCCAAGCTATGGAGAGGATGACCGGGCCGGCCACGAGGAAGAAGGTGAGGTCCAGCTCTGTCCCAACAAACGCCAGACGAATGGTCAAACCATTCTCGAACAACACCCTGTCGGATTGCGCGATGGTCAAGAGCAGCGTTATCGCTATTGCCAGCTGAATACCAATCGCCAAGCGGACGGCCGCCAACGCCGATCGAGCGGGTGCACTGGGGTCACCAGAGTCTATCGGGTCGCTAGGCTCTTCGACATGTTCCATGACGCCCACAGACAGCTATGCGGCCCACCCAGATCGGGCGTGCGTTAGTCCAGTTCAAAAGCATTCTTGTAGTCGCGCTGCAACGCCGGATCCTGTCGTTCTTTCCGCAGGATACAGTTGCCGACGACCAGTACTTCGATGTCCGTTCCCATAAAGCAACGAAACGCATCTTCCGGCGTACAAACAATCGGTTCGCCGCGGACATTGAACGATGTGTTCACGAGGACCGGGCAACCCGTACGTTCCTTGAACGCCTCTAGCAACGCATGGTAGCGCGCGTTGGTCTCTCTGTGGACGGTCTGCACCCGTGCTGAATAATCCACGTGGGTCACGGCCGGAATGTCGGACCGTGGAACATTGAGCTTCTCGATGCCAAACAGCTCCTGCTCCTCCGCGGTCATCTCGCGGCGCAGGCCCTCCTGCACATCCGCGACCAGCAGCATGTAAGGGCTGTCACCCTCAATGCAGAACCAGTCGCTCACATGCTCCCGCATCACTGAAGGCGCGAACGGCCGGAAGCTCTCCCGATACTTGACCCGTAGGTTGAGCGTCCGCTGCATCGACGGATTCCGCGGATCGCCGAGGATGGACCGATTCCCTAGTGCCCTAGGCCCAAACTCCATCCGGCCCTGAAACCATCCAACGGCCATTCCATCCGCGAGAGCGTCGGCGGTGTGTTCAATGAGGTCGTCATCCGAAACGGCCTTAAAGTCCGCGCCGCACGCCGCGAGGCGATGTTCGATATCATCCTGGTCGAATGACGGTCCAAGATAGGAGCCCGACATCCCGTCCATGGCGTTGTGCGCAACCCGAGGCTTGCCCTTGTGATGATGGTAGGCAGCCAAAGCGCACCCCAAACTGCCTCCAGCATCCCCCGCCGCAGGCTGAATCCAGATATTGTCGAAGGAACCCGCCCGCAGGATCTTGCCGTTGGCAACACAGTTGAGCGCCACGCCGCCAGCCAGACACAGGTTCCGACTGCCCGTTTCCTTCGCAATGCTGTCCGTCATGCGCAAGACAATCTGTTCCGTGACGTCCTGAACGGACGCGGCCACATCCATATGGAACTGCGTAAGCTGTTCCTCAGCACTCCGATTTGGCTGTCCAAAGAGTGAACTGAACTGACCATTCGTCATCGTCAGCCCGGTGCAGTAGTCGAAGTAATCCATATTCAGACGGAACGATCCGTCGTCTTTTAGATCGATCAGATTCTCTAGGATCAGCTTCGTGTATTTCGGCTCGCCATAGGGTGCGAGTCCCATGACTTTGTACTCGCCGGAATTTACCTTGAAGCCGGTGTAGTAGGTGAACGCCGAGTACAGCAACCCAATGCTGTGCGGGAAGTGGATTTCCCGGTCGACCGTCAACTCGTTGCCGCGCCCGAACCCAAGGCTTGTCGTCGCCCACTCACCTACGCCGTCCATCGTAAGGACGACCGCATCATCGAACGGGGAGGGGTAGTATGCGCTGGCGGCATGGGACTGATGATGTTCTCCGAACAACAGCCTCTTCTCGACATCGAAATCAGGGTCAAAGGTGCGCAGCTCATCGCGGAGCAAACGTTTCTGGAACAGTTTCTCCTTGAGCCACAAGGGCATCGCCATGGAGAACGACTTGATCCCACGTGGCGCGAAGGCGAGGTAGGTCTCCAGCAGCCGTTCGAATTTCAGGAACGGCTTGTCATAAAACGCCACGTACTCCACGTCCGGAAGGCGCGTTCCACCTTCCGCAAGACAAAACTTGATGGCTTCGTGCGGGAATCCGGAGTCGTGCTTCTTGCGCGTGAAGCGCTCTTCCTGGGCCGCAGCAACGACCCGTCCGTCATCGATAAGAGCCGCCGCGCTATCGTGATAGTAGGCGGATATTCCGAGGATTCTCATGAAACGCCTACAACCTAGAAGACGGTATAGATGAAAGGAGCAACCGCGGTTCCCTGGGTGAGAACCAACAAGCCGCCAAAGAGGACAAAAACGACAAAGATCGGCAATAGCCAGAATTTCTTTCTGACCCGCATGAAATGCCAAAGCTCTCGAATAATCATTCGCTCAATCCCAACGACAGTGTGCGTCACCCCGAAAATGGCTGGGAGTTTAGGGTGACAATTGACTTTCCGACAACACTCTTGCGGTGCCTCCCGACGCGCCGCGACCCTGCGAGGTGACTACGAGCGAGGGATCCGACTTCCATGATGTGGTAGAGCCAAATGGTGTACCCTGTCACGCGCCATCGTTTGCGCAATTGCCGGATCCGCCTAGGTAACCCACGAGTTCAGATCGCGTCCAAGCAGGCGGCCAAGCTTCGTAACATCGTCTGAATAGAGTTCGCATAGGCGGTCGCGGACCTGTTTTGACATCTCGGGCCTTGAGAGATTGGCTAAAGCCACGCGCCCGTGCACGTTGCGTACCGCGTCGAACGCGCCGATCGCTCTGAGGGCCCGCTTGGTACCCCCGACAATACCCAATGGGTCCCTTTCCGGTCGCGCCAGGCTCCACCACAGATCGTGAAAAATGCGGCTCTTAGGCCGGCCGGACGCATTGTGCGGTAGGGCATGATCCGGCACAAAGGAGTGGTCGATGTCCAGGAAGCGGAAGAGGCTTGTCAGGGTTGGGCCCGTGTTGTTTGAGAATTCGTCGAAATAGACAACCCTGACGTTCGTGAAATTCTCCAGAAAGTCTTCCACGGCTTCGTGATAGTGGCTTACGCGGGTATAGCGCCAGTACCACGCCCACCCCTCGGACATCCGTTTGTTCTCGGCTTGGAGCGCCTCGTCGAAGGTGAGTTTCTCGAAACCATCCCGCAGTTTCTCTGTGTAGGCAGAGAAGGTACGGCTGACCGGATTCCGGAGATTAATGATAATCTTTGTATCCTTCCCTAGAGCATCCAATATCCGTGGAATACTCTCCTTATGATAGTACAGATATTCAGGGGAAATATCACCGATTGCCGTCTGCGTAGTAACGTCGTCAAAGAGCCGATGATAGTCCTCAAAGCGCGTCATCTGCGCTCGGTTCGTAAGGTCGTCGCCGGGCCCCGTCCATTCTGGAGATAGATTCGCGAAATAGCGACATTCCTTCTTCCGTGGGATGAAGATATCTGGGTGTTGCTTCAGGTACATGAAGGTGGCGGTGGTTCCGGCCCGATGCGCGCCCACAACAAGGAAGTTAGGTAAATGACCCATGGTCGTCTTACTCCGGATCGTCCACTGAATGATCGGGCAGCCGTGCAAAGACGATGTCGCCGATACCGGTCCGGTCACCCAGATTGCCATCTATGTCGGTAAAGACAACTGACCTGATTGACGCGGCCGGATCGACAACCCCCATGAAGTACAACTTATTCTTCTGCAGATTGACTTTCCTCGCCGATAGGAACCAGCCCAGGCTATCTCCCGAGCCATCCACGCCGTCGAAGGCTTCGAGCCGAAGCCTGTTTATCCCGGAGCCCGGATTGAAGTAGTCGATGATGTAAAGGCCGGCCCCCAAAACCGGCCGGTCGAACGTGATGACGAGCTCTGACGTGCCCTGCGGATCGAATATGTAGTTGGAGCCATCGTGGATCCCCTCGCCGATCTTGGTCCCGCCGATGGTGTCCACACCCGCTTCTCCCGGCCCGGGTCCCGACGCCACATCCCCCAACCCTTCCTCAGTGAACGAAACGCCCAGGCTGTCCATGAAGAAGTCGAGGATAAGGGGGCCGGTCGGGTGCATGTCGAGATCGACCGTCTCGAAGGTCCCGTCCACAGCCTCAACCGCCTCGCGCCACTCGACCGAGTTGGAGGCCGGGTTCTCGACGAATGGGATGACCTCGTCAGCAAGCACACTGGTCGACAGCATCGCGGCAAACGCGAACGGCGGCCAGGCGGGAGCTTTCGGTATGCGCATGTCTAGACCCGGACCGGGGCGCGATCGAATGCGGCGGCCATCTCATACCAGGCGGGCTTGCGTTCCATGTTGCGGTCGAAAGGCAGGGGCCTAAGCGGGAGGCCGTCAGAGCGCGGCGTTGCCCAGTTCAGATTTGTGTACTGGTCGCTCAGCCCCCAGGTCGTGACCGCAATAACAGCCGGCTCAGCTAAGGCTGTATCTAGAAAACGTCGATAGAGGAGGGCAACCTCCCTGTCGCGCAGCGAAATGTCCGGCGGCAACGCATTGTCGGAGACATCGAGCTCCGTGATCAGGATCTTTAAACCGAGGTCCGCGACTTCTCGGAGGAAGGCAGCGTAGTCCCGCGCGTCGAAGTACTCGGCATTCGCCTGGTTGAGGTGCGATTGGCCGCCAAAGGCTTGTATCTTGACGCCGGCGGCCAGCCATCGCTCAAGCACCTTCAGAACGGCGCGCCGTTTTGTCTTGCCCATCGGCGTCGACAATTCCGTCGCATAATCGTTATAGACGCGCAGCGCGGTCGGATCGATCGCGGCAGCCTCGTCAAACGCGATTTTCACGTACTCCGGCCCTAGCTTCTCGAACCAGGGCGTTTCCCGCAAGTAATCGTCGCGCCCATTCCAGGGATTAATGGCCTCGTTTACGACATCCCAGGAGTGCATGCGGCCGGCATATCGACCCGCCAAGGTTTTGATGTGGACGGCCATCAATTGATATGCGGCGTCACCAGGTGGCGTCTCGTCAGCCCATTCGGGCCACGCCCAGTGCCATATCAGGGCGTGCCCCCGAAACTGCATGTCATGCTGCGCCGCAAAGTTCGCGAGGTAGTCCCCACCGGCGAAATCATATTGGTGGGGAGTCGGGCGCAAAACCTTCATATGAAGCTCGCCGCCCGACACCAGGATATTGCACTCCCTTGCGACGGTCTCGGCGAACGCCTTGTTCTCTTTCAAGTGGTGCGAAAACGGCGCTGCACCGAACAATAGGCCCTTCGCCGCCGCGCGATCTCGCAAGGGAGGTAAGGGAGCTTCGGTGGCTGGATCGGCGAAAACGCACCCGGGTATCAGCGCGGCAGCACTCGCACCAACCAGAAACTGCCTTCGATCAGTTGTCATCTAGCCCTTCTGGATCGACCTGTCTTCGGTTGAGTTCCGAGGTCCGAATTGAGCAGCAACTATGCGCATGAGCCTCCGGCACGCGAGCGCCAAAACGGCCCGAATAGTCGCAGTTGGACTAGCCAGAATGGTGGCCATGGGGGGCGAATGCCCCGCCGACTAGCCGAGCGGACTGTCAATTCGCGCGGCGGCTCGTTTAAGGATGAAAGCCCACCTCACAGCTTGCACCCGGTTTCGTGTGTCGACACTTTTAGAACTATGTTCTCCGAAGCAATAGCATCCGGAACGCCACCGCGCGCCCTAGAGCTGAAAGCCGGCCTTCGACCTCGATTGACCACGCAGATCAAACTCTCGTGGCCGTTGAACGACAATGAGCGCGAGTTGGCGAAACGTATCGATCGGATCGTCATCCCAATTGGCCCGTACCGCAACCTTACAACCTTGACCGCCGCCATCTTCGCCCTCCATCCGGAGTGCGTTGTGCTCAATCACGCCGCGGTTCGTATACTCCCGAGGCCGGAACTCGATTTCCTGAGGGACCCGCAGCCGAAGCGCCGTGACGCCTTCGTAAAAGCCGCGGTTCGCCTGTTGCAGGGCGGGCATCAAGGCTATTTCGGCGGCAGCATCCTCCTCTCGCACGCCTTTGAGCAGAGTCAGCTACGAGACAAGTACCTGCAGCGTTATGGGGCGGAGGTCATCAAACCCGGGGCGCATGTTCTGTTCTGGAAGGATTCAATGCGAATCCTTAACTACATCTGGTCGAAAAAGATCGACATAGAGCAACTAATAGCGGCGCGTGACGACGTAAGACTGGTGTTGCCTATTCGCAATCCGATCTCGTGCGCGAACTCCAACCTCCGAACCGGCTATTGGGATCAGCTTGTCCCACCGGAGGGCCAGAACTTCAGCAAAGTGCTGGATCGGATACTGGATATTCTGCGTTGGGGCTTGGAGCTAAAGGCGCGTCACAGCGACAGAATGATCGTGATCTGGGAAGACGACAGTATTCAAACGACGCTGACCAACATCGCCAACATGTGCGATATGGCAATCGACCAGCAGTGGGCCGACGATCTGTGCCTTGCCGGCCAGGCTAGAAGGCGGACCAGCGAGGACGAAGAGAAGCAGATCTACCAGGCGAAGGTAGAGCAGAAATTCGACAAAATGCCACCTATACGGGATAGACTATTGAGTTGGGTATAGGCGCGACTGCTAGGCACCCGATCTTGACCGGGAGAATAGCCACTATTGCACCGTAATGGATCCGCCTGACTCGCCATATTCTCTCCGCATATCGGCCCGGCCTCGCGAGCCGCAAACTTGAGAGCGACATCATCGAATGAGACCAAGTGCAGTTGCTGAGAAAGCGGCGGTTCTTGTCATTCTCTTCCTTTATACAGGCGGGGTAGTTGTCGTCATATTCCAGGGTGACGGTGCCCTTACGGCCAATGTGCAGACCATTCTAAGGTTGATTTGGCCCCCCATATACCTGGTGACGATCCTACTCATTTTGCCTCGGATAGTTCGGGTTGCTGCGATAACGCTGCAGACACCGTTGCTGCTCGCCCTACTCGCAATACCGATAGTATCGGTTCTTTGGTCGGTGGCACCTGACGAGACTCTTAGGCGATCGGTCGCACTCGTGGCCACAACCGCCTTCGGCATTTATCTCGCCGAGAGGTTCGATTCCTATGAGTTGCTGCGGATTCTCATGTGGATGTTCCTGGTGACAATCGTCCTCAGCTTCATTTTCGTGTTTGCCCTGCCGCAAATGGGGATCATGCACCGGCAGCCCCATATCGGCGCATGGCGGGGCGTCTTCGTTCATAAGAACGTCCTTGGCCGCTACATGGTTGTCGCCCTACTGGTCTTCGTCCTGCTAGCAACTTGGACGGACCGGCCGATGCGTTGGCTTTGGCTGATAGTCCCCTTGGCTGGTCTGTTACTTTTCATGTCGAACTCGAAAACGCCGCTAGTTGCAGGCGCAGTGACGCTACTGGTGTTTCCGCTCGTGTCGCTCCTGCGGTTAAAGCCGCTCGCCTCATTGGCGGGACTAGCCATCGCATCAGCCATGGTCGTGCTCTTGGGGGCATTGGTCTGGCTCAACTTCGAGCTCTTGCTCGGCGGGGTCGGGCGCGATGCAAGTTTAACGGGACGAACCGACCTATGGGACTTGGTCATCAGCAAAATCAAGCTGCAGCCATGGTTCGGATACGGGTACGTGGCGTTTTGGGCCGACCCGAACGGGCCGGCTTCTGACGTCTGGGCGATCCTGCGTTGGAAGGCACCAAACGCACATAGCGGGCTTCTGGAGCTGATGCTGGGTATAGGTGTCCTTGGGATGCTCACCTTTGCCCTGGCCTATATCGTCACCTTTGTGAAAGCACTCCAGCGAACGCGGGGTGAGTTCAGCGGCGAGGCCATCTGGATCCAGCTTTATCTATGCCTCTATCTAGTTGTTAGTGTTACGGAAAGCTCAATTCTGGAACGTAACTCACTTTTCTGGATTCTCTTCGTCTACTGCATGTGCCGGGTGTCCACCTTCGCCCGGCGGCCAGTCTTTGAGGGGTTGGCGCGGCAACCGTCCAGCGATCAACATGCCAACCGAGCTCTCGCGTCCTGACGGCCGAGGCGACGCTGTAGCACAAGCCAATGGTTAACAAGCACCACTATTCGCTCGCACGGCTTCGCCGGGGGCTGGCGCACTTCGGGATCGGTAAGATCGTCAACGGTGCACTGGGCTTCGCCATACTATTGCTAATTGCGCGTTCCCTGCCGGCTGAAGATTACGGTGCCTACTTGATCCTAATATCCGCCGGTCAACTGCTCTCGGCGGTCGCCCTGATGGGCCTTAACGCGGTCAGCATCTCTTACGTTCCGCGGTTCCGTATTGGGTCGGGTGGCCCGCTGCTTTTCCGCTTCATAGGTTCGCTCGTCGCAGCGCGCGCCCTGTTGCTACTCCTGAGCACGACCACAATGCTGCTGTTGGCCAAGCCCATTACCGCCTTTTTTGGCGTACCGGGGCAGGTCGAGAACGTGCGCCTCCTGGCGATATCCATGATAGCTGGAGGCTTGGCGACGTATTTCCGAATAGGCGTCTTCGAACCGCTCTTGCAGCAGGGCTATGCCCAGGCGGTCTGGTTCGCACGAAACGTGGCGTTTGCTGGTCTCCTCGTCTTCAGCCTCCACCTGTTGACGGAGAACCCGACCGTCGCCGACGTATTGATCGCGGAGATCGGCGCTACCGTCGCGAGCTTATCGGTGGCATTGGTTTGTCTCCTGGCCTACTGGCGGAAGGAACGACGAAGCTATCGCACGGCAGACGATTGGGAACCGCCCCGCCTCGGCGCGATGATCAGGACGGGCTTGCATGATCATGTCAGCTTCCTGATGCGGCTCACCGGCAACCAACAGGCAATACTGCTGGTGAGCGGTAGGCTCCTGGGGCCGGAAGCAACCGCGGCATTTGGCTTCGTCCTAACCCTGGTGCAACAGATCAAGCAGTATCTGCCAGCCGAAGTTCTGGCGCCGGTCATCCGGCCAAAACTTGTTGCCCAGTTTGCAATCGATCAGGACTTCAGACTGCTCAACCAGCGGTCAACCATGCTGTACAAGGCCAGTTTGTTCGTCCTTGGCCCGGTCCTGGCGATTTTCGCGATTGCTGGGCCGGAGGTACTGAATTTCCTCTCCGCCGGCCGTTACGGGGACGGTGCGACCGTCATGCTGGTTTTGCTATTCATGCTCATCCCCGCCAGCCACAACGTGATCCTGTGGGGGATCATGATCACCGTGGGGCGCATGGACATCTTCGCCAGGGGCGCGGTGAGCAGCTTGCTGACGGTGCCACTCGCGATTGTTCTAGTGGGAGTATTCGACAACAGTATCAGCATCGCGGCAGCCATGCTTCTCGCGACCATTCTCTACAACCTGATCGTCGTCCGGGGGCTCCGAGCGAAGGGTTTTGAATACAAAATGGACTTCCGCGGGCTAAGCATGATCTGCGTCTCCGCCGCGGTCGCGGCAGCGGTTTTGCTCCTCGTGCCCCAGGGAACCGCAGGTCTCTTTTACGCAACGGCGGCCACGGCAGTCGCTTGCGTCGGCTTTCTGACAGCCGCTTTTGTTGTCAAACCATTCTCCGCGGCTGAACGCCAGCTGATCAACAAGATGGCACGCCGAAACGTTTTCATCTGGTAAGAGAAAAAATAGGGTCCGATGAGATTGCTCCAAAATGCAGCTATCTTTCTAATTGCAATCGTGTTGTCCCTCGCCGTTGTCGAGGTAGGCCTGCGCATTCACGATGGACCACGCTTCGCCGTCACGAAGACTCCCGTCACACTGAACGGGCAGACGTACAACCTGGTAAACACCCATTCGTCTCTCTCAGCACGCGACAGACGTGTTGTCTTTGTTGGCGACTCGTTTGTCGAGGGGAACAAGTGCGGGAACGAACACAATCTGCCAGGCACATATGCCAGTCTCGTAGGTGAGGACGTTCAGGTCGACAATCTCGGTCTCGGTGGCTACGGCCCATTCGATTACCTCGACGTCTTGACCAACTATGTCGAGGAAGTCGGCCCGCCCCATCGCGCCTTCGCGTTTTACTATTTCAACGACATCGAGCTGTTTCCATCTGCATGTCGTTACCGTAGCGGCATGGCAGAGAGCGGCATATTCAATCCAGCCGACATCGACCGCATGGAGGCGTTTTGCGGGCAAGATCGTCAGCAACTTGATGAAACGCGCGATCGGTTTGGCGGCAGTTTCGACACCTTTTTTCGGTGGTCGAAGACCTACCTTTTGCTACGCGAAAGTGCCGCGCGGACGCTGTTGGCTCTAAGACCATCCACACCGGTCGGCAGGGCACATTTCATCGATCTATGGGAGCGCTCTGACACGCTTGAGCACAAGATGGTGCTCTACTCGATACAACAGCTGAGCACGTTAGCGACTGAATGGAACTCGGAGCTGATTATTGGGTTCTATCCGAATGTCGAATCGATCTCCAAGGATTCGCGGCTCTTCGGACCCTACGAAGAGGCTGCGACGATCGCTCGGGAGGCATATGGCGCCAGTGCCTTCAATGGATATTCGGTGTTCCTCGCCCACGAGGACGCGCGGCCGAATATGTCCATATCAATGCTCGACACGCACCCAAGTTGCGAAGCGCATGGCATCATGGCTGACTTCCTGGCCAAGTCCTTCTGAACAGTTCGGCGACTAGTCCGCGCCTGAACGGGCCACCGAGTGGCGGCCCGTGCTTGACCGATCCTGGCTGGTTGACATCACCTGGGCGTAGATGTTGCACGCAGTCTTGCCGATGGCGGACGGCCCCCGACTAGCGGCGGCTTGTTCCCGGGCGCCAGCGGCCAGCTGCCTACAAAGCGCGGTATCCGTGGCCAGGCGGGTGATCGCGTCAGCCAAGCTACCAGCATCTCTGGACCGAACAATGAGACCGTTCCTCATGTGGGTGATCGTATCCGGTAACTCGCCGACATCGGTTGCGATGACCGGAAGACCGAACCCTGTCGCAATCGCCGCAACGCCGCTCTCCGAGGCCTCGATATACGGCAGGACCACAACGTCGGCATCAATGAATAGTTTTGCGGTCTCAGCATCCGGCACGAACCGGTTAAGCACCGTCGTATTCGACCCGTTCTCTACAAGAGGCAGCAGCTCCGAGATGTCGCCTCGACCGGCTATCGTGAATTGCACATTCGGCGCTCTCTTCAACACACTGGATCGCGCCTCAAGAAGATACTTCAGTCCTTTGTATGGAAAGATCCGGCCAAAGAACAGAACTCTAAAGCTGTCGTTTTCGTCACGGACGAAGCCGCTTCTCTCCGCCAGCCGCGCATAGCGTGTCACCGCGATGTGCTGCATGACGAAGATGGGCCGTGGCGGGAATCGTGAAATAGCTACCTGGCGCAGGCTTTCGCCGTGAACAATGAGCCCGCTGGACGCGCGTAGCGTAGGTACGCGGAGGTAGGTGATTAACGGAATGACTTCTTTGTCGCCGGGATGCGGCATGACGTCGTGAATGGTGCTCACGATCGGGGCCCGCACAAGCGGGCGCAAGAGGGAAAGCCAGGCTGTCGGCGAGAGCAGGTGGATGACATCAGGCTCAAAGCGCGACAGCAGGCGGCTGACGCGCAGGGCGAAGGTGATGTTGCGAAGCTGCCGTTGCCGGGGCCAGTCGAGGACGTGTAGTTCTACATCGTCCCGCAAATGCCAGGCCCGGTCCCCGTAGGTCCGCTTGGACACCAGCAATGTGACCTTTGCGTGGTGAGCGACGGCGTTTGCAAACTCGGTCGCATAGTCATCATGCTCTAGCGAGAGGATCGCAATACGCAAACTGAGGTTCCAATCATTCTGCGGGTTGGTTTGCGGTGTGGGTATCATCACCCCGGACATGCGTCAGCGACGCCCAAGTTGGAGCAAACGAGGAAGGCGGCCGGCGAAAGGGGTACCATTTATGGCGACCGGCTGGTCGGCCGGCGCGTGGCGTAACTCACATGGTATACGCCCCGACTTTCTGGCGTGACTAGCGACAAGAACCAGCTTCGCCGGGATATGCTGCGCCACAGCAGCAAGCAAACAGGCTCGACATGAGCGACGTGGTGGCACAGCCGAGAAACGGTCTTGGGAAGCGAGTCTTAGGCACGCTCGCACTCCTGGCTGGTTCGATCGTACTAGCCATCATCGCGCTCGAGGTCGGGCTTCGGGTCGCTGGGATCAGTTTTCCGGTCTTTGAGACATACGACCCTGTCCGCGGGTCGGCGCTCCGCCCGGGGAAGTCAGGCTGGTACAGGAAGGAGGGAACGGCGTTTGTCGAAGTCAACAGCGCCGGGTATCGCGATGTAGAACAAACGCTCGAGAAGCCGCCGAACACATTTCGTATCGCGGTTATCGGCGACTCTTTTGTTGAGGCCCGCCAAGTGGACCTGGCTGATACCTTTTGGAAACGGCTGGAACAGTCCCTTGCGAGTTGTCCCTATCTGGAAAGTGAACTTCAGGTACTTGGCTTTGGCCTCGGTGGACACGGAACCGCGCAGCAGTTGCTCACCTTGCGCACGGACGTCCTAGACTATGCTCCGGACCTCGTTCTGCTCGCATTCTTCGCTGGCAACGATGTGTCCGATAACTCCAACCGACTGATGTCAGGTCGGGGCAGGAAAGGGCGGCCCTTCTTCGTTCTCGACGGGCAGGATCTCGCCCTCGACAACTCATTCACCGAACTGAACCTGACAACGGTGCGGCAGCGTGTTCTTCTCTGGGGCGTCCATTACTCACGCATACTGGAAGTCGTGAACCAGTTCCGCCGCGTTCGCGAGGTCGAGAATTTCCAGGCCCGACATGACGGGGCTGAGGGTCTGCCGCGCTTTGGATTGAACAACAACGTGTTCATCGATCCACCAGACGAGCGCTGGCAGGAGGCCTGGGTTTTGACGGAGCGTTTGCTTGCTGAGATGAACATGGAAGCAGCGGCTGGCGGATCAGAGTTTGCGGTCGTCAGTCTGTCGCAAGGGCCCCAGGTCCATCCGGATCCGGCAGTGCGAAGCGAATTTGCCGAGAGTCTGGGGGTCGATGATCTGTTCTTCAGTGAACATCGGCTAGAGGAAATGGGCGAGCGTCAAGGATTCCCTGTGATCACGCTGGCCCAATCAATGCAGGCGCGCGCGACCGATGAACAGCTATTCCTGCATGGGTTCGACAACACGGTATTGGGCTGGGGACACTGGAACGCGGACGGCCATCGGGTCGCAGCCGACATACTGTCGGACGCGCTTTGTGAGTCTCAGTTGGTTTCGCCGCCGGAAAGCTAGGCTAGCCCCATCCGCGCTTGTACGGACGTTTATGCCAAGGAGCGCGCGGGCCTCCGCCGATGGCAAGTGGCATCACCGCCTCGTTGAACTGGCTTCCGGAGAATGATGATCCCGTCAAACGCACTGCGTGAAACCAGAAACCCGGTATCAGCAAAGCGTCTCCTGGACCGAGGTCGCAGTAAGGCTGTTGAATAGACCCGGCAGCCGGGTAATCGGCTGGGGCGAACGGATTGTAGTTCGCGGTGCAGATATTGATCGTTCTGGCGATCGACCCAACCAGCACGGATTGATGCGGCGGCACCAGGACGACACGCCGTTCCCCAGTAATCTGGACCAAAAGAACGTCGCAAAACTGGTGGCAGTGCAGAGGCGTGAATGAGTCGACACCAAACCAGAACGTGGTGACCGGCGCCTTGGGAAAGAAACTCTTTGGCTGTGGCAGCTGATCCGCAATTTCCGGCAGTTTGATGTTGGCCAGGTAAGGCCCCATGCCGGGCACGAGGTGGTCCGGGACCGGGAAGGACGTCCGTCCCATTGCGAAATCAACAAAATCGCCGGTTCGCATACGTATGATGTCGGAATCCCCGGCAATCGATGCATAGTTACCAACACGCACCGGACCGACCGTGTCACCAACCTGCGCCTTCACCCAGTCGAGGTCCAGGTCCCGCGCTTCAGGATAGTAGTCGCGCAAAACAACCGGATCGGATTGCGTGGCGCGCTCCTTGAGAAGGGCCGATCTTGCCTCAACATCGAGTTGCTCGCTGTCGACGGACTCGATCCGCTCCCCATACCCGCGCGGAGCAGTGAGCGCGGAGACTTGTGGCCAAGCATTCTGCGCCAGGTTGTAGTTGGTGTGCGGCTCGTGTCCCAACCTCGGCATGATCCACCGGAATGCCGCGTACCGGAGGTGCGAGTTGTTGAGACCGAGTAGTGACTTCCTTAGGGACGAGACCCGGCCCCTGGTCTCGCCGGCAGTGTTGCGCCCGTTGGTTGCCGCACTCTCGGTATGCTCGAACATCTATCCCGCTTGATTCAATGTGTTTTAGGCCCGGTCATTAGGCTGACGTACAGCATCCAAATCAAACAAAACTCGGCTTCTAACACTGTCTCGCGAAAAAGCGAGATTTCTGACTAACAACAACGCGGTACCCGGGTGTCCGAAAGGTACCCACGGGAGATTAGAGTGGATTCCAGGCTAATTCGCGCAGTGCGACACCGTGCAAAGGGATGGTCGGGACCCGGGACCTTCCTACAAGCTGTGTTCAGCTTCAACGGCCATAAAACAGCGTGGGACACCGCCCTCCCACCGCGCCATAGAGCCTCTTGGCCGGCCACTCCGGGATGGCCGGGATCGAATCAGCCTCGAATGGATACCCCACCTGTGCCGGACGTACCGACGGAGTTGTCGCTCTTGAGGATGCAAGACTTGCCGGCCGATGACTATGTTGCGCCTGCGTGGTGTGAGGGCGTGAACGCGAGGTCACGTACAGATCGGTGGCGAGCATATGCAGATTGAGACGCTGACGAGAGTTGGTCCTCGTAAGGGCGACGGCACCCGGGTTCCGGTGATCTTGTTGGATGGCGACCACAATGCGCTTTCGGTTGCGCGGCGCCTGGCAGCCGAGAGTGTCACGGTTTACGCGATCTGCGCCGCGGCATCGCATGTGAGGTTTTCGCGCAGCGCCGAGTACCTTGGGCTAGCTGGCGGCGATGCGGCGTCTTGGGAAGCATTCCTACTCGGTACAGAATCGGAATCCTATCACGGGGCGATACTTATTGCTTGCGGCGACCAAGGCATTGAACTGATCAATCGGAACCACGAACGGCTGGCCGCCAAGTTCATACTTGAGGAGTTTGATCCGAAGTTACGCCGTCAACTCCTCGACAAACGCCAGACCTACGAGATCGCCAAGGGGGCCGGGATCCCGTACCCACATTACGTTGAGATCGAGCCCGATACGGACCCCGAGGTCGTGTTCGAGACCGTGCGGCTCCCAATTCTGCTGAAGCCGCCCTACGCCCCCGACTTCGCCCGCGCGTTCGGAACCAAGTGTTTCCTGCTGAACGACGAAGATGAGGCGCGCCGCGCTATCGACGAAGTCATCCGCCGGAGGATCCGGTGCCTGGCAATGGATTTCATCCCCGGCGGCGACGAACAGCTATGCAGCTTCACCACCTATCGTACGCCGGAGGGCGAGGTCCTCTTTCGCTACACTAAGCACGTTATCCGGCGGAACCCGCCAGGTTTCGGCACCGGCTGCTATCACGAAATGGACCACAACGAGCGCGCGGCGGAAGCCGGTGCAGCTTTCTTCGATCGCATCGGGCTCGTTGGGTTCGGAAACGTCGAATTCAAATGGGATGAGCGAGACTCCCAGCTCAAACTCATTGAATGCAACACCCGGTTCACCCAGGCAAATCAGCTCGTCGAAGCCGCCGGCCTTGGACTGTCGCGCATAGTCTATTCGCGCCTGGCCGGACGGCCGGCCCAGCCCGGCGGCTCGTATCAGGCTGGACTGCGCCTTTGGTACCCGATGCACGATTTCCGGGCATTCCTGGCATTGCGCCGACGCGGAGAACTGACGGCCACGGCCTGGTTGCGGAGCCTGGTACACAGGAAGGTGTGGCCAGCCTTCTCCTGGCGCGACCCAGTGCCCAGTTTCATGGTCCAGACAAGTCGCGTGCTTCACCTCCTGCGCCATGGGCGCGCAGGAAAGCTGTAGTAGCCGCCGAATACCTATGTGGCGGAGGCGTCCTCAGAGGGCACTAGGTCTATTGCACCGATCGAACAGAGTTTGAGCAAACGGGCGCGCCGTTCACCTTGCTCGGCTCCATTCCCTTCACCCTGACCAACTAGTTGCTCGACATCCGTTGGTTCTTCCAACCTCTGCAGCATCTCCAGATCTTCGGTGTCGATCGCCTGACCCTCGGCTTCGCCATGTATGTCGATACTTAGCCCCTCATGACGGAAGCCTGATTCGAACGATCGCCGAATAGCCAGGATCCGTGGCGAACGCTCTGCACGGGCCGCCGTCGTCGGGGCGGAACCCTGTGCGGCCACCATATCCTGCGTGAACCTGCGGTTGCGCACCGACGAAGGGTCTTCCCCCAGCGGATCGAGCCGCATGGCGTTCATTTTTATGTAGAGGATCACCGAACCCGCAGCATTTCTGCGCTCATGGAACACGTCGGCACCACGGAACAGCAAAACGTCACCGGGGTCCGCTTGAACCAGCACCGGCTCGGGCACAGGGGCGTCACTCGGGTCGTACACAATCGCCCGATTGGCGAAATTGGTCGCTAGGCCGAGATCCGGGTACAGGGTCAGGACCGAATCTTTCTTAATGTGCAACGGGATCCCGATATTGATCTGCGACGCGAACCGGTCCTTGTGCGGCAGGGGATTTGGGTCGGCCGTCTCGGTATAGGCCTTGATGTGACGTTCGGAGACCGTGAGCTTTTCTCGGGGCAAGCCAGTAACCTCGGCAATAAGGTCCTTGGCCACGTTCAGGAATTCGTCGTCCCCATCAAAAGCCAGCAGATACTGCTGCTTCTTATTCTTAATCGCCCACGCGCTCAGTCGATTCTGTTCAGTATCACGAAACTCGGTATAGAGATCCTGCAGACGACGCAGTGCATCCGGGAGAATGCCACCTTTAAGAAGTACGTATCCATCTTCATTATACTGACGCGCGACATCCGCATCACGTGCCGCAAACACTGTGTCAATTCTTCCCAACTGAACCACCATTGTTGCGCTCTCGAAAGTCTGCATTTGACAGCATTATCTTGTGCCTGATAGCCACAAACTGAAGAAGGTCAACAAAAGCCCAGTCGCCGTAGTAATAGTTGTCGGGCTCCACCGATCGAACTACCACCAACGGCCATTCGGAGATGGCCAGAACGACCCAAATAGTGGCCAATCGCTTTCACCAGAGGCCGCTCATGGTCATCGGCATTCTTTATCCTGGAGAGTTGGGCAGCGCCCTCGGCGTGCTGCTCGTGTCGCGCACGGACCATACCGTCATCGCAACGCTGGAAGGTCGCTCACCGCGAACCGCATTGCACCATCAAGGCAGCGGCATCGAACTGCGCCCGTCCTTCGAGGATGTAGTCGCCACCTCCGATGTAATCGTTTCAGTGGTTGCAACTGGGGCTGCGGCTGAGACCGCCCAGCGGTTTCGGGATGCGGCGGCGCACGCGCCCCGTCAGCGGCTATTCATAGACATCAACTCCATCGGACCGGAACGGGCCGAACAAGTGGCTGGGTTCGCGATCGATGGTGGAGCGGCCTTTTGTGATGGGTCGATACACGGGCTGGCCAAGAACCTGGCAGACGGTGCCAAGCTATACTTGAGCGGACCCGGGGCCGAGCAAGCCGAACGGGTCTTCTCACCTGTCATGCGAACGGTAAACCTCGGTCCTCGGACCGGCACCGCGTCCCTGATGAAAATGGCCCTTGGCGGCCTAAGCAAGTCGGTGAGCTCCGCCTTCCTTGACATCGGGGTGTTCGCGCAAAGCGCCGGCATCGGTGAGGCGTTCGCCAGCGAAGCTAAGGACTTTTACCCCGGCCTGATGGAAGCCATCGACCGACTTGTTCCCACCATGCCGAAGCATTGCAAGCGAAGATCTGAAGAGATGCGAGAATTGGCCGCGACGATGAAAGCAGCGGGGACGTCGGCATCCTTCGCCGATGCGGCGAGAGGTACGTTCGAGACCCTTATTGCCCGCCGGGAGGCCGCTGAACTCGGCAACGAAGAACCCAGTTTTGACAACGCCGTGAGCGTAATCCAATGGGCAACCGACAAGTCCTGACGTCAGCAAGCCTTGCTATTGGGTCAGACCCCGAGCAGCGAACTCAGAATGGGCACCGCGACCTTGGTTGCATTCTCTCGGTCCGCGACGTTGTAGTGATGATAGAGACCCGGACCGGTGTTCACCTCGAGTATTGCCCCGCCGCTGGCGCGGAGGGATCTGTCTAAAGACGGCGCGATGATGTCGATGCCGGCAAGGCGAACCCCAATCGCTGCGGCAGCCCCTCGCGCTTCCTCGATCAGATCTGGCGAGACAGCGGTCTTGATCGTGTGCGTACAGCTCGGGCCACCTTGGTTCGTGACGGTTTTGATAGGCACCACTTCGCCATCCTGCGGCACCGATGCCAAGTCATGCCCCTTTGCACGCAGCGTGAACAGGCAGTCCAGGGTGGCGGTAAGTGGCGGGCTCCCCGTCGCTTTGCCAGGCGCCAGCCGCCGCCTGTTCTCGACCGCCATCAACTGCCGGATGTTGGATCGGCCATCGCCCGTTACCGTCGGTGGCTCACGGAGCAGGGTGTCGAGCAGAACGCCATCCAAAAACAGAAGGCGGTACACTTGGCCGTCCGCCTGTCGTTCGGCAATGAGCCGACCATCATAACGCGCCGCAAGGATCGCCGCGCGCGCCAACTGCGACGGCGTCGCTACACTGCTCGTTATGCTTCGCCCGCCGGCCGTACCCGAGGCAGGTTTGACCACGCAAGGGCCGTCCAACGATGCGAGAAAGCGTTGTGCAACCGGCAAGCTCCCCAGATCGAACTCGACATGATCGGGGATCGGCAGAGCCGCGGCCTGCAGCAGTGAGTGCGTAAGGCGTCGGTCCAGCGCGGTGTGAACCGAGACCATGCTGTCGAGGCTTGTCCACTGACGCCAGACGCGCGTTCCACGGTCGCCAAGCGTAACGCCCAACACACCCCCACCCAACGGGCTTACAGTCGCGCCGATCTCCCTCGCGGCGTCCCGCCACATCCCTTCGTAGACGGCGTCGTTGACGTCTTCGGCCAGGCGTTTTTCGCGCCGGACCTCGGCGAAACGGTTCAGAGAATAGCTAATCCCCGCGGACCGAAGCATGTCGATCCGCGCGCCGAGCTCACATCCCAGCCTTCCGCTGCGTCCGACAAATCCCAGCAGACGAGTGAACGGATCGACCGATCCGATGGCGCTAGAAGGTACTGAGGCCATTCGGGCGAAGCCCCGGATCTGTGTCCTTAGGCGTCGTTGGGGCCCTCGGCGTTGATCTGGCAGCCAGTCGTGGAGAGGATTTGATCCACCCACTCGTTAGACCAAGTACCTTTCTGAACGGCCCGAAGATAAGAGCGAGACTTATTCCTCTGAGCGGTCAGCCGCGCCAGCAACTCATCTGCAAAACCGTGTGGGACGATCACAATTCCGGCCTGGTCTGCGATCGCAATATCGCCTGGATTGACCACCACACCACCACAGGAGATCGGGTAATTGATCTCACCCGGCCCACGGTGCAGGGGGCCGACCGGCGTCGTCCCGCGGGCAAACACCGGCATATCAAGCGGTTCGATATCTGGAAGATCCCGGATGTAGCCATCCACTATGAAGCCGGCGATCGACCGATGCTTGGCTTTCCTAGCGACCAGGTCACCAAGGACAGCCGTACGGCTGTGTTGCCCGCCATGGACCACAACAACATCGCCCGGCCGCGCGATATCCAGAACCTTGTGGATCATCAGGTTATCGGCCGGATAGACCCGGACCGTGGAGATCGCGCCGGCAAGCTTGTGGGTCGGCGAGGTCAGACAACGGATCTCGGCATCCGGTGCGTAGAGCCGGTTGAGTTCGTCAGAGATATCGGGAGTCGCAAATGTGGAGAGGTTGCTAACAAGCTCCGGGTTCGGCCGTCTGAAATCCGAAAGAATCCTGAAACCCGGACCAGGGCTAGTGTCCGCGGATTTGGGTTTCGCTGTACCCGGTCCGGCGTGGACTTGGCCTTGCTTCAGCGCTGTAGTCATCGGACGCTCCTCCACTACCCGCATGGGTTGTAATGCAGTTATCTATGAGCAGTCGAAATCGGAGAAGAGTATCGAGCGGTCTCAAGCTCTACTCGCCTCATCAGACTAGGTTCCGAGGCTGGCCCGATCCAAGGCATAATCCGAGCTACCACCGGCTCGCACCGGCTGCCGCGTCCCAAGCGCTCGCCCCGATCAAAAAAACTACGGGATAGCCTCGGTGAGCCACCAGAACGCCATCAGCAGGGCGACGACGGCAACACACCATGCCGTGTCCGACATGCCGGAGGGCGGCGCCACAAGCAGCAGTCCCCCAAATATCACCAAGCCGCCAAGGGCGAGCGGATGCCTTCGCCAGCGCCCTACGTTTGCGGTCCTTTCCGCTCCCACCGGATCTCCCGTTTGCTCCATGGGTCCAGTCTAGATGAACCGCAGCCGGACCACTTGACCCGCATCAAACGGGGATCCTGGCCAAGCGCGTTAGGGGATTGAAAACCATTCCTGAGGCGATAGTAGGCGACCGAACCTGCCGCCGAACCAGTATGCCCACCGAAGAACGATGTATCACATTTGACGACCGCGAGACACGCGAGGCCATCGTGCTGCAGATCTCCAGCAATGGGAGCGAGGCGCTCGATGACGTCACGGATGTCCAGCTTGGCAACGGCACGACCGCGACCGTCTCCTTTAGCCGCCGGCCGGACCTTGAGCTATCCGAGAACGCGCTGATGGAAGCGCTGATGCGCTACTGCCAGGCCCGGCGGGTCCCCCTGCCGCAGCGCGGCGTGAAGTCGCTGCGTCGCGACGAGCACGGTCTTTCGCTTGTCATCCGGCTCGCCGACGCGCCGTTCGCCACGCAGTTGGCTTCCAACGCCGGCTAGCCGGCTTAGGCGACACCCCGCAGCCGTTCCGACCGGCGCCGCAGCAGTTCTAGCGTCACCAGCATGCAGACTGAGACGATCACCAACAGCGTGGCGACAGCCAGGATCGTCGGATTGATCTGTTCGCGCAGGCCGGAGAACATCTGCCGCGGGATCGTCCGCTGATCGGGGCCGGCCAGGAACAGCACCAGCACGACCTCGTCGAATGACGTAACGAACGCGAACAAACCACCGGAGATCACCCCCGGCCGGATCAGCGGCAACACGACGTCCATGAAGGTTCGCAGCGGCCCGGCGCCCAGGCTCAGCCCGGCGTTGTAGAGCGACCGGTCGAAGCCGCTCAGCGTCGCGGTCACTGTCACGATGACAAACGGCACGCCGAGAGCAGCATGGGCAATGACCAGACCGGGAAAGGTACCGACAAGGTTGAAACGGGTGTAGAAGAAGAACATCCCGGCGGCGATGATGATCAGCGGTACGATCATCGGCGAGAGCAGTAGGGCGGTGATGACGCGCTTCATTGGCATGTCGGGGCTCGCCAGGCCCACCGCCGCTATCGTCCCCAGAACTGTCGCGACGATCGTCGCGAAGAACCCGATGATGAAGCTGTTCTTGATCGCCAGTATCCAGTTCGGGTTTTCGAGTATCGCGTGATACCAGCGGAGTGAGTAGGCGCTCGCTTCAAACGATAACATGCCCTCGGTAAAGGTGAAGTAGGGCTGGCTGTTGAAGCTAAGTGGAATGATCACCAGGATCGGCAGAATCAAAAAGAAGAGTACTGCCGCCGCTGTGAAGCGCAGCGCGTAGATCCCGATCTTGTGCCAGATCGTGAAGTAGGCGGGGAACTCCGACACTATCAGCCCAGCTTGATATTGTCGGCGCCGACAAGGCGGTCGTACACCCAGTACAGTCCGATGATCAGCAGCAGCAACAGGGAACCGAGCGCCGCCGCCAGCTCCCAGTTGTTCGACTGCTGCATGTGGAAGGCGATGATGTTGGAGATCATCTGCCCGTCCGTGCCGCCAACCAGCGCCGGGGTGATGTAATAGCCGACTGAAATGATGAAGACGAGCAGCGCGCCCGCCGACAGCCCGGGCAAAGTCATCGGGAAGTAGACACGGATAAAGGCAGGTATTGGACTGGAGCCCAGGGACAGCGCCGCCCGCATATAGCTCGGATCAATCCCCCGCATCACGCTATAGAGGGGCAGCACCATGAACGGCAGCAGAATGTGCGTCATGGCGACGATGGTCGCGAACTCCGTGAACATCATTTCCAGCGGTTCGCTGGTAATCCCGATGCTCATCAGGACAGAGTTCACGACCCCATTTGTCTGCAACAGCGCGATCCACGACGTCGTCCGCACCAGCAGTGACGTCCAAAACGGCAGCAGCACGAACACCATCAGGATGTTGGCGGTGCGCGCGGGCGCGTTCGCGAGACAATAGGAGAGGGGATATCCAAGCAGCAGCGTCAGCACGGTAATGACCAGCGCAATACGCAGCGTCTTGGTGTAGAGCTGCACGTAAATCCGCGCCGATTGACGTGCGCCGATACTGCCCGCAGCGTCGCGCTCAAGGTCGAGAGCGGTGAGGAAATAGGTATCGGTGTAGGTCCGTCCGACCTTGCGGACGGTCTGCCATAGCTCCGGCTCGGCCCACTTAGGATTGGCATCGAGCAACAGGGTGGCGCCGTCCGTCGCCAGCGCCGCATCTTCGGCCCGCCGCAGTTTTCGTGCGGTCGATTTGACCAGGCTCGACGTGCCCGGCAGTCCACGATTGAGTTCCTCGGCGAGTTTCCCGGAGGTCCGTTCGTTCGCCAGCCGTTTCAGGTCGACAGCCATGCTGGTCAGGATTTCCGGAGCCGGCGTTCCTTCGCCGGACCAGGCCTCCAGTACCGTCAAAGTGTCGGGTATCAGCTCCACCACGGTCGGGTTGTAGACGCTGCGATGCAGCATCGTCGTGATCGGCGCAAAGAAGGCAAAGCCGATGAAGATCAGCAGGGGCGCGACCAGCCCAAACGCCACCAGCCGCCGCCGTGTCAGCTCGCGCCTCGCAAACCCGGCTTCTTCGCGGGTCAAACGGGTTGCGGCGGGCGGGGCGGCAAGGGCGATGTCGGCCATCAGACGAAGTTGGTGGCGCAGGGTTCAACCGGCGCCACCGGTCTCAATTGCGACTACTGCAGCAGCCACTCATTGAACTTCTCGCCCAGGGACTCGCCGAAGTCGGCCCAGAAGATGCCGTCAGCCTTGATGCCCTTGTCGATATGCGCTGTCGGCAGGTCGTTGGTGACCGCCGGATCGACTAGGGCCGCGCCGGACCGGCGGGTCGGGCCGTAGGCCACATCCTGCATGCCCGATAACGGCTTGGTGTTAGTCGCGAACTTGATGAAGTCGAGCGCCAGGTCCTTGTTCGGCGTGCCTTTGACAATGGCCCAAACGTCCAGGTCGAACACATTGCTGTCCCAGACCATCTCGAACGGTCGCCCGTCGTCTTTGATGGCGCCGAAGATCCGGCCGTTGGCGGACTGCACCATCACCGCGCCGCCATCATTCAATAGCTGAGGCGCTTGCGACCAGGAATCGAACCACACGAGATCGTCCTTGACGGTATCCAGCTTGGCGAAGGCCCGGGCCTGACCCTCATCGGTCGACAGCACGTCGTAGACCTCATCCGGCGCCACGCCGTCGGCGATCAGCGCCCATTCGAGATTGACCTGCGGACGCTTCCGCAGCGCGCGCTTGCCTGGGAAGGTCTCGGTATCGAAGAAGTCGGCGATCGTCGATGGCGGTCCACCACCGATGGTCTCCGTATTGTAGGCATAAATGATCGCCCAGAAGATCACGCCGACGCCGCACTCATTGGCCAATGCCTCCGGAAAGAAGTCTTCCTCGGCTGGGGTGCCGTCGTCGCCAGGAGGCAGAATGTCCCGCGGAATGACTTCCAGCAGGCCTTCGGAACACGCCCGTTCTAGGTCGATCACTTCGATGTCGACCACATCCCATTGGATGTTGTTGGCTTCGACTTGCGCTTTGATCTCGGCGATACCGCCGGAATAGTCCTCGAACAGGACCTTGTTCCCCGTGGCTTCGATATACGGGTCGATCATATGCTTCTTCTGCGCCGCGCCATAGGCCCCGCCGAACGAAACGGCAGTCAACTCCTGGGCAACCACGGGCCCGGCGGCCATGGCCAACAACGCGGCCGAGCCGATCAGTGCGCTTCTGAGTGTCATATTTTGCTTCCCCACTGTTTGTTAAGTCCTCGGGTTATCGGGCGGACACTGCGTGTGAACGCCGGATCACGTGGCACGAAACGCGAAACAGTCGCTGGCTTGCCAGATCAACTGCGCGTTCTGCCCTTCGTCGAATTTCGGTGCTGCCAGATCGTTCAGCACCTTGATGGTTACTTCAGAACCATCCGGAAGCTCAAAATAGTAGCGGATGAAATCGCCCACATAGTGGCGCACGATAAAGCAGGCCGTGATCTCGCTGTCGTAGGCGTGATCGCTCGGTTTGATGAACATTTTCTCCGGCCGAACCGAAACGATGCAGTCCGTGCCCGTCCCGCTGACATCGCCGCGCTGCGTCAACACCTCTTGCCCACCGGCCAGCGTCACCCGCACCCGGTCGCCCGCGATTTCCGCGACCGTCCCGGGGATCAGATTGTTCTCGCCGATGAAGTCGGCGACGAACGCATTCTCGGGCTGCTCATAGAGCACGTCCGGGGTCGCGCATTGCTGCACCACACCGTCATTGAACACCGCCACCCGGTCAGACATTGTCAGCGCCTCGGTCTGATCGTGGGTCACGTAGATGACGGTGAAGCCCAGCTTGCTGTGCAGCCGGGTGATCTCGAACTGCATCTGTTCCCGCAGCTTCTTGTCCAGGGCGCCGAGCGGTTCGTCCATGAGCACGAGGGACGGTTCAAAAATTAACGCGCGCGCCAGCGCCACCCGCTGCCGCTGGCCACCCGAAAGCTGGGCCGGATGGCGATTGCCGAAGCCGCTGAGCTCGACCAGGGACAGGTATTCCTCTACCCGGCTATCAATGTCCCTGCGGTCCAGATTTCGCACCTTCAGCGGGTAGGCCAGGTTCTCCACCACCGACATGTGCGGGAACAGGGCGTAATTCTGGAACACCATCCCGATGTTGCGCTTGTAGGGCGCCAGGCGGGTGATCGGTGTGCCGTTGATCTGGATTTCGCCACCGGTCACGCTCTCAAACCCGGCCAGCAGCATCAGGATAGTGGTCTTCCCGGATCCTGACGGGCCAAGCAGCGTAATGAACTCACCTTCGGCCACATCCAGGCTGAAGCCTTTGACGACCAACGTCTTGTGGTCGTAGCTCTTCTTAACGTCAATAAACTGGAGAAACCGGTCGGCCTGAAAGGCCCTGGCCGCAGGGGCGGAAGAACCAGCAACCCGGCGCGGCCCCGGGCGGGTCTCAGATTCGCTGACTTGACTGACGGCCAAAACCAACCGACTACGCTGCTGTCATTAATCCATCATGGATTAGCACACGTTAACCCCCGCGCAGGCAAGGGCCAATCGTGGCAGTCTGCGGTCCTTCTAGTTCCTGGCCTCTGGTGGCTGTGGGTTGTTGGCCGGGTTGGTATCGTGTTTGGTCATCCGGCTGACGATGTCACCCCCGATCAAGGGCTGCAGGGCGGCCTCCAGCGCATCCGCCTTGGTCCGGTCGTAGACCTCGTCCCCACCGACATAGAGCGTGAAGGATTTGGTGTATTTGGCTTCCTTGGCGGGGTTCTCGATCGTCGCCTTTGTCCACTCATACAGCGGATAACGATCGACTCCGTTGCGCTCCGCCTCGGCCACGTAGCCGGCAAACGCATCATACTGACACTTTAGAGCGGCGTCGTGCTCCGCCAGGATAGCTGGCAGCGGCGCCAGCGAAGGGTCGCTCGGATCGCACCGCGCCGTCGCGGCAAAATCATCCGTCAGGTAGATCCGAACCTGATACTGCCAGTCTTCGCTCATGGCTTCCTCTTGGCGATCGCCAACCGGCCGGTTCCGGCTTTTCGTACCGAGACGGTTGTCTCGCACAGGTGCTTCAGTATAAGCGGACCTGCTTCGGAGGTCTCGGACCGGCCGTCGCGCCTCCAGGAAAAGAGTATAGCGCATTGGACGGAATTGGCAGCGAGCGTCTCAAAGAGTTGGTTGGCTATTGGCGAGAGCTAGCAGCAAACGCCAATGGCATGCCGCCGCGCAGCGTGCTGGACCCGAACGACATCCCCCAACTGCTGCGCCAGATGTTGCTGGTTGACGTCGAGTATGAGCCCCTACGCTTCAGCAATCGGCTGGTCGGGACCAAGGTGGCAAGTTCCGTTGGCCGCGATACCACGGGCCAGGCCGTCGAGGGCAACATGTACCGGCAGACGACCGGCAAGATCGTCGAGTCCTACACGGCGGTGGTCGACGAACGCCGCCCGATGCACGCGGTCGGCACCGTCAAGTTCTCGGCAGCCCACACTCTCGATGCGGAGGTCGTGCTGCTGCCGTTATTCGACCACGATGTCGTGGTCGTCATCGTGGTCGGTCTCGAACTAGACGGCGTCGCGATGGCGGGCGCTGGGCAGCCCCAGAGCAATCGGTCGTTTGAGATCCATACCAAAGGGCCGCGACTGTTACGGTTGTAGTCACCCCCTACGAAAGGGCAGCGCTCCCACTAGCGCGCGGTGGCGCCGACTCCGCTCGTGGCAGCACCCTTGGGCACAGTTGATTTGCCTGAGGGAGCCCAACTTGCACGCAACTGACGTTGAAAAGTACGCCTCCGCCGTCCAGGACGCTTACGGCGAAGACGCGCGGGAATTCGCCCGCAAAATGGCAGCGCGTTTTGCCGGAACCGAGACCGAGGTCGAGCTGTTTTGGCAAACTGTCGAGCAGAGTCTCGCAGCCGAGGCACCTTCCAGTGAGCCCGCGCCATCTTCGCCGCCGGCCCGGAACGGACCGCAACTCCGCCAAATCGCGGCCAACGCCACGAGCCTGCTTCGCGAGGCCTTGACCCCCGAAACCGGCTCTACGAGACGCTTCGTCCCAAGGATCGCGGCCGGCGCTTCGACTTAGGAGTCCACGTTGGCCGGTGCGGGAAAAAGGGTGTTGGTCCGGCCGAGCAGTCGATAGGCGAGTAACCCGACCCATTCCCGCGTCGCCCAATCCAACTCGTTTAGATGGCCGCCCAACCAAAACCCCGGGCGAAGCCGCGCCGAGGTATTGAAGTCGACAGGCAGAGGCAGAACCGGCCACCCGAGGGCCCTGAAGACCCCGACCGACCGTGGCAAATGCGAGGCAGAGGTGACTAACACCCAGGTCTCACCGGGCTTCGGCTGCACCAATCGCTGGCTGAGTACCCCGTTCTCGTAGGTGTTGCGAGACTCGTCTTCATAGGTCAAGCGGGCTGGGTCAAGCCCCAACTCGCCGAACACCTGGGCGGCAATAGCCGCTTCCGTTATCGGTGCTCCCAGCAACGCGCCCGAGCCACCGGTGAACACCAAGCGCGCGTCCGGATAAGCCCGCGCCAACCGAACCAGGGTCGTCAGTCGCTCGGCGCGATGGTTGAGCGCTGGCTGCCCATGTTCGACCGTCAGCTCCGCCTGAACCGATCCACCCAGAACGACGATGCCATCGATTGACGCGGGCAGATCAGGGACCGGAAACCGCGTCTCCAATGGTCGCAGGACCAATCCACCGATCGGCACCAACGCGACAAACGTCAACACGCCGGCGGCAGTGGTGGTCAGCAGATTGCTAAACCGGCGGCGGCCCAGCCGACGAAGTATAAGACCCACCAACAGCATTAGGATCAGCAGGTTGCTGGGTTGAATGACCGTCCAGATCACTTTCGAGAGTATGAAGGTCACACGTCGCCCAACGCCGAGACTGTAGAAGGCGCCTCTGATATCGCACCCCTGTATTCCGCGAAAGATATTCGATGACTCGCTGCTCCCTTTCCGTTTGAGTGCAGGGACCAAAGAAACAGAACAATCGCTAGGGGCAGTGGCGCGCAATGAACGGTGATCAGACTGTGCAGCAGGGCTATGCTGCCGGCACCTTGCTTTGCATTGAAGGGGAGGTCAGCGATCGGGTCGGGCGTTTATTGTCCGGCGAAATCGGCGTCCTAAAGCGCCACGCCGAGCAGGAGATCACAATCGGTACGATCCGGCGGGGCGAGTATTTCGGGGAGATGGGCGTACTCGAGGGGCGTCCGCGCAGTGCGACCCTGCGCGCCATCGGCCCCGTGACGGTCGAGTACATGTCGCCGGAAACCTTCCTCCGTCGGATCAGCGCCGACCCCACCATGGCGCTCGATTTGCTCGTCCGGATGAGCAACCGCCTGCGTCATACCGATATCGCTTTGACCGCGGCCATCACCGGGGTCGTGCCGCCGTCCGCAGAGACCGCATCGCCGCAACAGTCATCCCCACCGGGCGTACGCCTCCGCGCCGATAGTGATCGCGTGCAGGATTTGCTGCCCGCGGAGGGGCACGAGATCACGGCTCTGCCGTTCTTCTTCGGCCGCGTCCCGTCGGCCGATGAGACCCCGCCGCCACTGTCGATCGACTTCACCGTGGCTGATACCGCGCCGTTCCGCCTGGCCACAGTCCACTTTGCCGTCGTGCGCGATGACGGCGCCGTCACGGTCAAGGATTTCGGCACCGAGTTCGGGACTGTGGTCGACGGCACCTTGCTCGGCGGCGACATCGGCCGCCAAACCCTCCGGCTCGACCCCGGTGTCCATCGGATCGTCGCGGGCGGCGAGGGGTCGCCCTTCGCCTTCCAGCTTCACGTCGACTAAGGACCCCAATGGCGGAGCCACTGAAGAATCTCTTCAATGCGGAGGTCATCGGCCATGTCGGCGATCACCTGGCGAAGGCTTGGGACGGTTTCGACCGGGTTGGCTTTGTCAAAGCCGCGGCAACCAACTTGGACGCACTTGAACTAAAGCAGCGCTCGAACCAGATCGAGGCAGCTCTCGAACGCTACCTGCCCGATGACTTCCCGACGGCGACCGACATCATCCTCCAAAGCCTGCATCCGGACGAAGACGCCGGAACGACACCGGTCGCGGGCGAGGCCGGCATCGCCGGATGGGCCATCATGCCCATCAGCGGCTACGTCGGCCGTCACGGCGTCGGCCATTTGGATCTAGCGCTCGACGTCATGCGCGAGCTGACCAAGCGCCTGACCGCGGAGTTCGGCATTCGCTTCCTGATTCTGGCGGACCCGGATCGCTGCCTGGCGAAATTGCGGGGTTGGACCGACGACCCCAATCGCCACGTGCGCCGCCTGGTGTCGGAGGGCACCCGGCCCCGACTACCCTGGACGCCGCAGTTGCCCATGTTCATAGCCGATCCCGCGCCCTTGTTGCCGCTGTTGACCGCCCTCCGCGACGACTCGGAGGAATATGTACGCCGTTCCGTTGCCAACAACCTGAACGACATTGCCAAGGACCACCCCGATTTAGTCGCTGACCTCGCCGCGGATTGGCTCGCCGATGCACCAGAACCGCGCCAGCGTCTGGTCCGCCACGCCTGCCGCACCCTAATAAAGGCGGCCCATCCCGGCGCCCTCGCAGCCCTCGGCTACCGCGCGGCCAAGCTGACGGACGTCGAATTACGCATCGACACACCGGTCGTCGATTTCGGCACGGCCTTAGAGTTTAGTCTTGAGTTCCGGGCCGGTGGCAAGGCGCAGCAGGACATGCTGATCGACTACGTGGTTCATCATCAGAAAGCCAATGGGCAGCTGACGCCGAAGGTCTTCAAGTGGAAGACAATGCGCACCAAGCCCGGCGAAACCGTGGCGATGCGCCGCCGTCATGCAATGCGCCCGATCACGACGCGGGTGTATTATCCTGGAACACATCGGCTGGAAGTGCAGGTCAACGGTGTTACCGTTGCTGGTGCGGATTTCCGTTTGGAAATGCCGGAGGGGACCTAAATCTGGCTCATGGGCGGTACTTCAACACAGCGCTGTGGTGAGCGATGACCCCGCGGCGCCTCGGCACACTGGCCATCCTTGCGGTGCTGGGACTCATCGCAGCGTCCGGTGCGACCCTGGTCCAGTATGGCAGCCTGCATCCGTGCGCCTGGTTGCGCGTCGACGCCGCACAGGAATCCAGCCTACCGGCGCCGATCGTCGAAACCCGGCTGCGGGCCGCATTCCTGCTGCGCGGCATAACCGACCCCGGCCCGTCCGATTGCATCACCGAGTGGTGGCGCGTCCGTCAGCGCGGCTTGCCGCAGGTCGATCCCTCCTGAGAACATGAGCATCCAGTGGCATTCGAGACAAGAGCACTTCGCCAAGACGACCGCACCGACTGGCAGGAGCTATGGCGCGCCTACCTGACGTTCTACGAAACCGAACTGCCGGACAAGATCTACGACCTGACCTGGCGGCGTCTGCTGACAACGGGCGAGGACCCGTCCGGTTGCTGCGCTGTCGATGAGACTGGCAAGCTGATTGGCATCGTCCACTACATCTTCCATCGGTCCTGCTGGACGGAAGGTCCGTATTGCTATCTGCAGGACCTTTTCGTCTCGGCGGACGCGCGCGGCGGCGGTATTGGACGCGCATTGATCGATGCCGTGACCGAAGCTGCGGCGGCGCAAAATGCCCCCCAAGTGTACTGGTTAACCCAGCACTTCAATGCCCCGGCACGCGCCTTGTACGACCAGGTGGCAACCGAAACGCCGTTCATCAAATATCTTAAGTCGCTCTGACAAACCGAGTAGGCCGTATCGCACGGTCTGGCCTTCCGTGACACATCATGACAGTCCTGCATTGTAGCTGTCATAAAAGTGTCATATTCTCTTAACCCAACGTCGCAACTTTCTGCGCGGGGCAGGCATCCGGACACGCGTTCGTTTTGGATGCCGAGCTTTGTCTCGGCGGGCAACGCGTTCGATTCGCCAGTATCTGCTCGCACCTAGCAACAACCTGCGACTTAGGTAGGAGGAAATAATGTACAAGACTACGGCTGCAGCTATCTCTGCTCTTCTTGCGGCATCCGCAGTATTCGCCCCGGCGGGCAATGAAGCATCCGCTCAGGAAAACATCGAACTGACTCTGTGGTCCCGGCCGGACAACTCCGGTCCGCTGCGCCCAGGCAACATAGTCAAGGGCGCGGAGCGGCTGAACGAAGTTCTCGCCAGCGAAGGTGCTGACTATCGGGTCAGCATCAACGTACAGGAAGTGCCGGGTGAGGGCGGTTTCGACAGCGATGCCGAACGCCTGTTGCGCGCCTTTGCCGTCGGCGAGGGGCCGGACATGTTCATCGCCGCGCACGAGTACGTTTGCACGTTCGCCGAACCGGGCTTCGCCTGGGACATGACTGACTACATCGACGCCAATCCAGATCTGTTCGGCGACATTTTCGAATCACTGTGGGCCTCCACCGAGTGTGGCGGGCGGAAGTTCGCGGTACCGCAGGACGCCGAGGCCCGGATGTTCTTCTTCAACAAGAACCTGATGCGCGAGGCCGGCTTCGACGAAGAGTTCATCGAGAGCCTCGACGATCGGGTGATGGCTGGCGAAGTGACGATGGACGGGATCGCCGACGTTGCCAAGCAGGTGGTTGACAACACGAGCGCCGAGTTCGGCATCTTCCACCGCCCGAGCCGTGGTCCGGACTACATCATGGTCTTCAACCAATACGGCAACAGCTTCCTCGACAATGAAACCGGTGCCTTGCTGCTGGAACGCGACAAGCTCGCCGAGGCCTATGGCTGGTTCGAGCGCGGTGTCGAGAAGGGCGTTATTGCGGCAAACAACACGTCGCTCGAATGGGATTTCATCCGCGATCAGTTCTATGCCGAAGGCAATGCGGCGATGTGGATGTACGGCATCTGGGATCTCGGTTCCAACGCCTTCCCGCGCGGTGTGCCGAGTGAGAAGGATGCCTTCTTTGAGCAGTTCGGCTGGACCGCGGCCCCGGCCGCTGTCGAAGGCGGACAGCCCGGCAGCCTGACTCACCCGATCGTCTACGCGGTGGCTGAGGGCGAGCATGCCGAGTTGGCGGCACGTGTGATCGGCTTCGCCTCAGCGGCGGATCTGAACACGGACCACGCGGTGACGACGACGCATCTCGGGATCGCCAAGTCACAACAGGATGACCCGAGGTATCAGGAGGCTTGGACGCTAGCCCTGTCGACGCCATTGCTAGACATCACCAAGTTCATCCCCAACCACGCCGACTTCGGTGTTCTGAACCAGATCCTCTATGAGGGCCTGCAAGGTGTCGAGCTGGGCCGTTTGTCTTCGAAGGAAGCAGCCGAGTTCGTGATCGAAGAAGCGGAAGCGCGCATCCCGGACAGCATCGTCGTCCAGTAGGCGCGTAGCGTTTCGGCAGCGGCGGGAAAGGCGCACCAGCGCCGCTCCCGCCGTCCGCCGCGACCTCCGCTCACGACAACACTGCAAGGCACCTGAATTGTCAGCACTAACCGAAGACATCGGCACGCGCACTGCGGCAGCGCGATCGATGCGCAACCGCCAGATCACCAACTACATCGTCTTTCTCGGGCCGGCCGGCGTCATTGTCCTGCTGTTTTTTGTCATGCCGGTCCTTGTCGATATCGGCATCGCGTTCACCGATATGGGACGCGACCTGCAAGTCACGAAATTCACGCTCCGCAACTTCGAACGTGCCTTCACCGGCGACTCGCGCCTGCCGAAAGTCATCAGTCTGACGTTCATCTACGTCTTCTTCACGCTGGCGATTTTCAACGTAACCTTCGGCCTGGTCCTTGCACTGACCACGACGGCTATCCCGAAAGGTGGCGGTTTCTTCCGCTCCGTCTGGCTGATGCCGAGGATGAGCCCATCCGTCGTCTATATCGTACTCTGGATTTGGGCGGTCCACGGCGGCGAAGCCAGCCTCGTCAACCAAATCGCCATGAACGTGTTCGGGGTCGAGAAGCCGCTCGACCTTCTGTCGAACACGCCGGTGATGCTGATCATCCTGTCGAACGGCTTCATCGGCGCCTCCTTCGGCATGATCATCCTGACCTCCGCAATCCGCGGCATCCCGGATCATCTGTTCTACGCCGCGAAAGCCGATGGTGCCGGCAGCCTGTCGATCGTCCGGCACATCGTCATGCCGGCCCTAAGGTGGCCGCTGACCTACATCACGATCTGGCAGACACTGTCATTGTTGGTCAGCTTTGAGTACATCATCCTGCTGACCGGCGGCGGGCCGTTCCAGGACACCACGGTCTACGCGCTGTACGTTTACCGGCGCACCTTCCAAAGCGGCCAATACGCCTATGGCGCCGCCCTCGCGTTGTTCCTGATCATTCCCGGCATCCTGATCGCCATCTCCGCCTGGCGCTTCACCAACATGCAGCAACTGCTGCAGCGGCCTCGGATCGAGGTGCAGTAGATGGCCGCCACCACCATGAACAGCATGCCGTCGACCGGCCAGAGCCACTGGGACCGGCTCGCCGCCAGGGCCCGCATGCAGCGGCGTTTCAGCGATGTTGCGCTCTACGCATTTCTGATCGTCGTTTCGCTGCCCATCATCGTCACCTACTTCTGGCTGTTGACCCTGTCCTTTTCGGCTGGCCGGGGGGAAATCAACACTGACGTCCTCTGGCCGTCATTGTTCATTCTGACCCCGGCTCTGGTCGCCCTTTGGATCTGGGGCGCCGTCGCCAAGGATCGCCGGCAAGCCTTCATCGGGTGGGGGCTCATACTTGCCGGCACCATCATCCTGTATTTCTCTCTGCTAGGCGATCAGCTCCATTTGGAGGGCTATCGGTTCCTGGTCGACCCTGACTTCAATCGGCTGAATGAGTCCGTCGTCGCCGGTGACAAACTGAGCTACAGCGCGACGGCGTTCCCGTCCGTTTGGGTCGCCTTCCGGAACTCACTGTTCGTTGCGGGCGCCCAGACAGTTATCGTTTGCACGGTCGCCAGCCTCGCCGGCTATTACATTTCCCGGTTCCAGTTCCCGCTGCGCAATTCGATGCTGCGGGCGATGCTCGTCCTACACGCGTTTCCGACCTACACCCTGGTCGTCCCGCTGTTCATCATCCTCTGGTATGTCGGCCTGCTGGACTCGCTCGTTGGCGTGATGCTGGTTCTGGTCGGCATCGAACTACCGTTCGCCGTGTTCATCATGAAGGGCTTCTACGACGCCGTGCCCTGGGAAGTCGAAATGAGCGCCCTGGCTGACGGCGCCACCCGCATGCAGACCTATGTTCGGGTGGTTCTGCCACAGGTCACCAACGGATTGATTGCGGTGACGGTGTTCTCCTTCATCCGCGGTTGGGAAGAGTACATCTTCATGGTGACCTTCCTGATCAAGAATACGAATTGGACGATGAGCCTCTACATGTTCTTCGTCACGGAAGAAAACTCGCTCGGTATTGACTTCGCATTGGTATCCGCGGTCGCGGTCTTCTACGTGATACCGAGCCTCATCATGTACACGGTCGCCCAGAAGTATCTGATGCAAATGTCCGTAAGTGGGGTGAAGGGATAATGGCCAGGATTGAATTCAAGAACATCGAAAAGCGATTTGACGATGTCGTCGTTATTCCTGGCATGGACCTGGTCATCAACGACGGAGAGTTCGTCGCGCTCTTAGGCCCGTCTGGCTGCGGCAAATCAACCAGCCTCTTCATGCTCGCAGGCATCTATCTTCCGTCCGGCGGAGATTTGCTATTCGACGAGCACCGCGTGAATGAGGTCGAGGCCCGCGACCGGAACGTCGGCATTGTCTTCCAGTCCTACGCGCTCTACCCCCACATGACGGTGCGCGATAATATCCGGTTCCCGCTCCGCTTCAAGAAGGTGCCCGATGCGGAGGCTAAGCGCCGCGTGCGCGAGGCCGCCGAGTTGGTGCAAGTCGCCGAGTTGATGAACCGCCGGCCAAGCCAGCTTTCCGGTGGTCAACAACAACGCGTCGCGCTCGCCCGCGCCCTAGTCAAGGACCCCCAACTGCTGCTTCTCGATGAGCCCCTGTCGAACCTCGATGCCACCCTCCGCCTGACGATGCGGACCGAAATCAAGGCGCTGCAAGAGCGGCTGGGTGTAACGACCATTCTCGTCACCCACGACCAACTTGAAGCGACGACCATGGCCGATCGCATCATCTGTATGCGTGAAGGGGAGATCGAGCAGATCGGCTCACCCGATGATTTGTATTTGCGGCCGGAGACACTGTTCGTGGCTGGCTTCATCGGCTCACCACCGATCAACATCCTCCATGGCCAAGTCGACAGTGAGAAGCTGCGCGTTGGTGAGGCAGTCGCGCCTCTCGTTGGGGTCGGGAATGGGCCGTTTTCCATTGGGCTGCGGCCGGAGCACCTCGAGTTCGGTGACAGCGGCGTGCCTGCGCGGGTGATCCAGACCGAGCCGATGGGGCGGGAGATCCTGTACGTCGCGGAAAGCCCCCTGGGCCTGATCCGCGTGCTCGAATCGGGGTCTCAGGTGAACCATCGGATCGGCGAGGAAACCCGCATCGCCTTTGACCCGTCGAACACCCTGCTGTTTGAGGAAGCCACAGGTCGCCGGCTCGACGGCGCACACTTCCACCTCAACACCACGGCGCGAGCCGCCTAGGAACCCGCATGTTCGAACTCCTCGCCTCGAAGTCCGGCCACGTTCATGTCTGCGGCCATCGCGGCCATTCCATCGGCGCGCCGGAAAACACCATGGCGGCCTTCCGTCAGACCAAGGAACTGGGTGGGACGTCGTGCGAGATCGACATCGTGATGAGCAAGGACGGCGAAATCGTCGTCCTACACGACATCACCCTCGACCGGACCACCAATGGACGCGGCCTCGCCGCCGACCATACCGCCACCGAGATCGTCGCGCTCGATGCCGGCAGTTCCTTCTCCGCCGACTACGCCGGTGAGCCCGTGCCGCTGCTCCGCGACACGCTCTTCTATGCCAAGGAAGAGGACATGGGGTTGCATATCGAGATCAAGGACAGCCGCAACGAGGACGCGCTGATCGCTCGGCTCGGCGAATTGCTCGCGGAAACGGCGGCTGCCGATCAAGTCGTGGTGATCTCCTTCGATCACAAGCAGCTCTTGAAGGCCAAGGCGCGCATACCCGGCGTCCGTACCGAGGGCATCACCCACGCCCGCCATGCTGATCCGCGAGGTCTAGTCCGCACCGCTAAGCTGGATTCCGTATCGGTCGAATTGGGCCGTTTCTATGCGGAAGACGCCGAGGCTATCCATGCCGCTGGTGCCGCCATCCGCTTTCACCTGCCCGCGCCCAGCAAGCTGAGCGCCGTCGAACGCTACGGTTGGGACATCCGTGCCGAAGTGGGCGAGCTACTGCGCAAAGGGTACATCGATAGCGTTTCCGGCGACGACGTCGCCTACCTGCGCCGCCTGGTCGACGACTTTCCCATCGAGAGCTGAACCCGGCCCCGGGCGACGTCCATCAGGGCCGTCGCCTGTCGGATCATCTCCAATATACCCTGGACCCGTAGCACCGGCTCCCCAGCAGAGGCCGGGCTAAACCAAGAGCTTGCGTCGAGCTGACTGATCAAGGCGGCCATCAGGCTGCGAGCGGCCGGTGCTATTACCTCATGCCCCCTTGGTCGACCGCCGAGCTACTTATCACACCGCGGTACTGCGGTATGATGACCCTCACACACATCCTGGGGTGCCCATGCTAGTCAGCTCGAATGCTGGCATCCGAGCCGACCACCGTTGCTGTGCCGCAGCCCAACACTGGGCGGCCGGTCGGTCTCCGGTTGCCCCGATGGTGCGGAGCCGTGATGCACTGGCCACGTAGACGCCAACGCGAGGCCGAACTCCTCGAGGGGGTCCTCGAGAGCATGGAAGACGGCATCAGCATCATGGACACGAACTACAATATCAGTGCGTTCAACCGCCGGTTTCTCGAGGTATACGGCATCCCGGAAGGCGATCTGCGGCCGGGCACCAGCTTTCGCGACTTCTTTCGTTACCGCGCCCGCCGCGGCGATTACGGTCCCGGCGATGTGGAAGCATGGGTCGATCAGCGGACGGAAGCCTTCCTCTCGAATATCAGCCTGAATACGGTCGAACGTTTCCTTAGCAACGGCCGCATTCTATCAATCACCCGGCGGCGGCTAGGGGACGGTTGCTATGTGTCCTTCTATCGAGACATCACCGAACACCGCCAGACGGAAAGCGACTATCGAACAATCTTCGAGCTGGCGCCGGAAGGCATGTTCCGCAGCACCCTTGAAGGCCGTTTCCTACGGGTGAACCCCGCCGCCGCCCGGATCCTCGGCTACGACAGCCCCGAGGATATGATCTCCTCAGTGAAAAGCATCGCCGCGCAGGTCCACGCAACAACGGAACAGCGTGAAAGCCAGATCAACGGGTTGTTGGAAGAGGGAATTCGGGAGAACCAAGAACTGCGGGCCAAGCGTAAGGACGGATCTATCATTTGGGTCACTGAGAACACCCGCGCCGTCCGCGATGCCAGCGGCAAGGTGAAGTATCTGGAAGGCTTCTTCCACGATATCACCGCCCGCAAGGTTGCCGAGCAAGCGATCCGCGACAGTGAAGAACGTTACGTCCTCGCACTCCGCGGCGCCAACGAAGGCATGTGGGACTGGAACCTTGAAACCGACACCATGCATGTGTCGGAGCGGTTCAAGGAACTGCTGAGTATCGATTTCGAAGGCAACACGATGACACCCGCCTCGAGTTGGCAGCGGCATCTGCATCCCGAGGATCGGCAGCGCTTCCGCAAGGACATGAATGCACATCTTCGCGGCGAGACAGAGTTCTACGAAACCGACGTCCGCATCCTAGTGCCCGGCGGTGACCCCATCTGGGTCCGCGCGCGCGGGATCGGTATTCGAGACGAAACCGGGCAGGTCAACCGCTTGGCCGGATCTCTGGGCGACATCACCGCGCGCAAATCAGCGGAACTGGCATTACAGCAAGCCAAGGAAGAGGCGGAGGAGGCGGCTCGCGCCAAGAGCCGGTTCCTGGCCAACATGAGCCATGAGTTACGTACGCCGCTGAACGCGATCATTGGCATGACCGAGATGCTGCAGGAAGAGGTGCATTCGCCGAACCCCGGCGACTTCGCTGAGCCGCTGGATCGTGTGTCCCGGGCAAGCAAGCACCTGTTGGCGCTGATCGACCAGATCCTCGATCTCTCAAAGGTCGAGGCCGGTAAGGTCGAACTCGAGTACGTCCCATTCTCCCTGGCCACGATGATGAACGAGATCGAAACGTCCATCGGGCCGATGGCCGAAAAGAACGGCAACAGCTTCCGTATCGACCGGGAAGAGCGGTTGGACATCGTCAATTCCGACCCGGTGCGCTTGCGCCAAATCATCCTCAATCTGCTGAGTAACGCCTGCAAATTCACTGAGAATGGCGAAATCTTGTTGTGTCTGGCGATGAAGCAGATCGATCAAAAACCGCTGCTTCACATCACCGCGCGCGATAGTGGCATCGGCATGTCGGAACAGCAGATGCAGACCATCTTCGAGGAGTTCTCCCAGGGCGACAGCTCGACGACCCGTAAGTATGGCGGCACCGGTCTCGGCCTCGCGATCACCCAGCGCATCTGTCACATCATGGGCGGGACCATCGACGCAGAGAGCAATTTGGGCCGCGGCACCACCTTCCACGTCTGGCTCCCCATCGCCTTCGAGACAGGCCAGCCGTGACCAGCGACCGGGTCACGCTGCCGGCCGATCCGGATGTGCTGGCGCCCGACGGATCTGAAGTGCGGCTGTTGTGCCAACTGTCTGGCGGCAGCATGGCCCACTTCACCCTGCAGCCGGGTCAAGTCGCGAAAGCAGTCCGGCATCGCACAGTCGACGAGCTGTGGTTCTTTGTCAGCGGCCTGGGGCGCATGTGGCGTGGCGGTGAAACCGTCGACGTTGGGCCGGGTGTATCGGTATCGATCACCGTCGGCACGCCGTTCCAGTTTCGCGCCGACGGTGATGAGCCATTAACGGCGGTCGCCGTGACCATGCCGCCATGGCCTGGCGAGGACGAGGCCGAGTTCGTTGAGGGACCCTGGCTGGCGACCGTGTAGCGTCAAATGAAGGCGTAAGGCTCCGGCCTCACGCCGTTGCGAAAGCGCGATAGGTGGAACGGCGTTATATCGACCCGCGCGTCGCCCCGCTGCACCAGTTCCGACATCAGCAGTCCGGCACCGGGCCCCATGCCGAACCCGTGGCCGGAGAACCCGGTTGCCACGAACAGACCGCGCGGTTCGTCGGCCTCGCACATCACCGGGACCGCGTCCGGCGTCGCCTCGATGAAACCGCCCCACATCTCCGCAATGCCGACATCCTGCATCGCCGGATAGAGCGTGCGGAAGCGCGCCATTGTCCGCTCAAGAACAGCCGTGTCTGGTTTTGGGTCGAGCGTCCGCGTCTGCTCGAACGGCGTCACCTCGTCCGCCGTCCAGCGCGACGGCGTCTTGATCGCTCGCAAGAAGGTACCCGACAACCGGAGCTTCATATGCTTCCGAGCCATCAGGTAGCCGGGCATAAAGGCCCGGAGCTGACGCAGGGCATCCGGCACCAGGTCGAACCGAATGGCGCCACGGCCAGCGACCGTGTACCCACCATCCTCCCGCCGCCGAAACGTTACGCCGCCGCAGCTCACGGCAGACTCCGTGATCAACGGCGCCGCGGTCGTCCGCAACACGGACGCGGTCACACCGAGCTGCGGCACGTCGATACCCAGATTACGGCAGAACATGCGCGTCCAGGCGCCGCCCGCGCAGATCACTGTCTGGCACTTCACCGAGCCCCGCTCGGTCACAACACCGGACACCCGCCCCGCCGCCGTCTCCACTGTCCGCACCGCGCAGTTGGTGAAGACCCGGACGCCGCGCTTCACCGCGGCGCGTGCCATCGCCGGCACCACCTTCTTTGGCTCGGCCCGTCCGTCGCTCGGCGTGTACATCGAGCCTTTCCAGCGTCGTCCCGACTGCTTCAGATGCGTATCGGTTTCGGCCGATGACAGCAGCCGTGTATCGAGCTGGTAGTCCCGGGCCTTGTCGACCCAGCTTTCGAACCGGGCCATCTCCGCATCGGTGTGCGCCACATAGGTGACACCGGCCTGCCGCCACCCGAGATCGGCCTCCAGCTCCTTTTCCAGCGTCTGCCACAACCGCAGGCTTTCGATGATCGCTGGGATCTCGCGGGCATCGCGACCCTGTTTGCGGACCCAGCCCCAATTCCGCGACGACTGCTCCCCGGCGATGCGGCCCTTCTCAAACAGCATCACCGGCACCCCGGCCTTGGCCAAGAAGTAGGCCGTGGCAGTACCGGCAATCCCGCCGCCGATGACCACGACCTCGGTTCTCAGCCCCTGTACCGGGGCAGTGTCGTTCACGTCTGCTTCATCAGGTGCAGCAACGGCAGGTAGCCACGTTTCGACAGCCGGTCGGAGGAGGGTCCGACATAGTCGGGATCGAGTTCGATCCCCAGCCCCTCGACCAGCCGATTCATATAGTTGAAGCAAGCCGTCGTCGCGACGAGGTAGTACAGCGCCTCCTCTTCCCAGCCGGCGGCGAATACCGCATCCACGTCGGCCTGGGTCATGCTCGACGGGTCGTCAGTCAGCTTGGCGGCATAGCGCAGCACCGGCTGCATCTTGGCATCGGCGGTCTCGACGCCATCCATCAGTTGGTCGACCAGCCCCTCGGGCACACCCATCTTCTCGGCTGTCAGAGTGTGAACGCCGGAGCAGTAGCCGCAGCCATTCTTCCGCGAGACGTAGGCGGCGATCAGTTCCCGCTCGGCCTCGGTGAAAGGGGAGGGGGCCCGCAGCAGCGCTTCGTGAAGTTCGATCAGTGGCCGGTTAGTCTCCGGGTACTTCTTGAAGACATCGAGCAGCGAAGCCTTCTCAGGTAGGGATGGTAGGAACGGCACGCGGTTGATCCTCCCTTATCGTTGTGGCCCGGGCGAGCCGTAGGTTTCGCTTGCGGGCGCCGGTCAATTGCCGGAGAAAGGCGGGGTCGCTGTGGGATCGATGAGGATACTATGAACAGCACCGCCGTCCAGACACATACCCTTGCCGATCTGCTTTGGCCGGCCGCGCCCAGCCACGCGTCGGCGCGCACCCTTCGTGTGGTTCTCCTGGCCGTCGGTGGAAGCCTCGCGCTCTGGGCCTCGGCCAAGATCAACATCCCATTCTTCCCGGTGCCGCAGACGCTGCAGACAATGGTAGTGCTGACCATCGGCATGGCCTACGGCTGGCGCCTCGGCGGCGCCACGGTCGTGCTGTACCTGGCGGAGGGCGCCGCGGGCCTGCCGGTCTTCGCCAACACCCCGGAACGCGGTATCGGCATCACCTATATGCTGGGCGGCACCGGCGGCTACCTCATCGGCTTCGTGCTGGCCGCCATGTTGACTGGCTGGCTGGCGGAGCGCGGCTGGGATCGCGGCGTGCGTACGACCGCCGCGGCAATGCTGTTGGGCAACGTCGTCATCTATGTGCCGGGCTTGCTCTGGCTCGGTGCGATCTTCGGCTGGGACAAGCCGATCCTCGCCTGGGGCCTGACGCCGTTCATCTGGGGCGACCTGGCGAAACTCGTGATCGCCGCCGGCTTGCTCCCCACACTTTGGCTTTGGCTCGGCCAGCGCTCGGCCGGCAAGATAGGGAACTGACCCATGCCCCATCCCGCATCACTCCTCGCCGACCTCCGCCGCTACGACACCCCGACCATCTGCAACGCGCTCGAGGTCGTACAGGGCAAGCGCGGTAGCTCCGGCTTCACCACGGAGCCCTTCTTCTGCCTCGACCCGTCGCTGCCGCCGATGGTCGGCTATGCCCGCACCGCGACCATCCGGGCAAGGCAACCTTCGGCCGCCGCGCCCGCAGAGATGAAGCAACGCAGGCTGGCCTACTATGAGTACGTCGCCGGGGATCCGTCGCCATCCGTCGTCGTTATTCAGGACCTCGACAAGCAACCCGGCTTCGGCGCGTTCTGGGGTGAGGTCAACTCAACGGTCCACGCCGGCCTCGGCGCGTTGGGCGTCATCACCAACGGGTCCGTCCGTGACCTCGACGCCATTGCCCCCGGCTTTCAGTTTCTGGCCGGCAAGGTCGGACCGAGCCACGCCCATGTCCATCCCGTGGAGTTCGGCGGCCCTGTTGACATCTTCGGCATGGAGGTGCGGGACGGCGACCTCATTCATGCCGACCGTCACGGCGCGGTGGTGATTCCCGAAGCCGACGCGGCGCAACTCCCGCGCGGCATCGACATCATGATCAAGCGTGAGAAGTTCATGCTGGACGCTGCCAAGCAGCCCGGCTTCTCGGTGGCGGATATCAAGAGAGCGCTGGATGCCGCAGAGGACATCCACTGAGCTAGACGCGGCTGGGCGTACCCACGCTACGGAACAGCCAACGCGGCCGCACCACCGAACCGATCCGCAGCGCCGACACAACGGTCGCGCAAACGATCCAGACACCGGCCCGCACGGCAGCCATCACGACGGCCGCCGACAGCAAGTTGGCAAAAGCCGCAATCCACAGCAGCACTAGCTTCATATCCCAATTATGGTGTCGCATCGGTGCTCCTTCGAAGTGCGCTTATAGGCCGATTCTATAGGGAGTCGGCTAAGAAAAGTTTGCGATTGGAATGAACGTCTTTGGTTAATGAAATATTAAAAGCAGAGATGGAACGCTGGCGCCGCATGCAGCGTAACAGGCCGAATCCCGCGGAAATCATCAAACCGGGCCCTGGTCAGGAGTCGGTCTGGGATTACCCTCGGCCACCCCGCTTGGAACCGGTCACCAAACCGATCCGCGTGGTCTTCGCCGGGACGGAGATCGCCGCCGCCCCGGCCTCGTTCCGTGTGGTCGAGACCGCCGGCGCCCCGGTCTACTACCTCCCGCCCACGACCGTGCGCACCGGCCTGCTGCGCCGGTCCGACCAGACCAGCCTCTGCGAATGGAAAGGCCAGGCCTGCTATTGGTCCATCCAAGTCGGCGACCGGCAGGCCCGCAACGCCGCCTGGTCCTACCCCGAGCCGGTGCCCGACTTTGGCGCTATCCGCGACCACTTCGCCTTCTTCGCCGGCCGGGTCGACGCCTGCTATCTGGGTGACGAGCGTGTCGAACCCCAACCCGGCGGCTTCTACGGCGGCTGGGTCACCGCCAACATCGTCGGCCCCATCAAGGGCGAGCCCGGTACCGAAAGTTGGTAACCGTCTAGTAGCTCGACATCCCGTCCGAATCCGACTCTCGTACGTCCGGTTCCGGACTGCCGATTGTCATGTTACACGCCGCCAAACCAAGCAGCAGCCCAACAGCGGCCGCCGCTAGTAGTCCGACTCGTTGGTATCCGGCGGAACCGGGCTGCCGGCCGTCAAATTGCAGCCGGCCAGCAGCAACGCCGCTGCCATCGCCATCCAGCGCCATCGCCATCCCCCCATCAGGGCACCGAGGCGAGGTTGATCGGCGGCGTCGCCAAACGCCCGGCAATGGCCAGTTCGGCGCTGTTCTCGGCGTTCACTTCCACCGGCGGCCGGGTGAGAATGGACAACGCCGTCAGCAGAATAAGCGTCGCCGCCACGGACAGTGTCATCCGGGCCGCCGCCGCAATTGGCGTCGGTTCAACTGTCAAATTATCCATCGATTCCCTCCGTCGTTACCGCCCGCGAATCCGTCCTGCGAGTCATGTATCGCAATAGGACCAGCCGTGGGTGTGACGACGGACAGGCAATCCTGTGGTGTTAATAAGGCGCCTTCAACAGGGCCATGTGGAAACCCGGGGATTAACGGGATTGGCAGCCGAGCGCCGTGTGCAGCTGCTTGGCGCCGATCCGGCAGCCCTGCAGGTTGGCCCGCCACAGCTCGACCCCTTCCAGGTCGGTGCCGATCAGGTTGGCGCCCCGCAGGTCCGCATCGCTGAGGTCGGCGTTGCGCAATGCGGCACCCCGCAGGTCGGCATCGCGCAGGCAGGCATTGCGCAGGTTGGCGTTGGTCAGGTTGGCCTCGCGCAGGTCCGCCGTGCTGAGGTCGGCTTCGTTGAGTTCGGCGAAGCTGAGGTTGCGGCCGTGCAGACTGGTGCCGGAGAGGTCGAGCCCGCTGAGATTGGCCCGGTCGCCGACGCCTTCTTCGACCCACTGGTGATGGGCGGTGAGGGTGCGCAGCAGGTGGCGGTGTTGCACCGCCCGCATTTCGCTTTTGTTGTACAGGCGCAGGCCGTTGGGCAGTTGCGGGCTCCGCAGCATGACGCGCAGTTGCCGTTGGGCATCGGCCTCGCTGACGGCCATCAGCTCCCCGGTCTGCGGTCCCATGACGGGGCTGGTGTATTCGTAAAGGTAGGCCTCCGCCTGATGCGCCGGCTGCGCCATCGTTCACCCTCCATCCAAGATGGTTTGTAGCTACGTGCAATGCGTTAGGTTTCCGTAAACCATGCCGGAGACCCGGTGGCAGAAGGGGGATTTCGCGGTGGCAAAACTGGGACTTTCCGACGATCTCGACCGAGACAGGCTCTTGCGCGTCAGCGATCTAGATCTTGTCTTCATCAGCTTCGATGAGCCGCAGGCTGAAATGCACTGGTCCGACATGAAGCAGAAGTGCCGCCGCGCGAAGCGGGTTCATGGAATCCAGGGTTTGGACAGCGCTCACAAGGCGGCAGCCAGCCGTGCTGAGACGGAATACTTCCTGACCGTCGATGGCGATACCCTTGTATCCGCTGAATTCTTTAATCTCGTCCTGGACCCGACCAAGCTCAGCGGTCGAAGCCTTGTAACCTGGCCATCACGCAACGCCGTCAATGGACTGGTCTATGGCAATGGCAGCATCAAACTGTGGCCCCGCAGCGCCGTGTTGTCGATGCTGAGCCATGAGATGGCAGGTCAGGGCGCCCCAGGGACGGTCGATTTCGGTGGCTTGTTCGACCGGATCATATCGCCCGACTGTTATAGTGAATCCTGGACGAACGGCTCACCCGAACAGGCCTTCCGAACCGGATTCCGTGAGGGCGTGAAACTCTCTCTGGTGGATGGCCAGCCTGCCGGCCTGGGGTTGGCCAATTGTCTATCACCTAAGCCAAGAATGCGGCTGCAGATCTGGTGCAGCGTGGGGGCAGATGCCGACCACGGGCTCTGGAGTATCTTCGGGGCAAGACTCGGCTGCGTCCTAGCCTCGCTAGATGACCTGGATCCCGCCACGATCAACGACTATGAGGCCCTAGGCCGCATTTGGGCGAAGGAGGAACCACGGTCGCACTGGCAACTGCTCCAGGCAATACGCGCCCTCGGCGACAAGATCCGCCATCGCCTGGGTTTGGCAGTCACCGAGTTGACGCCGGACCAGAGCAGGTTCTTCAAGGAAACGACGGAGGTCCCGGAAGACGACCCAGACCGGGCCATCACGATCCCCCAAGCAGCCAAATGCGGATCGGCGCTTGACCGGCTCGGAACTCTCTACCGGCGGGGGCAGGGCGTACCGAATGACGACAAGGAAGCCGCCCGTCTCTATCGACTCTCTCACTCTCTTGGTTGCCGGAACGGCACCAAAAACCTTGCACTTATGTACCGCGATGCCCGAGGTCTCGGACAGAACCGTGCGCGTGCCATATCGTTGCTTCGGGAAGCATCCAAAGCCGGCAGTGCTGACGCTCCGTATCACCTGGCACAGATGCTCCAGGAAGACGGTGGGCCCGCAGCAACGACGCGAACGTGGTTGGAGTTATCCGCCGCGCGGAACTGCCAGCCCGCGCTGACGTGGCTGGCCAGAGTAGTGGAAGAAGAGGGGGACTTCGCGAGGGCCGAAGAACTCTACGTGCGCGCCGCGGAACTCGGCGACGAGGAGGCCGAGCGGCTAGTCCACCGCATAAGGCTACGCCCAGACGTCCGGGGCGGTAAAAACCCGAGCTTCTCCGCGAGCGGATAAACCGCTGCCTCTAGTCGGGCCAATTCCAGGACGTTCAGTTTGCCCTGAGGGCCGGTGTGGCCGCTACGCCAAGGGATGTCTTCGGGCGAGCAGATCTCTTCATCGAGGTAGCCGCCGAGCTCTTCCCGATGCCGTGCGGACAAGAGGTCGTCATAACGGACGAGATACCCGCCAACTGAGCTGTAGCCGGTAACAAACTCATTGGTGAGTTGACGCCACATCTTGCCGAACTGCTTCGGCGATGTGATGCGTTTGTGCGGCCACTCCCAGTACCAGTCACCCCAATTACGGTACGATGCGTAAGCATCAAATGGGCAGCGATACATGAAGACAATTCGGCTGCGCGGAAACAGCCATCTAAGGTAACGCGCCTCCAGCATACCCCACCGCGTTTCCTTCAAGCCCCAGTTCACATAGCCGCGGTGACGTGCGGGATCACCGAGCAGATTGCGCCAAAAAGCTGCGTGCGCGTTTACGAGACTTTCGACCGGTGGGTAGAGATTTGCCGTCCACGCGCCGGCGAGTTGCTTCGTATGATCCGTGGCGAACCAGACATCTTCGGGCCAAGAGCCGCTAAAGGCCTCCATCTGCAAAGCTAGCCGTTTGCCGATAGACCCATGTGCATACGGCTCTCCCCATACCATCGTCCGGCCGTTCGCCAGGACCATGCGTTGCAGAAGCGTGGAGCCCGAGCGCCAACCTGCAGCGAGGATAAAGATCGGTGACGATTCATGATCACCAACCAATGACGGCCATCTGCGCTGGAGCGCGTCGAGGCCGATGATTGTCCCATGCAGATCTGGGTCTTGCTGATCCCGTCGACCAAACGCACGGCTTAGTACAGTCGCGTTGGCGAAGAGCTGCCAAAGTGCCCTCATGCGGCGCCGGCGGCGAGGGCGGGCAGTAGTTCATCGCGGTGGTCTTGGTCACATCTCTCTGTCAGCACAAGCTGCTCCAATAAGCGAGCAGCGTCCTCGGCACCATTCTGAACGCGGAACTTCAAGGCGGCGGACCGCAACCCACGCCGGCTTACCGGATCAAGTAGTTGGTCAAGCGTATCCCGGACCTTGTACGGATCCGATTCCCTTATCACCAAGCCATAGCCATGAACCGCAGCATGGTGCGCACGCGCTAACTGATCATCCATGATGGGGTTCTCGTTCGGTACAAATACGGACGGTAGCCGCGCGGCGAGAATGTCGTGAAATGAGTTGTATCCCGGCGCACTAACCGTGGCATCGAATGCATGGAGCAAGCGCGAGATCGGATAGGTGCGAAGTCTTTCCAAGCCAGGTCCACCTTCGCCCGCAGAAATCGGCCATTCGAGAAGACGGGTCTGCACGTCGGACTGCGCCTCGAAGTAGGCGCAGATCTCCTCACAGAAATCGTGTGACGCGCGGGTATTGCCGGATCCAAGTTGCACGAGAATGGCCAAGCCCTTTTCGTCCAGGCCAAGTTCTTTGCGAGCTTTTTCACGAGACAGCTGCTCGGTTTGATCAAGCAGGCGTATCGGTCCGACCCGCTGGGTTCGATGTCTGTCCCGCTGTGTACGGCCCCGGTCGAACTGTTTCGCCAGGTCTTCCGGCTCCAGGACCAAATCAAAGACCTGGCCACGCTCGATCGAGGCGGCGCCAGTCTCGGCCCGCCACATCGCGCGCCGGCACCAAACCCGCCAGCAGGTCGGTAGGCCCAAGAGGGCCTGTTCCAAGCCGGGATAGATTGCGTTGCCATCGAATATGAGGACGCGAGCGTCGTAGAATGCAGCGAGTTCGCGAACCTCGTTGGCGAGAGACCGGTTCCACTGGGTGATATCGCAGGGGAGGTGGCGATGGTGGGGAATGTACTCGCAGAGAAATCCGAAGCTCTCGAGAATGGAAACCGCCTGCGACATCGTCACAAAGACGGGCTCGATCCAATCCGCGCATCGTCGCGCGATTGCGATCTGGCGAGTCAGGTGTCCCAACCCCACCCCGTTGGATGAGAAGAAAATGACTCGCCGCTTTCGGCGGATTGCCCTCGATCTTGACGTTCCGGGCGAACCAATGAGGGTGCGAACATCCTCACGGTGCTTCTCCGGGCTGAACCGTTCGCGTAAGACTGCCTGCGCCGCTTCGCGAAAGCGCCCGACACGCTTCTTGTCCTGCCGCATTTCGCCAACCAGTCTCAGCACGTCTTTTGGTCGGCAGTAGGCGGCAGCCCCATCCAACTGGGCCCGAAAAGAAGACGGCAGTATCGGCACCGCTCCGGCCGCCAACGCCTTCAATACAGGGTATCCGTAGCCCTCGACGTGACGACTCTGATGGAAATAGACATAGCAATCCAGCGATTGCAGGAAGGATTGCTCGGACTGGCGGCTTGCCGGCACTACGGTCCAATTGGCGGGCATCTCGTCGATCATCGGCGGCAGAGCTCCAAGGATCCGAACAGCCACATCGGTTCCGTTAGGGTAGGCGTGCAAGAGCTGATATGGGTCGTCGGGCCACAACGATGGATCAGAGGCTCCGATCCGGCCAATTGAGCTGGGGGTTTCGAGCAAAAGACTCCGTTCCCCCACTAGATCGGCATCGACAACGCCAGCCCAATCGACTTCGTGGATAACGTCACCCGTCCACACATCCGCCATCCCGTTCCGAACCTGCGGGCTGACCGGCACCAACTTGACGTCATCGCCCAGCAGATCGTTCGCATTGGCAAGAACAACCGAAGGGTCGAACCGAGGCCGGCCCAGGCCGTCCTCAGGCCCCTCGGGAACCAGCAAAAGGCTTCGATAGCAGGTGATTCGAATCCGCCGCTGTGGCTGATGGGCGAACAGAACCGGATGGCAAGCGACGGCCAATCGCGCTTCAATCGGCCGTTGTGGGTCTACGAGGGCCAGTTGGCCCGTTTCCCAGAGCGAGCGAACTTCGGGGTGAACCGCCCGTCGCGCCTGCGCGGCCGGAGACCAAAGGCTCAGCAACCCCACGGAGTACCCAGCCCCCGCCAGCGCCCGGCACTGCGCGCTGAGCGCAGTGTGGACGTCGTCCGCTGTAAGCCGAAGATCCGACAAGTATAGGATGTCGAATCGCTGCATGACCCCCCTGTGATGCACCACATAGACGGGCATGCAAAGCCGATTTATCAGCCAAGGTAGTCACCGAGGCTGTCCGGCGGGGGCCGGCCGGTGCGGCGGCGGTCGCTGGAAGTCCTGCGCGACCGCTGTTAAGCCTTAGAACCCGATTTCGTGGGACTTGCGCCTCTTGGGGAGGGCGTCCGTCAAGTGGAGCCGGCCATGCGGGGACGAACCCGTTCGTTCACCACCATTCAGGCGAAATTCCTCGCCTTCATCGTACCGATGGTGCTGCTGTCGATTTTCGTCGTCTTCGCCATCATCGAATCCGGTGCCCGGCGCGAGGCCGACCGGGCGCTGCGCGAAAAGCTGGACCAGATCATGGCGGTGCAGAGCGCCGCACTGGCGGACTCCCTATGGAACGTCGCCGACGCGCAGGTGCAGCAGATTCTGGCCGCCGTCGAGGTCGACCCGGACGTGGTCGGCGCCGCCGTACTGAACGAGCTCAACCAGCCGGTCGCCCAGATCGGCGACACCGGCAATCTGGAGGATGCGGCCTATTTCGGGCAGCGGGAGATCCAATACACCGGCAATGCCGTGCCGGAGGTCGTCGGCCTGTTCCGGCTCGCCCTGACCGATGCCCAGGTGAAGTCGGACTCGCGCAACCGCCTGCTGGTGGCGACGGGCCTGGCTGGGCTGCTGTTGGCCGCCGTCGTCAGCAGTGCCTTGGTCGCCAACCGGCGCACCATCGGCGAACCCTTGTCCCGCCTGCTGCACGCCATCAACCAGGCCAGCGATGGCAAACCGCTGGAACCGGTCGAATGGACGACCCGCGACGAAATGGGGGAGGTGGTCAGCGCATTCAATGAACTCCAGGCGCGGCAAGCAGCGTTCGAGGCGGAACGGGAGCGGCACCGCGAGAAGCTGGAGGAGAATGTCGCCGCGCGTACCCGCGAACTGGCGGTCGCCATGGAACGCGCCCGCAACTCGGAGAACCTGCTGCTGGAAGCGCTGGAAAGCATCTCCGAAGGCTTCGCGCTGTACGACATCGACGACCGCTTGATCCTGGCAAACAGCCGATTTTACGAACTCACATATCCGGGCGTCGACCGGCCGGATGTCGGCGGCCAGACCTTCGAGCAAATCGTCCGCGGCATGACACCGGGCCTGGTCCCCGCCGCCGAACATGACTTCGAAGCATGGCTGGCCAAGCGCCTGGCCGCACACCGCAATCCGGGCCCGCCGGTGGTCATTCGTCAGCGCCAGGGCGTTTGGCTGCAAGTCAGCGAACACCGGACCGAACATGGCGGCTATGTCGGCGTCTATTCCGACATCACCGAGTTAAAGCGGCGCGAGGGCGAGGCCGAGGCGGCGAATCAGGCGAAGTCCGATTTCCTCGCGGTGATGAGCCACGAATTGCGGACGCCGCTGAACGCCATCATCGGTCTCACCGAATTCCTCGCCGAAGAGTTGGGTGAGACCGGCAACACCGAGCATGTCGGCACCCTCGACCGGATCAACCAGGCCGGTAGACACCTGTTGTCATTGGTCGACGACGTGCTCGACTTGTCGGTGATCGAAGCCGACCGCATCCGGCTGCAGTTCCAGGATTTCGATGTCGCCGGGCTGGTGCAAGACGTGGCCGGCGCAGCGCGGCCACTGGCCGAGCAAAACCGTAACCGCCTATCCATCGAGCATCCGCCCCAACTCGGACAGATGAGCTCAGACGGGAAACGCACCCGGCAGATCCTGCTGAACCTGCTGGGCAACGCCTGCAAGTTCTGCGAGGACGGCGAGGTGCGGCTGACGGTCGAACCGGCGGTGACCAGTCACGGTGACGGCCTGGCGTTCACCGTGAGCGACACCGGGGTCGGCATCTCGCAAGAGGACCTGACCCGGATCTTCCAGCCTTTCGTCCAGGCCGACCTGTCGCCGCGGCGCCGCCACGGCGGGTCCGGTCTCGGGCTGGCGATTGCCGACCGGCTCGCCGGACTGCTCGGCGGCCACTTGTCGGTCGAGAGCGAGCCGGGCCGGGGGTCGCGTTTTCGCGTTTGGCTACCCCGCACGGCCCCGAACGCTTAGACTCACTTAATGCTGGAGCGGACAGATGCCATGCCATTGATCAGCAGCAAACTCTTGAGCCGCCGCGCCCTGGTGCTCGGCACCTTGTTGGTCGGCGTTTTCGCAATGTCAGCTGGCGGCGCGGCGGAGACCGAAATACGCCTCGTCACCGGCAACGACTATGCACCCTATACCGACCAGAGCCTGCCCGAGGGCGGACTGGTCAACGAATTGGTCAAGCGCATCTACGACAACCTCGGCGCGGAATACACGATTGACTGGAAGCCGTGGCGCCGCGGCTTCCAGGAAGGCGTGACGGGCGAATACCTCGCCACCTACCCATACATCTACAATGAAGAGCGGAATCGCTACTTCCTGTACTCGGACGTGGTCTACAAGAGCAATCTCCGGCTCTTCTCGATGATTGCAGCGGCCCTCCGGCCCCAGGGCCTGGAGGATGCGCGCGGCCGTCGGATGTGCCTGCCGCTCGGCTGGGCGCCGGGGCCGAAATTGGGTGAACTGTTTGCCGCCTCGGCAATCCACCGCGACCAACCGCCCGACATGGAAACATGCTTCCGGCTGCTAAGCCGCGGCCGCACGGACTTCGTACTGGCCAACGAGATACAAGGTTGGGATTCGGCCTACGCGGCGGGGCTATCCAGCGAAGACGTCGGCGTCTCCGACTTCAATATCGAAGTGAATCCGGTGCACGTGATATTTTCGCGTCGCGCGCCGAACCATGCCATGGAGGTGGAGCGCTTCAACGCCGGCCTGGCGACGCTCAAAGCCACCGGCGAATACGACACCATCGTCGAGAAGCACCTGAAGCGACTGTCGGAGAAGCGGAACCCCGACGGTTCTCCGCCCGACTCAGCCGAAACCAACTAGAACAATCCAAAAGCGTTGCGAGGTTAGGCACCCCGGCCATGCGAGGCCGCAAAAACCGACTACGCCCTGCGGCCCAACTGGCCGCCAAGGACGTTCGGGTTGGCGCAGCGAAGCCCCAACGCAAGCAAGCACGCCAATCGCCGCCGCAACGCGGGGCCTCGGCTGCGCCGAAAGATCCCGATACAAAGCTTCGACCACTGTTGTTAGCCATTCTTTTCGGACAGCGTGGGGAGGGGATAACGAATCAGTGCGCGGCGATAGCCCGGCAGGCGGCGCAGCGCGGGCTGGACAGTCTCTTCCTGATCGACGACGCCCATCGGTTCGCCGATCTGCGCGCACACTCGCTGACGTTCGAATACTTCCCACCACCGCGCCTGCGCCGCCTGGCCAGCGGCACGCTGCAGTGGGACCTCTATCGGCGGCGGCGGGCGCGACTGTTGTACGAGAAGTGGCGGCCGACGGCCGTGCTGCCGATCGGACCCGACTCCCACGAATTCGCCGCACAGTTTCCGCAAACGCAGGCGCTGCCCAAGGCGGGCGCACCGCGGCGGTTCTCTTGGCCGGGACTACGGCAGCTGTTTCAGTAGACGTCGGGCCGCGGTGCCACCGTCGTGCCGAACCCGCGAATGCCTGGATCGCCCTCCGCATCTTCGTTCAGTTCGTTGAGTGTCAGCGCGACGAGACGGTCCATTGCTAGCTCAACGAAACGGCTGTTGGAGAAGTGTAGGAGAAACTGCTCGTAAGCGACCCGGGTGTCCATGCGGCGCGCGGCCAGCCAGGCCGCTGTCTCACCGTCCGATTGCGCACGGCCCTCGATCGGAGCACCGCCAGCGAACAGCATCACCATCACCGCTGAGACGTAACGGAAGCCAATGCGAACCAGCGACATATCGACACTCATGCTCCGCGATCGTTTCGATCCTGCGGCGGTAGAATCCGATTCGCAAATCCAAAACCGTCGCAGCCCCGGAAAACAGCCGGTTTATGCCTCCTTATTGCGACGGAATTTCCCCGCATGTAGTATCCACCCGACTTCACGCCGCAAAATCTGGGCAGTGACGACCGCAAACGAGTGGCAAGTCAACAACGGCGCTTCGGCGGCGACCGGGAGAGTTGTGCGTGCGGACTATGACGAGAAGACGGCGAACTCAGATCTTCGCGGTGGCAGGTGTGACCGCGCTGACGGCGTGCACGTCGATCGAGGTTCGCACGGAACAAGCCTGCTTGAATCCAAACCACAGCCGATCGGAGCCGTCATCCGCCCTCGGCCGGTTCTGGGCCTGGGCATTTGGCCCGGCCTGCGGTGATAGCGACTTCTACGCCGGGCTCGCCGCCTACGAACGCCAAGACTTCGACACTGCCCGCGACATCTGGCAACGGCAGGCCGACAACGGCTTCGCGCGGTCTCAGTTTCATCTTGCCGCGCTGTACGGCGCCGGCTGGCCGGGTGTTGAACCGGACCCGGCGCGTGCCAAGGGACTGTACGCAGCCGCGGTAGTCCAAGGCTATAACGTAGGCTATTTCAACCTGGTCCGGTCGGAGGAGACGCAGACCGCCGCCCGCAAGTCCTGGCACAGCATCGTCGCCGAAGCCTCGCAACGGACAGCGCCAACGAGCGAACTCGCCGCACAAGACGTGGTCGGCCCCACGGTTGAGACGACGCCAAGCGCCGTCGCCGGCATCCCCCAGTCAAAACCGGAAGTAAACGAGTTCGCCGCCGCGACGCGAACCGAAAAGTCGGGCGGCCCGTCACTCATCGTCCCGATTCCAGCGGCCTCACCGAAGCAAGCCCGTGCAACTGAACCCGCCGCGCCGGCAGCCCCCACGCTGGCGTCCGCTCCCAACGTCCCCGTCCCGCAGGCGCCACCGCCAGCCCTCGGCGGATTTGAGAGCGGCATGACATCGTACATGCGGGCCAACTATCGCGACGCCTTGCAGCGATGGACCGCCCTCGCCGAGACGGGCGATGCTCGCGCTCAAACCTGGATCGGTATCATGCACGACAACGGACAGGGCGTGCCGCGCGATCACCAAAAGGCGGTGGGTTGGTACCGGCGCGCCGCCGACCAGTCTTATGCGGAGGCACAGTTCAGTCTGGGCACCAGTTACGACAAGGGCCTTGGGGTAAGGGAGGACCATCGCCAGGCCGCCCAGTGGTATCAGCGCGCCGCGCAGCAAGGGCATACCGACGCCCAGTTCCGGTTGGGGCTGATGTATCTGAATGGCCGCGGCCTGGCACCCGACCTCCGCCTCGCCTACGTCTGGTTCGGCTTTGCGGCGGCAGCCGGCGACACGATTGCGCAGGAAAGCCAGGACCTGCTGGCCCTGGGCATGACCCCGGCGGAGATCGCCGAAGCGAAGGTTTTGGCCGCCTCATGGGGCCGCCGCATCACTGCCGCCGGGCCGAGCCTCACCGGCAGCTAGAGCGCCAACGCGCACCTCCATTAGGATGGGCGGATGGCCCCGCCTCCACTGGTCGTACGCAACAACCCCGCCGCCTATAGGGCACAAGTCGCAACCATTCTGCTGTTTGCCGCCCTGTTCGCGATCGTGCCACTGGTCCTCGGCGACCCAGAAGCCAGTGCACCACGCGGCCCGGCGCTGGTCACGATCTTGCTCGTGGGCTGGGCGTTCGTCGCCATACGTCAAAGCCGCAGCCAGGAGCCGCAGATCATTGTCGACGCGACCGGTCTATATGTCCGCGGCTGGCATCTTGGGGTCGTGCCGTGGGACGACATTGTGTTGGTGGCGCAAGGCAATGCATTGCGTCAGCCCCTGGCGACCCGGGTGTTCCGCAGCCGGTTGGGGGGATATCTGACCGTGCGGTTTCGCCGATATCCGCCTTTTCAGTCGTCGTCGCTGGCGCCGCTGTCATGGTTCCAATGGCTGGCCCATCAGCTCGACAACAGCGACCCGGTGATTTCGGCCGCGCGGCTCGACACATCCCTTGCCGACATCATGACCGCCATCGACGCGCAGATCGGTTACCGCAAGCAGGCGGCGGGCTAGTTGCCGAAATGCTCCCGATGCCGCCGTTCGCCCACAGCGCAGTCCATCGGCTCGGTGCTCGCCGCATACCAAAGCCGAGGTTCGGGCGGACGCCCGGCAATCTCCAACAGCATCTTGCGCAGGATCGCGTCGGCGAAGTCGTCGAAACTGTTCGCCACAACATAAAAGGCGCCGGGGCCGCCCACCACGCACTCCGCGTAGTAACGGTCCAGATCCGCCATGCTCTGCAGGCCAAACTCGTTACGCCGGTCGTTGATCACCGGTAGGCCGTTGATGGTGATGCCGCGGGAGACCACGGCATCTCGCGCCTGATCGACCGGCTGACCGCTGTTGTTCGGACCGTCGCCGGAGACATCGATCACCCGCCGCACCCCGTCGAACCCATTGCCATCGAACTTCGCCGCAGCAAACAACACGGCCTCGCCAATGGCGGTGCGTCGCGCGTTGATCGACGGCGGTTTGGCAAGCGCCGCCGCGAACGCCTGGGCGCTGCCGAGTGAGTCCACCCGTTGCCACTCGACGATCGTCTCTTGGTGTGTGCCATCAGCCCATTCGATGTAAGTGAGCGCGATCCGGCCAGTTGGACCGCCTTCAATGGCGTTGACGACGAGGGGATTGGTGATGGCCGCAGCGTAACCCTGCCGCTGCAGGTTCGCTTCCTCGCTGTCGATACTGCCGGACACATCCACGGCAAGTACGAGTTCCAGATCAACCACCTCGGCCCACCCCATCAGCGGTGAGGCGAATAGTGGAAGGCTGACAACGAGAGAAAGAAGCCCGGGTTTCACCCCGCCAGTCTATCCCGCACTTCCCGGGAGCGAAATGCTAGCCGGCAACCTGCGCGGTTGCGGCCTCTCGAACCTCGGACATAACCCTGTTCCGGCCCGCCTCTTTCGCCGCGTATAGGGCCCCATCCGCGCGGCGAATTAGACTGTCGAGCGGCTCGCCGCGTCGGTACTCCCCGACGCCGATCGATACCGACACCTTGCAGAGAATCTCGCCCGTGGACTTCTTCACGATATTGCGCCGGCTAATCAGCATCCGGATCTGATTGGCGACGATGCAGGCCGCCTCGATCTGCGTTTCCGGCAAGATGATCGCGAACTCTTCACCGCCGAACCGCGCCGGCAGGTCACGACCTTTGACGGATTGCATCAGCGATTGGGCAATCAGTTTCAACACTTGGTCACCCATCAAATGACCGAAGTCGTCGTTGAACCGCTTGAAATGATCTATATCCAGTAGCAGCAATGAGAGGGGCGTCTCGTCTTCGATCGCATCCGCCGTGCGATCCTGTAGTTCCTGATCGAAGCGGCGGCGGTTCGCGATGCCCGTCAGCATGTCGGTCATCGCTTCGTTTTGGACTTCTTCGAGGTTGGCCTTCAGCTCGGCGACTTCTTCCGAAGACTCTTGCAGCTTCTCCTCAAGCTCCTTGGTCCGCTCGCCCATCCGGCGGGTTTCTTCGACGATGCTAGAGACGATGCGGTGCACGTCCTCGGCCGAGCGCTCTTCCTGCAATTGATCGGAAAACCCGGAAATCGCTTCGCTGTAGCCGTGCGTGCTGTGATTGACCTGTTTGACGTGATCGAGAATGCGATCGACCGCAGCTTCGATATGGGCGCTGGTGGTGAAAAGCTTGTCACCGTCATCCTGCCCGAAGAACTGCTGGTAGATGTTGTAGCAGCGCAAATCGTCGATCGTCTGGCCCGCGGCGATCGCGTTGTCGATTACGGCGTTGAGTTCCGGGTCGCGCCCGGCAACGTAGTTGAACCAGACTGTGAAATTGTTCGGGTTCGGCGAGAGACCCAGCTCCGTCATCCGGACCAGGGCTTGATCCGCGTGCGCCTTTGCTTGTCCCGGGCTGTCGTAATAGACCACCGTCCTCTCCTATGCGGCCAGACGGCGGGACAATACTAACGCGTGGTTAACAACGCGTTTCGTGATGGCCCCAGTTAACCCTGAAAACCAGGGTCAAATCCCAACGAAGAAGTCGCGATCAGGAGGGGAGGCGGGTGCCCGAATCTCGCTGCAGCAGTTCGATCCCGGTCCAGTTGACCAGTGGGGCTCTGGAGTACCCGGTGCCGCAAAGGCCAGCCTCGGCGGCCTCGCGTGATTGCGGCTCACGTATCTCGTCCTGCCACCTGCGCCGCATTGACAGGCCGTGGCCGGAAACCGGCCGAATGGAAGCAACTCTCATGATCGGCGCCCTCCCGCGATCAAGAGTGGCGGCGAACCTGGGCAAACCAAAGGCGGCTGCCGTGACAAGAATCAGTCGCCACCCGGTTGGAAGGTATGGCGGGTCACCCGCCGCCACCGGGCGAGCACCAAGGCCAGGATCACCCCGGTGGCCCCGCCGGCCACGTTCATCTCCAAGTCCAGCAGGCTGGGGGACCGGCTTGGCAGCCGCAGCTGTGCTGTCTCGATACCCAGGCTGACGAGGGCAATTCCACCGACTATTGCGACCGCCATGGGCCACCGCAGCGACGGAAACCACAAGGCCGCCAGCAAACCAAGCGGGATGAAGCCCAGATAGTTGATGGCCAGGTCCAGGGTCGATCCAAACGCTCCGGATGGATCGCGTACGACCCAGAACGGGCTTTCCTGAACGGCCGGGTCCAGCAGGTCGAGCGACACCGCACCGGTACGCAATCCCGCCCGCTCAATACTCCCAAGCCACGGCCGATCCATCGTGACCTCGTTGCCCAGGGCAACCCGATGCAGGGGCGACCAATCGCCAAGCCCACCGGTGACCGCAATTTCTTTGGCCGGCTGCCCGTCAACAGCAACGCTGAACGTGCTGTCCTCCAGCGTTAGCGCTACATCCACCCACTTCTCCGGGCTAAAGACGTCGTGAATCAGGAGATCGGGTCGTCCATTCCTGTCCGAACCCGGCCGTCGCAACCTGACAATCAGGTCGTCCTTGTTCTGGGCAATTGTCAGATTACGCGTGCTCGGGTCCTGAGAGATCGTGAGAATGCGAGCCGGGCCGTCGATATCGCGCGAGGCCGGCCGCACCCGAAGGTCGACCGCAAACTCGCCGCTCTCGATAGCGGTCTCAATCCATTTCGATCCAACCGGAACCATGACGATCCCTGGACCGGGAAACTCCAGCGTCTCATCGGTCTTGGCCTGGTTGGGGTAGACCTCCGGGACGTCAAGCAGCCCCTGCGGCGCCAGCCCGAACACCGCGTAGGGCAACAGGACCAGGGCTGTGATGAGGAGCTTCTTCGACCGGCGGCGCATCAAGCCTTGGTAGCCTTGGCCCCGAACCGGCGAAACGGCGCAGGAGGAGCAATCACGACCAAGACTTAGCCCGATCGGGCATGTGCCGGCGACCGGGCCGGGTGAGGCCCGCGCCAACTGCTATACTCCGGAAATGCCGCCCGCAAAGCTCGAGTCCTACCGCAAAAAGCGCGACTTCCGCCGCACCTCCGAGCCCGCTGGCCGTTCTGGCCTTACGTCGGAAGGAACGGGGCCGATCTTCTGTATCCAGAAGCACGCGGCCACTCAGCTTCACTACGATCTCCGCCTGGAAATCGGCGGAACGCTAAAGAGTTGGGCCGTGGCGCGCGGGCCCAGCCTGGACCCGAAGGTCAAGCGCCTGGCGGTCCACGTCGAAGACCACCCGCTGGACTACGCGGATTTCGAGGGGATTATCCCGAAGGGCCAGTATGGCGGCGGGGAGGTCATCGTTTGGGACCGCGGCCATTGGGTCCCGATGGGCGACCCGGCGACTGACCTCGCTGCCGGGCAGATCAAGTTCCGTCTGGCGGGCACCAAGCTCAACGGCGGCTGGACCCTCGTCCAGCTCAAGAGCGGCCGGGACGCCAACGGTAAGAACTGGCTGCTTATCAAGGAGCGAGACATCTACGCCAAGCCCGGCGCCGAGGTCGACGTGGTCGAGGAACTCCCCCTAAGCGCCAAGACCGGCCGCGCCATCGAGGAACTGCGGATCCAAGCGAAGGCACCGCCGAAGAAGCCGGTTCGCCTCGCACCGGGCAGGATCAAGGGCGCAAAAAAAAGCCCGCTGCCCGAACAGGCCCGACCACAGCTCGCCACACTAGTGGAACTGCCCCCGGGTGGGGACGATTGGCTGCACGAGATCAAGTTGGACGGCTACCGGACCTTGGCGCGCATCGAAGGGCAGGACGTCCGCCTCTTCACCCGCAATGGCCACGATTGGACCGAGCGCTACCAGTCGGTCGCCGACGCGTTGCAGGACATTGGCCTGAAGTCGGCGCTGATTGACGGCGAGGTCGTCGTGCAGGACGGCCAGGGAAAGACGAGCTTCCCGGCACTGCAAGACGCGTTGGCAACCGGGGCGACCGAGAAGCTGGTCTTCTTCGCCTTCGATCTTCTGTATCTGAACGGATACGACCTGCGGCAAGTGCCGCTGGCGAACCGCAAAACCACGCTGTCGCGGTTGATGGATGCGCATGTCACCGACACCGGCGCCCTCCAGGTGAGCGAGCACGTCACCGGAAATGGTTCCGCCTTCTTTGCCCACGCGGCGCGGCTGGCCCTCGAAGGTGTGATCTCGAAACAGGCCGACGCCGCCTATGTCGAGGGCCGCACCAAGTCGTGGCAGAAGTCCAAATGCCTGTTGCGGGACGACTTTCTCATCGTCGGCTACACCGTCTCCACTGCGGCCGGCGGCCTTGCCGCGCTGTGCCTGGCGGAAGAAACCGCCGACGGCCTGTCCTATGTCGGCAAGGTCGGCACGGGATGGAGTGCCGAAGTTGCGGCCGATCTCCGTAAACAGTTGGAGCCGCTAGGCCGCAAGACCGCGCCCTTCCGCCGGCCCAAGGGCGTGAAGGCGAATGACGCCTCGTGGGTCAAACCGGAGCTGATGGCCGAGATTCAATACACCGCGCGCACGGAAGAGAATGCCGTGCGCCACGCGGTTTTCCAGGGTCTTCGTGCCGACAAGCCTGCCGCCGGTCCCGACGCCGTCGTGCAGCGCGAGCGTTTCGTCACCGACCAGCATCTCGCCCAGATCTGGATCACCAACCCCGACCGCGAAATGCTGGAGCCGGGCGGCCCATCAAAGTTGGATATCGTGCTGCACTACGCCAAGGTCGGCGACTGGATGCTGCCGGAGATCATCAACCGGCCGCTGACTCTCATCCGCTGCCCCACCGGCAAGATCAAAGACTGCTTCTATCAGCGGCATCGGTCCGAAGGCATGCCGGCGGACATCAAGGGCATCGAGGTTCGGGAAGAGGGCGAGCCGGAGCGGGCGGAATTCATCTACGTGGACGGGGCCAGCGGCCTGTTGCAATTGGCCCAGTTCGGCGTCATCGAGGTGCACCCCTGGGGCGCCCGCATCGACAAGCTCGACCGTCCGGACCGCATTGTCTTCGACCTGGACCCGGACGAAGGACTGGATTGGCGGGACGTTGTGGCGGCCAGCTTCGATGTGCGGGACGCGTTAGCAGAGCTTGGACTCGCCGGCTTCGTGCGCACCACCGGGGGGAAGGGCCTGCATGTCGTCGTCCCGATCAAGCGGCGGCATACCTGGCCGGCCGTGAAGGAGTGGACCCGTCGCTTCGTCGTCGCGATGGCCGAGAAATCCCGGCGGCGCTACACCGCGAACCCGCAAAAGAACCAGCGCCGCGGCCGCATCTACATCGACTATCTGCGCAACACCCACGGTGCGACGGCTGTCGGTTCATTCTCTTTGCGCGCCCGGGCCGGCGTTCCGGTCGCCACGCCGCTCACCTGGGACGAACTGACCCGGCTTGAGGATCCGGCTCAGTTCAACTGGCAGACTGCGCCGGACCGCTTGGCGACGCTGACGTCGGAGCCTTGGGCGGGTTTCGAAGACGCGGCCCGTACGTTGCCGAAACTTCCCGGCAGGAAGTGAATTCCGAACAAGAACACAACAAGAACATGAATCTTGGATCGCAGCGGTCTTAGAGGCGCCCTTCGGAATAGCGCAGGGTTCCTCGACCATCAGCACAAAAAATATAGGATTCACAGGTACATAATCGGCCGCTACACTCCGCCGCCGATTCGCCTGGAGGTTTTCATGGCCCCGCGCGCCACCTGGAAAGGCTACATGAAGCTGTCGCTGGTCTCTTGTCCGGTGCGGCTTTACAACGCGACTTCGTCCACCGGACGCATTGCTTTCAATATGCTTCACAAGGACACCCACAACCGGGTGCAGATGAAGCCGCATGACCCCGAACTGGGTCAGGTCGAGCGGCGCGATCTGGTGAAGGGCTACGAATTCGAGAAAGACCAGTACGTCATCGTGACCGATGAGGATCTCGACGCCGTCCAGATTGAGTCGACCAAAACAATCACCATCGACAGCTTCATCGATGCGGCCGAAGTCGACCAGATGTACCTGGATGCGCCGTACTACGTCGCACCGGATGGTCCCGTCGCCGAAGAAACCTACCGCGTCATTCACGAAGCCATGGCGAAGCGCCGCAAGGCGGCGCTGGCCCGGGTGGTGATGTCGAATCGCGAGCGCATGGTGCTATTAACCTTGCGTGACAAGGGATTCGTGATGACCACCCTGCGCAATGCCAGCGAAGTCAGGGGCATCGCCGACTACTTCGACGATATTGGTGACGACGCACTCGACGACGAGATGCTGAAATTGGCCGAGCTGATTATCGATCAGCATGAGGCCGAGTTCGACCCGAGTGCGTTTGTCGACCAGTATCAGCTTGCACTCAAGGACCTGGTGAAGGCCAAAGTGAAAGGCACACAACCGATTATCGCGAAGGCGCCGGAGCGCGGTAAGGTCATCAATCTGATGGACGCGCTGAAGCGCAGCCTGGAAGACAGCGAGGGCAAGAAGCCGCCGGCGCCCAGTAAGCGGCGCACCAAGGCGCGGGCCAGCAAGACAAAAGCATCGTCCAAAACGTCCGGGCGCACGCGCAAGACCGCAACGTCTCGGGCCCGCAAGTCGGCCTAGGAACTCGGGAGACCGGCCATCGATAAACAGGTATTCGCCGGCAAAACTGTCGTTCTGTTTGGGCGGCTCTCGCGGTTGTCCCAACGGCGAGCCGCCGGATTGGTCTCCGAACACGGCGGCACTGCCCGCCGCGGCCTCACCCGCACCACCGACATCGTGGTTGTTGGGCATGGGGCGCTTGATCGCCTCGTCGACGGCAGCCTCGATGCAAAGCTCGACCGGGCGCGCAGACTTGGCGTGAACATCTGGAGCGAAGACAAATTCCTCCGCCATATCGGCATTGGTGAGACCCTGTCACCGGCCCACCGGACGATGCCCCTGAGCGAAATCGCCTCGCGCGCGGGTCTGGACGAACAATTCGCCTGGCATCTCGCGCTGTTCAATGTGATCGAGCAAGACGAGGATGGCCTGTTCGGCTTCCGCGATTTGGTCGCCGCACGGGAAGCCGCCGGCTTGGCCAAGGACGGCGCGGAGGAGCGCGAGATTGTTGCATCGATGGCGGAAGTCCGGCGCCGTCGCGGCGCCGTTCCGTCCCAGGTGCATTTCACCCGCGGCGAAAGCGGCGAAATCGTCCTGTCCCTTGGCGACAAACAAGTCGGTCTCGACGGCCAGATGCAGCTCGACTTGCCAAGAGCCGACAATCCAACCGTCGATGAGCTGTTTGAGGCCGCGGAAGACGCGGAGCTGGCGGGCGAATGGTATGCAGCCGAGCGTCTCTACCGGAAATGCGCGGATCTTGATCGCAGCGACCCGATCATTCCGTTCAATCTGGCCAATGTACTGCGGGAAGAGGGGCGCAACGCGGAGGCCAGATTGGAACTCCAGCGTGCCGTGAAGCTCGACGCGAAGTTCGCCGAAGCCTGGTACAATCTGGCCGATCTATCCCAGGGCGAGGAAGACTACCCGCAGGCAAAGAGCCACCTGGAACGCGCCCTGAAAATCGACGGCGACTATGCTGACGCCTTATTCAACCTCGGCCACGTTCACTACAAGCTCGGCGAACTCGCCGACGCCGGGGTGTACTGGTCCCGTTACCTGGAGTTCGACCACGTCAGCGAATGGGGCAAGATCGCCCGCGACGGCCTGAGACTGTGCCGGGTCGCGAACCAGGCGTAGGCCGGAGACGCTCCGCTAGGCTGACAGCGGTAAACGGACATGTGGTCTCAAGGACTTGCCGGCACCTACGGGCTTCTGCGGTCCCTCATTGTCTACCGAGCACGGCCGCTCAAACGCCGCAAGGCACGCCGCCTATACGGCCAGTTCGTGAAGCCTGGCGACCTGTGTTTCGAGGTCGGCGCCCATGTCGGCGACCGCATCGTCACCTATTTATCTCTTGGTGCAACTGTCGTTGCGGTCGAACCGCAGCCCCTGTTCGTTGATCTTCTTCAGCGGCTGTATGGCGGCAATGCAAAGGTGCATTTGGTTCGCGCTGCAGTAGGGGACTCACGCGGCGAGGCCGAGATGCTCATCAGCCGGCGCACGCCCACCATGTCGACATTGGCGGCGGATTGGGCCGAACGTGTCGGACAGACGGAAAATGCCCGCGGCGTCAAATGGGATGCAACGACGACCGTCCGGGTGACAACTCTCGAGGATCTGATCGCGGAGTATGGCGTACCGGCCTTCTGTAAGATCGACATCGAGGGATCGGAGTTGCCCGCTCTTCACGGACTCTCGCACCCCATACCGGCACTTTCGTTCGAATACTTGCCAGGTACGATAGACCAAGCACTTTTGTGCGTCGCGCGGCTCGGCGAACTCGGCAAGTACGAGTTCAACGCATCCATCCGCGAGACCATGCGTTTGGTGCACTCGCGCTGGGTCGAACAACCAAGAATTGAGCAGTGGTTGCGCGACCGTCAGCCAGATGAATACTCGGGCGACATCTACGCGAGAACCGTCCGGGAATAGCGCCTGGAGCGATCCTGAGGTAAGTCCGGATTAACCTACGCTGTTTAGCCTATTACTAGACAATAGCGCAGGTTCGCGATGCTTTTCCTCGTCAAGAAACTGAGGCTCGCCGCCCTACTGCTTCTCGCGACATGGTTGGCCATTGTGCCCGCCGTTGGCACAAGTCTCGCGGATGATTCATCCATTCTGACAATTGGCCGGGTTTCCGATAATCCCGAGAAGAACTTGCCGCGGATACGGGCGATGGCGGAGTTCCTGGCCGGGTCCCTTGGTATGGCTGGCGGTGCGGCCATTGTTGCCAAGGACAACGAGGAGATGGCGCGCCTGCTACGCGATGGCAGAGTACAGTTGGTTTCTGAATCCGCGTTGTCCGCAATCTGGTTTGAAGAAAACGTCGGCGCACAGCCACTGCTCCACGAGTGGAAAAAGGGTGTCGCCACATACGAAAGTATCTTTTTCGTTCGACGGGACAGCGGGGTCGAAGTTCTTCAAGATCTGCGGGGGCGGGTCATCGCATTCGAGGATCCCGGCTCGACCACAGGTTTTCTAGCGCCGTTCGCTATGCTGCGCGCCGCCGGTCTGGACCCTGTCGAAATCCAGCCGGGCGAAACGCCGCCGGCCGGCAGAGTCGGCTATGTCTTTACCCGCAGTGAGGAGAATGTCGCAGCATGGGTCGCCCGGGGAATCGCCGATGCCGGCGCCTTCAGTAACCTGGATTGGGCCGAGATCCACGAGACCTCCGAAGTCTTGATGAAAGACCTCCGCATGCTGGACCAGAGCGGACCCATACTGCGCTCAATCCTACTGGTCGGACCGAACATGTCCGCCGAGCTCAAACAGCAATTGCAGGCCATCCTGCAATCGGCCCATGAGAATCCCGCCGCCGAAGAGGCCCTCAGTACCTACTACCGGGTCAAACGCTACGACCCGATAGAGGGCAAGTCGCTCCAGTCGCTGAACGCGACGCGGCGGCTGTTCGGAGTTGTCCGCGACATAATGTGATGCGTATCCGCGCTCGCTATAGGCTGACGATTCTCGGCACGCTCGCGCTTGTCGGCCTTAGTTTCTTGGCCGTTACGCTTTTCGAGGGGCGGCTGTTCGTCGAGAACATTCGCCGCGGATCGGTGGCGGAGATGGAAGCGGCACTTCGCCGTCAGCTCAGTTCCAACGCCACCGCAACCACCGAGATCCTCGCGTCGATGCTGGGTAAGCCGCTGTACCGATTCGAGTTGGATGTGGTTAGCGACATCATCACGCCGATCCGTCGGGTACCGAATGTGGAGACCATTCTGGTCACGGATCCCCAGGGCGTAGTCGTTCATGATGCGACGGGCGACCTGGAGAGGTTCGGCGAAAGACCGGTCAATCAGCATCTGCGCGCCGTCCTTAACGACAGCACCGTTGGCGGTTCGAGTGGATTTGCCGAACACGAACTGTTCTACACAGCCCAACCGATCATCCTAGGCGGTGAATTGGTTGGGGCTGTCCTGATCAGTTTCCGCACGGATCAACTCGAGTCAGATTTCGCACAAATGGATGCAGCCCTCAGCCAGATCGTCGGCCATCATACGCGATCAGAGCTGACAAAAGTCGCGGCGCTTCTAGTAGGACTAGTCGTTCTGGCGGTCCTTATCGCCGAACATGTCTCACGTGGCATGACCCGGCCGATCCGGAAGCTTGCCGAGGTGACGCGGCGGATAGGCCGGGGCGAATTCGTCTCGGAGGTGCAACTCGCACGGCAGGACGAGATCGGCGAACTTGGGGCGGCCCTGGCACGGATGTCGGACGACCTGCGGCACGCCCATGCGGACCTCGTCCAGGCGCGAGATAAGGCCGATCTTGCCAACCGTTCCAAATCGGAGTTCCTGGCAAATGTCAGCCATGAGTTGCGTACACCGCTGAACGCGATCATTGGTTTCGCCGAACTCCAGGCGACCGAGGCGCACGGGGGATTGGGCGATCCCAGATACCAGGAATACGCCGCGACCATCCTCGATAACGGACGCGAACTCCTTGCCATCATCGACCAGATCATGGAGTACACACGGCCCGACACCAGCCGGGCCGACTTCAAACCCGAACGGCTCGCAATTGACACGGTGGTGACCCAGGCAATCGCGGCGGTAAACCCGCAGGCAGCCGCCGCCGACTTGGCGGTCCAGGCCAACGTCCAAGCCGGCATTCCCGACGCCTGGGCGGATGACAAATCGATTTTGAGAATGCTCAATTGTATTCTTCTGAACGCGATCAAGTTCACGCCCTCAGGTGGAAAAATACGGGTCGACGTATCCGCGACCGGCGGGAACATTCAGTTGCGGGTCACCGACACCGGGATTGGCATGCTCCCCGGTGATATCGATCGCGCCCTGGAACCATTGACCCAATTGGATGGAACGCATACGCGACAGCAGGGCGGGATCGGCCTAGGTCTGCCCCTCGCCAAGAAGCTCGCCGAAATCCAAGACGGTACACTGCAGATAGAGAGTGCAGTCGGCACCGGCACCACTGTTACAATCACTTTGCCGGCCGCTGTTGCGGGACGAGCCGCCGCTTAGGCGCCGGCTTTAGCTCACTCGATCCCGTCGACCGAATAGCCATTCGCCGCCAGCCAGGCCCAACTTGGACCGGGCCACCGAACCTGCCCCAAGTCGACCCGGCCGCGCCGGTCGAATGTCACACCCTCATCGAGCAGCCGGCCGCGTTGTGCTGACTCACCACCTTCCTTTCGCGGGCTGATCTCACCGCGGCTGTTGATGACCCGATGCCAGGGAACGTCGTCGGGTGCAGCGGCCATGGCGTAGCCCGCCTGGCGCGCTGAGCACCCACACAAGCGGGCAAGCTGGCCATAGGTCGCGACACTACCGGCCGGGATGAGGCGAACCAATTCGTGGATCCGCGCGTACAGGGATGCGCTATCGGTCGCCAACGTGGGTCAGGTCGGTCGCGAGAAGCAGGAAGGGGATCTCCGCCATGTCTCCGACGGGGGTGGAACCAGGTGCCAATGATCTGACGAAACCAGCCTGGTGAAACGATTCAAGCCTTGCGGCGTCTCGTGAGAACACGTGGACCGGAACGGTCCAGTCGCCGTTTGGCCCTCCAACAATCGCCGGTGGCGGGTGATCGCCCATTGCTATGACGAGTGAGTCCTCTCGCGCCACCGATTCCAAGAAGCCGCCAACGATGTCCAAGTTGTAGGACACAGCCTCGGCATAGGGTGTCCGATAGTCGAACCAACCGTTCCTTGCCGCATTCGTCCGCACGGTCTGAGCAGCAAACGTGTCGCCCGTGCCGATGATGGACCAATCCTGGATGACGGGCGGCACCGGCGAAAACGGTATGTGGCTGACCACCGTGGGAAATATGACGAACAACGGCGCACGGCCGGGACGTTCCATCTCCGTCTGCGCGAACCAGGCGAGACTTGCCTGATCCGGGACGTGCCAAAAACCAAAGCCCGGTCCTCGATAGTCGATTGTCCTACGCGGATAGATCGCGTCAAAACCGAGGCTCTCGCCCTCCGGCCACGGGTCGATCAGACCGGGCATCAGCGCGGCCGTCCGATACCCCGCATCGGCAAACCGATCGATCAGAGTGATCGGCGGCTGTTCCAGAAAACCGTTGTACGCTCTCTGGTTCTCAATGGTTTGGCCACTGAGCACACTGGCATGGGCCAACCAAGAGGCACCGCCAAAAGTCGGTGATGCCAACAGGGCCGAAGCCACCGCCCACCCGGACTGTTCGAGTTGGTCGGACAGTCGCTGCAACGCGGGCGCCACGCGACCCGAGATGACGGGATCAGCAAATGCCGATCCCGCATAGGACTCAAAGAAGAAGATGAACACGTCCGACCCGGTGCCGCCCTGGAATTGCGGCAACGTACTCGACGTAGTCTTGCGGCTCTCGGTTGCGTTTATCCAAACCAGGCGCGCTTGCTCGGCGACCATCGACGACCCGGGACGAGCAAAGACGGGTACGCCGGCCGCGAACGCAAGAAGAACGGCTATCGCGACCCCTCCGATGCAGGTCCGCACCGCCCCATTCGCCATTGGTGCCGCCAAAGCCCCAATCACCCACCGGCTTCCAAGGAACAGTACAATCAGGAACGCAGCCGAACCCGCGGCAACGGCCACGAGCAATACCGGTGCACTGTCGGCCAGCATTACAGTGGCATTGGGCAGGTGGGCCAGGTCCCAGTACACGTCAATTGGCTTCCCGAAGAGGCCTTCTGTAGTGACGTCGGAATAGTGGCCGATGAACAACACCACGAGCACTAAGGCGAGCAGGCTACGCCACAGCCCCCGAACGTCACCCCGGTGTGCCAATACGGCAATCGCCAACAGCAGAAACGCCAGATCCGACGAAAGCCTCGGCCGGAGGCTGATCCATGGCGTCGGCCAGGCATTTGCGTAGGTGAGCAGGCCGTTTACCAAGAAAAGGGCGACCGCAAACCCCAGCAGGGCGGGCGCGGTCAGCCCCCCTTTCCGCCGGTCCCGTCGCTTGCTCATCGGGCCGGCGTCGGCTCCTTGACACCCCAATTGCGCATACAGTACACCCGGTTGATAAGACCTTCCTCGCGGCAATCTGTATACCAGTAATCCGCAGCGCTGCGGGGGTGTAGCTCAGTTGGTTAGAGCGCCGGCCTGTCACGCCGGAGGCCGCGGGTTCGAGTCCCGTCACTCCCGCCACTTTCCAGTCATCATTGTGCCGGTACAGCATCTCGACGGTGTGTGCTGGCAACTGAACAAATCCCGGCAGTGGTCTAGTTCTTTGGTGGTCACTGTCCCGACAGTTGCTCGGCGTGAAACGCGGGCAAAAGTACATTGACCCTGACTTCAGTTTTGCAATGCACAACTCACGGGCGCTTACGTCGAATCAACAACACATCAACTAACGCGCATAGTGCAAAAGGAATCGGTACGGCACTAAGGGAGATGTGGTGGACTATCTTTCGCAAAAACCCTCAGTTTCAGGCTTTCGCGTTGACAGGCTCGTTAGCACAATCTATGTGCAGAAACCGTTAGTCTTCAAAAAGAATCATGGGAACAATAACGAATGGCAAAACTCTCGGGCTATACGGTTGCCGATCTTCGTGCGGGCAAAGCGGCACCGACTGCGACGCCACAGTCGAAATTCGAGAAGGCTGTAGAGCGGCAGATCTCTATCGCGGAAGGTAAGGAAGAAAAGGGACTTCAGTGGTGGTTTGCCAAGAATGGCGAATACTGGACCACCCTTCGCTACGGACAGAACATTCTTGAGTTTGAGGATGAAAACGGCAACTCGGGTTCGGCGCTATTCATTGGCCGGCGGAAGAGTCAGATCATCCCGTTCTATCGGAAAGTTATCAAAGACGTGCATGGCGGCGTCTTCGACGACGTGATCGAAGCCGCGTACGAAGCAGCGAGTGCACGCCGCAAGAAGAAGTAGCCGCCGCTACCGGGGGTACCCAACGTTATTCGACGCTGGTTCCACGCTGCAGAGCCTGCCAAACACTCTGCGGTGTGGCTGGCATGTTGATGTGTACAACGCCGCGATCCGCTAGCGCATCGACGACGGCATTCATGATAGCGGGGAGTGCACCGGTAACACCCGCCTCGCCGCATCCCTTCACGCCAAGCGGATTCGTCCGAGCGGGCACCGGATGCGATACGAAGTCAAACGCGCCGACTTGATCGGCGCGGGGTAGCGCGTAATCCATCAGCGAACCGGACAAGAGCTGACCATCCGCGTCATAGACCGTGCGTTCGGTTAGCGCCTGGCCGAGCCCCTGCACCACACCGCCATGAACCTGGCCCTCGACCAGCGCCGGGTTGATCAGCACACCAAAATCATCGACCACAGAATAGCGGTCCAGCGTCACCTCACCAGTATCGGGATCGACCTCTACCTCGGCGACGTGGCAACCATTGGGAAAGCTCGACGGCGGCGTATCGTAAATGTCAGCCACGTCGAGGCTGGCGGGCAATCCCTTCGGCAGCTCACGCTGTTCCCTGAGCCACCCGCAGACGTCATCGAGACTCATCTGGCGATCAGTCCCCGCCACCGTGAAAACACCTGCTTCGAAGACAATGTCTTCCATCGCAGTTTCGAAGATATGTCCGGCGATCGCCCGGCCGCGCTCGACCACCTTCTCCACCGCGCCGACGATAGCCGTCCCGGTCGCCATGACCGATCGGGATCCGCCAGTCCCGCCGCCAATCAGCAGGCGGTCACTGTCGCCCTGCACCAGCCGTATCCGATTGAACGGCACGCCAAGCCGCTCAGCGACAATCTGCGCAAAGGTTGAGGCATGGCCCTGGCCATAGTCGAGCGTGCCGGTGACGAGCGTGATGGATCCATCTTCGCCGAACTCCAGACCGCCCATCTCCTTTCCTGGTGGAGCAGTCACTTCGAGATAGCAAGCGAGCCCGAAGCCGCGTAGCTTGCCGCGCGCCTCGCTGTCGGTGCGCCGCACCGCGAAGCCGTCGCGATCAGCTAGGTCGAGCGTTTTGTCGAGCAGGGCAGGGAAATCGCCGGAGTCATAGGTGAGGCCGGACGCCGCTTCGAACGGAATTGCGGCGGGCGGTATCAGGTTCCGCCGGCGCAATTCGACCGGGTCGAAACCGTGTTCGGCGGCCGCGGCGTCAATCAGCCGCTCCATATAATAGTTGCCTTCGGGGCGCCCCGCGCCGCGATAAGCATGGGTCGGCACCGTGTTGGTCACCACGCATTTCACGGCGACTTCGATCAATGGCGTGCGGTACATGCTGGGCATGTTCTTGACGATATTGACCGTCTGAATGGCCGGTCCGAAAGCCGACGGATAGGCGCCCAAATTCGCAAATCCTTCGACCCGGATGGCGAGAAAGGTACCGTCCGTATCGAGCGCTAGTTCCGCATAAACACTGCCATCTCGCCCTTGATAGTCGCTGACGAAACTCTCAGTTCTTTCGGCTGCCCATTTGATGGGGCGTCCGAGTTCCCGGACGGCGTGCAGTAGCGGCACATACTCAGGATAAGCCGGCGCCTTCATACCGAAGGAACCACCGACATCGTCGGCCAAGACACGGATCTTCTCGGGCGGAAGCTTCATCAGGCCAGCGATGCCGTTGTGCAATCCAAAGGTGCCCTGACACCCGGCACGAACTGTGAACTTCTCTTCTGGCGCGTCGTAGGACGCCACCGCCACCCGCGGTTCCAGCGACACGACGACCACCCGGTTGTTGATCAGGTGGAGCTTGGTGACGTGAGCCGCCGCGCCAAAGGCGCGTTCGACGGCAGCGGTGTCGCCGTGGTGCCAGTCGAGCGAAACGTTGTTCGGCATTTCGTCGAACAACTGGGGGCCTTCCGGTGCCGAAGCCTTGTCGATATCGGTGACGGCCGGCAACGGATCGATATCGACAACGATGAGGTCGGCAGCTTCTTTTGCCGCCGCGAGCGTCTCCGCAACCACGAAGGCCAAGCCTTCACCGACATGACGAACGCGGTCGGTCGCCAGCGCATAGCGTTCCGGCACAATAATAGGCGACCCGTCACGGTTGGTGAGCTTGGCCGCGCAGGGTATCGAGCCATAGCCCGCCGCCCGGATATCCTGACCGGTATAGATCGCCAGCACCCCCGGGACTTCTAGTGCGGCCGAACAGTCCAACGCGCGAACGTCGCCGTGGGCGTAGCCGGACCGCACCATAAGCCCGTACGCACAGTCCGCCGGCTGGTCGTCATCGGCATACCGGCCGCGGCCGGTCAGCAATCGCGGATCTTCCGTCCGCATGACGGACTGGCCAACGCCAAACTTTTCGGTCGGGTGTTTTGTCGGATCGAGCAAACCCATGAGTGTCCCTTGGTTTGGGTGAGGTCGTTCGGAGACTACTGGCCGGCCCAGCCGCCATCGACGACAAAGGTCTGGCTGGTGCAGGCGCTACCGTCGTCGGCAATAAGAAACAGAATCATCCGGGTCACTTCGGGCGAATACAGTTTTCGTGGCAGACACTGGCCGGCCATTAACTCCTGTTCACCTTCCGGCGTGAGCCATAAGCGTTCTTGTTTCTCTGTCATGATCCACCCCGGCGTCACACAGTTCACCCGGATATTGTGCGGCCCAAGCTGTTTGGCCATGGTCCGGGTCAGGCCAAGCACGGCGGCTTTTGACGTTGCATAAGCCGGATAGTCCGGAACCTTCATCATCCAGCCAATCGAGCCCAGGTTCACGATGGAGCCACCACCAGCATCCTTCATCCCTGGGATGACCGCCTGAATAGCGAAAAACTGGTGGCGCAGATTTACCTGCATGCGCTCGTCCCAATACTCAGGCGTGACGTCTTCCGTCTTGTGCCGTTCGTCGCTGGCCGCGTTATTCACCAAGCCGGTGATCGTCCCGAACGCTGACTCGGTCTGTTTGATCGCGCTCCGCAGCGCTTCGATGTCACGCAGATCGCAAGGGATGAACAATGGCGCCGGAAAGCCTTGGGACTGGCAGCTCTCGACAATCCCGTCAGCAGCCTGCTGGTTCCGCCCGACAAAACCCACCTTTGCGCCCTGCGATGCGAACTGCACCACATAGTCTGCACCGATGCCCGAACTGCCCCCGGTAACGAAGACGACCTTGTCCTTCAGGCTGGGGTAGTTCGCGTAGTGGTCGAGCGCCGTGGTCGGCTGTGTCAAGCTCACTATGTTCCTCCGCTGCTAGGGGCGCGGGCACCATACAGCGCGCGCCGTGCCAGCGCGAACCAGGACGCAACGAGTAGGGACCGGCTATTGGGCCGCCAGAGCCTCCGCGGCTTCCTTCGCCGAAACCTGTGTGAAGCCAAAGGCTTCCATGCAGGCAACGTAGAGTTCTTCCGACTTGCTGCCGTGGAGTTGCCCGAGTGCGTTCCGTGCCTGGTTCTCGCAGGCGGCTGCCGCCTCGGTATTCGAGACGTTGGGATAAACGCCATGCGTCTTCTTCCAGAACGGCGCATCCGGCATATCCGGTGCACAGGCCGCACCAATGACTACGATCGCACCAATCAGCGCCGGCCGCCGCGCGGCAGCGATCAATTCGACTAACACCCCCAACCTCCCAACTTCAGGCCCTTTTTTGCTATTGTTGCAGGCGCTTATGCGTTTGAAAGGGCGCGCCTGTCGTAAGACGAGGGCTGTTGGCCGCCTACCACTTCGGAGTGACCGTACCAGTTAGCGGGATCGAGGCGTGGCACCATGAACCGACGCGACTTTCTGAAGACGGCCGTCGGGGCCGGGACCCAGTTGGTCACATGGCGGAGCACAGTGGCCAACGCTGCAGACGATGAGCGGCCGTTCCGTCTAGCATTCGGGGCGTGTGCCCGGCAGGAACGCCCGCAGCCGATCTGGGATGCGATAGCCGGGCGGCAGCCCGACCTGTTCGCTTTCCTTGGCGACAACGTCTACGGCGACACGCGCGATATCAATGTACTACGCGACCAGTATAAGGCGCTTGCGGCCAAACCGGAGTTTGCCCGGTTCCGTAGCCGGGTCCCACTTGTCGCCACCTGGGACGATCACGACTACGGGGAGAACAATGCCGATTCCCGCTACCCGATGAAGCGCGAATCGAAGCAGGTCTTCCTCGACTTCTTCGACGAGCCCAAAGACACGGAGCGGCGTTTGCGCGACGGCGGCATCTACACCGCCTACAGTTTCGGCCCGCCGGGCAGGATCGTGCAGCTCATCCTGCTCGACACGCGGTATCACCGCAGCCCCTTCTCAATGGTCGACGTGCCGACCGCGCTTCTGCGCAAGCTCAGCGGACGCGGGCCCTACCGGCCCCAGCAGAGCAGCAGACGGACCATGCTGGGCCCGGCTCAATGGGCCTGGCTCGAACGGCAGTTCTCCGCACCCGCGGATGTGCGAATAGTCGCAACGAGTACGCCATTTGTATCAAGCTTCACCGGTTCGGAGACCTGGGCCAACCTGCCCAACGAGCGGCGACGCATGGTCGAACTGATTCGCCGGACAGGCGCGGGCGGCGTTCTGTTCATTAGCGGCGACATCCATCGCGCCGAGCTATCTGCCGCGCGCGATGCCACACTTCCGTACACATTGTGGGAACTGACCAGTAGCGGACTGAACCGCAGCAACCTGTACGAAAGTTTCAACAAGAACCGGCAGGGCGAGCCTTATCGCGGGCACAACTTCGGTCTCATCGAGGTGGATTGGCGGGCGTCGGAGCCGGCCGTCACGCTCCAGGCATGTAGCCGCGACGGCGAGGCAATGATCGCCCAGCGCATGCCGATTGCCGAGCTGCAACCTGCGGCGTTGTGACGCTCAAACCGGCGCCCCGCAGGGGCTCATAGACCCTACATTTAGTGAGTTAGTGCGACCATTGCGCTGATTTGCCCGCTGGTGTAAGGGTGCGCCGCAATACGGGCGACGCTGTCGTGGTATGGGGGGCCGCCGTCAGCCGGGTGTCTCGCTGAGTGCGTCACGTCGCATGTAACCGGACGTTTGGGACAGTGTATGGACGAGCTCCTACGCGAGTATCTTCCGATCCTGATTTTCCTCGGGCTCGCGGTGGGCCTGTCGCTGGCGATCGTCGTTGCGTCGATGATTGTCGGCAATCAGAAGCCCGATGCCGCCAAGAACTCCGCCTATGAATGTGGGTTCGAGGCGTTTGAGAATGCCCGGGTCAAGTTCGACGTCCGCTTCTACCTGATTGCCATCCTGTTCATCATTTTCGACCTGGAAGTCGCGTTTCTCTTCCCTTGGGCGGTCGCGCTGCGTGACATCGGCGTCTTCGGGTTCTGGTCGATGTTCGTCTTCCTTCTGATCTTGACAGTCGGCTTTGCCTACGAGTGGAAGAAGGGAGCACTGGAATGGGAGTAAGCACCGTTGCGGGCGATCCCGCCGCGCTGAAAGCGGTGACCAACGAACTAGCGGACAAGGGCTTCGTCATTGCCCAGATGGACAAGCTGGTGAATTGGGCCCGGACTGGTTCCCTCTGGCCGATGACCTTTGGCCTGGCCTGCTGCGCGGTGGAGATGATGCACACCGCGGCCTCGCGCTACGACTTGGACCGCTTCGGCACCATGTTCCGCGCCAGCCCGCGCCAATCCGACGTGATGATCGTCGCCGGCACCCTGACCAATAAAATGGCCCCGGCGCTGCGCAAAGTTTACGACCAGATGGCTGAGCCCCGCTGGGTGATCTCCATGGGGTCCTGTGCCAACGGCGGCGGCTACTACCATTACTCTTACTCGGTCGTCCGTGGCTGCGACCGCATCGTGCCGGTCGACATCTATGTGCCCGGCTGTCCGCCGACCGCCGAGGCCCTTCTGTACGGCATCATCCAGCTACAGAAGAAGATCCGCCGCACCGGCACCATCGCGCGGTAGGCAGGCGGCCGGATGAACCAAGCTCTGCAGGACCTGGGCGACTACATCGCCGCCGCCTTGCCTGAGGCGGTGAAGGAGGTCCAGCAACAGCATGACGAGCTGGCCATCCTTGCGCGTCGTAGCAGCATTCGGCAGTTACTGAAATTCCTGCGCGATGACAGCCAGACCCAATTCAAGGTGCTGGTCGATATCTGCGGCGCCGACTACCCGGACCGGGACGAGCGTTTCGACGTCGTCTACAACCTGCTCTCGGTCAAACACAATCAGCGGATCCGCGTTAAGATCGTGACGGATGAGGCGTCCGCGGTCCCGACGGTCGTTGAACTGTTTAGCTGCGCCGGCTGGCTGGAACGCGAGACCTGGGACCTCTACGGCATCTTCTTCGAAGGCCACCCCGATCTACGCCGCCTGCTCACCGACTATGGGTTCGAGGGCCATCCGCTACGCAAGGACTTCCCGCTGACCGGCCATGTCGAAGTCCGCTACGACCAGCAGCAGAAGCGCGTCGTCTACGACCCGGTCAAGCTGACCCAAGACTTCCGCAACTTCGATTTCCTCAGCCCATGGGAAGGCATGACCCGCCAGCTCCCCGGCGATGAAAAGGCCGAGCAGCCGCCGGCGGAAGGTGAATAGTGGCGGAAGTCGCAATCAAGAACCTGACCATGAACTTCGGGCCGCAACACCCTGCGGCGCATGGCGTTTTACGGCTAGTATTAGAGATGGACGGGGAGGTCGTCGAACGCGCCGACCCGCATATCGGCCTGCTTCACCGCGGCACCGAAAAGCTCATCGAGCACAAGACGTATCTACAGGCCGTCCCGTATTTCGACCGGCTCGACTACGTGTCGCCGATGAACCAGGAGCATGCGTTCGCTCTGGCCACCGAAAAGCTGCTCGGGATCGAGGTGCCGGAGCGTGGCCAGTACATCCGCGTGCTCTATTCGGAAATCGGCCGCATTCTGAACCACATTCTCAACCTCACGGCCTATGCCCTTGATGTAGGGGCGATGACGCCGTTGCTCTGGGGCTTCGAGGAACGTGAGCGGCTAATGGAGTTCTATGAGCGTGCCTCCGGGGCGCGTCTCCATGCCGCCTACTTCCGCCCGGGCGGGGTGCATCAGGATCTACCGGCGGGGCTGGCCGACGATATTGCCGATTTCTGCCGCACGTTTCCGAAGTTCATTGCGGACATGGAAACGCTGCTCAACGAAAACAGGATCTTCCGGCAGCGCACTGTTGATATCGGCATCATGACCGCCGAACAGGCCCTCGACTGGGGCATGAGCGGGCCATGCCTTCGTGCCAGCGGCGTCGCCTGGGACCTCCGCAAGTCGCAGCCTTATGATGTGTACGACCGGATGACCTTCGACGTTCCCATCGGCAAAACCGGCGACTGCTACGCCCGTTATCTGGTGCGGGTCGAGGAGATGCGGCAAAGCCTTCGCATCATGGAACAGTGCCTGGCCGAGATGCCGGAAGGCCCCGTCGTTTGCGAAGACCAGAAGATCGCCCCGCCGAAGCGCGGTCAGATGAAGCAATCGATGGAAGCGCTAATCCATCATTTCAAGCTGTACACCGAGGGCTATCATGTGCCCGCCGGCGAAACCTACACGGCCGTCGAGGCGCCGAAGGGCGAGTTCGCGGTGTATCTGGTGGCCGACGGCACCAATAAACCCTATCGCTGCAAGATCCGGGCGCCCGGCTTCCACTTCCTGCAAGCCTTCGAGTTCCTGACCAAGGGCCACATGCTGGCTGACGTGCCTGCCATCATCGGCAGCCTCGATATCGTCTTCGGAGAGATCGACCGGTGAACCTGCATCCTGCCAACGCCGAGTGGACCGAATTCGAGTTCTCCGCCGAGAATCTCGAGAAGGCGAAGGGCTACGTGGCGCGGTATCCGGAAGGCCGCCAGCAAAGCGCCGTCATGCCGTTACTCGACTTGGCGCAGCGCCAATGCGGCGGTTGGCTGCCGAATGTGGCTGTCGAATATGTCGCGAGCTTTCTCGGCATGCCGAAGATCCGGGTGCTGGAAGTCGCGACCTTCTATTCGATGTACAACCAGGCGCCCGTCGGCAAGAACTTCGTCCAGTTGTGCCGCACCACACCATGCTGGCTGCGTGGCTCCAACGCGCTGCGGGACACCTGTCTTCGCGAGACCGGCTGCGAGCTGGGCGGGACCAGTGCAGACGGACTGTTCACCGTCGTCGAAGTCGAATGCCTCGGCGCCTGTTGCAACGCGCCGATGGTGCAGATCAACGACGACTTCTACGAGGACCTGACGCCCGAGAGCTTTGCCAATGTGCTGCAGGCCTTGAAGCGTGGCGAACAGCCGAAGACCGGATCACAGGCGGGCCGGGTCGGCTCCGAACCGGTCGGCGGCCTGACCTCGCTCACCCAGCTTGAGGGTGCGGACTGATGCTGAAGGATCAGGATCGCATCTTCCTTAATCTCTACGGCCAGGATGACTGGCGGCTGGCCGGCGCACGCCGGCGCGGCATTTGGGACAACACCGCCCAACTCATCCAGATGAGCCGCGAGGACATCGTCGCGGCTATCAAGGAATCCGGCCTGCGCGGCCGCGGCGGCGCCGGCTTCCCGACCGGCCTCAAATGGTCGTTCATGCCGCCGGAAGGCGAACGCCCGAGCTATCTGGTGGTCAACGCCGATGAGTCCGAACCCGGCACCTGCAAGGATCGGGAAATCCTGCGCTATGACCCGCACGTTCTACTGGAAGGATGTGTCGTCGCCGGCCGCGCGATGGGCGCGCACACCGCCTACATCTACATTCGCGGCGAGTTCTATCAGGAAAGCGAGCATCTCGAAGCGGCGGTTGCGGAGGCTTACGACGCGGGTCTGCTCGGCAAGAATGCCTGCGGATCCGGTTGGGACTTCGACATCTATGTCCACCGCGGGGCGGGCGCCTACATCTGTGGCGAGGAAACCGCGCTACTCGAAAGCCTCGAAGGCAAAAAGGGACAGCCCCGCCTCAAGCCGCCGTTCCCGGCGGCCGTCGGCGTGTTCGGCTGTCCCACTACCGTGAACAATGTCGAGACCATCGCCGTTGCGCCGACCATTCTCCGCCGTGGCGGCTCCTGGTTCGCTGGCCTCGGCCGGCCGAACAATACGGGGACCAAGGTCTTCTGCATCTCCGGTCACGTGAACAACCCGTGCAATGTCGAAGAGGAGATGGGTATCCCCCTGCGGGAACTCATCGAGAAACATGCGGGCGGCGTGCGTGGCGGCTGGGACAATCTGCTTGCCGTCATTCCCGGCGGCTCGTCGGTCCCTGTGCTGCCCAAGCAGATCTGCGACGAACAGCTGATGGATTTCGACAGCCTGCGTGAGGTCAAATCTGGCCTCGGCACCGCAGCGGTCATCGTCATGGACAAATCGACCGACATCGTCGAAGCCATTGCCCGGCTGTCGCACTTCTACATGCATGAGAGCTGCGGCCAGTGTACGCCGTGCCGCGAGGGCACCGGCTGGATGTACCGGGTGATGCAGCGGATGGTGCGCGGCGACGCCGAGGTCGAGGAGATCGATTTGCTGGAACAGGTGACCTACCAGGTCGAAGGGCACACGATTTGCGCGCTCGGCGACGCGGCGGCCTGGCCGATCCAGGGTCTGATCCGCCATTTCCGGCCGGAGATCGAACGGCGCATCCTCGACCGCAAGACCCATTCGGTGAGCACACCGATGGCGGCGGAGTAGGCCATGCCGAAACTGACCATCGACGGCACGGAAATCGAGGTCGATGCCGGGCTGACCGTGCTCCAGGCTTGTGAACTCGCCGGTAAGGAGATTCCCCGGTTCTGCTATCACGAACGCCTGTCGATCGCCGGCAACTGCCGTATGTGCCTGGTCGAAATGGAGCGCGCGCCGAAACCTATCGCCTCCTGCGCCATGCCGATCGGCGAGGGCATGGTCATCCGCACCGACACCGACACGGTGAAGAAAGCCCGCAACGGGGTGATGGAGTTCCTGCTGATCAACCATCCGCTCGACTGCCCGATCTGCGATCAGGGCGGCGAGTGCGATCTGCAGGACCAGGCCATGGCCTACGGGTTCGACCGGTCGCGTTACCAAGAAAACAAGCGGGCGGTCGAAGACAAGCATATGGGGCCGCTGATCAAGACGATCATGACCCGCTGCATCCACTGCACCCGTTGTGTGCGCTTTGCGACCGAAGTGGCGGGCGTTCCCGAACTCGGCTTGCTCGGCCGAGGCGAGAAGGCGGAGATCACCACCTATCTCGAAAAGTCGCTCGACTCCGAACTCAGCGCCAACGTCATCGATCTGTGCCCGGTCGGTGCGCTCACGTCGAAGCCTTACGCCTTCGTCGCCCGGCCCTGGGAGCTGTCGAAGACGGAAAGCGTCGATGTGCTCGACGCCGTCGGCAGCGCCATCCGGGTCGATGCCCGCGGCACCGAGGTCCTACGGATACTCCCCCGACTCAATGAGCCGGTGAACGAGGAGTGGCTCAGCGACAAGGGCCGCTATGCTTGCGACGGGCTGCGTCGGCAGCGTCTCGATCGGCCCTATGTGCGCCGCGACGGCAAACTGCAGCCCGCCAGTTGGGACGAGGCCTTCGCTGCAATCCGCGACCGTGTTCAAGGCGTGCAGGGCAGCCGTATCGCCGCCATCGCCGGTGACCAGTGCGACGCGGAGTCGATGCTGGCGCTGAAAGAGCTGATGACACGGCTGGGGTCGCCGAACGTCGATTGCCGTCAGGACGGTGCAAAGCTGAACCCGGCGGTCCGTGCCAGCTATCTGCTGAACTCCACCATCGCCGGTTTGGAAGATATCGACGCCGTTTTATTGGTCGGCACCAATCCCCGCTGGGAAGCGCCCCTAGTCAACACGCGGCTGCGCAAGGCCTGGCTCCACAACGGTCTGCGCGCCGGTATCATCGGCCAGCAGTTGGATCTCACCTATCCGGCCGAGTATCTCGGTGCCGGACCGGATACGCTGACAGCCGTCGCCCGCAGCGCGCATCCGTTTGCGGATACGCTGCGGCAGGCGGACAAAGCCGCGATCATCGTCGGCATGGGCGCCTTGGCCAGGCCTGACGGCGAGGCGGTGCTAGGCACGGCCCGCGATCTGGCCCAGGCGGTCGGTGCCGTGCGGCAAGACTGGAACGGTTTCAACATCCTGCATACGGCGGCGGCGCGGGTCGGCGCCCTCGACCTCGGCTTCGTTCCGGGACCGTCGGGGCGCGACACAGCGCAGATCCTCTCTGGCGCCAGCAATGGCGAGATCGACGTCGTCTACCTGCTGGGCGCCGACGAGATCCATCACAGCCATTTCGGCAAGGCCTTCGTCATCTATCAGGGACACCACGGCGATGCCGGCGCTCACCGGGCCGATGTGATCCTGCCCGGCGCGGCGTACACCGAAAAGAACGGCACCTACGTCAACACCGAGGGGCGCGTCCAACTCGGCCGGCGCGCCGCCCAACCGGTCGGCGATGCCCGCGAAGACTGGACAATCATTCGGGCGCTTTCAGACGTGCTCGGCCAGTCCATCGGGTTTGCTTCCCTGGCCGACGTGCGGAAACGCCTGGTCGAAGTGAACCCGGTCTTCGACGAGGTAGGTGAGGTCACTGGGGCGGAATGGACCGATTTTGGCGGTGGTCAGGTGACCGACGCACCATTCGAATTGCCCATCGCCAACTACTACCAGACCGACCCGATCAGCCGCGCTTCGGAAACCATGGCGGCCTGTACGCGGGACTTTGCCCAGGCGGACACGGCGAGGACCGGCACCGATGGCTGAGTTCTGGACCGGCTACGCCTGGCCGACGATCGTCATCGTCTTCTACATCCTGCTGATTGTCGTCCCGCTGCTGGGGGCGGTCGCCTACCTGACCTATGCGGAACGCAAGGTCATTGCCGCCATGCAACTCCGCATGGGACCGAACGTCGTCGGACCATTTGGTTTGCTGCAGCCGATCGCCGACGGCGTGAAGCTGATGTTCAAGGAGACGGTGATACCGACCGGCGCCAACCGTGTGGTCTTCATCATCGCGCCGGTCATCACCTTCACCTTAGCGCTGATTGGCTGGGCGGTGATCCCGTTCGACGAAGGCTGGGTACTCGCCGATATCAACGTCGGCATCCTCTACCTGTTCGCCATCAGCTCCCTCGGCGTCTACGGCATTATCATGGCCGGCTGGGCCTCGAACTCGAAGTATCCGTTCCTCGGCGCCCTGCGTTCGGCGGCACAGATGGTGTCCTACGAAGTCTCCATCGGCTTCGTCATCATCACCGTCTTACTGGCGGTCGGCTCGCTGAACCTGTCGGATGTCGTGCGGGCGCAGGAAAACCTGTGGTTCTTCATTCCGCTGTTCCCGATGTTCGTCGTCTTCGTGGTCTCGGCCCTCGCCGAAACCAACCGCTCGCCATTCGACCTGCCGGAGGCCGAGGCCGAGTTGGTGTCCGGCTACAACGTCGAATACTCGTCGATGACCTTCGCGCTCTTCATGTTGGGCGAATACGCCAACATGATCCTGATGAGCGGCATGACGGTGGTGTTGTTCCTCGGTGGCTGGCTGCCGCCCTTCGATATCGCCCCGTTCAACTGGATCCCCGGCGTCATTTGGTTCGCCGTGAAGGTCGCGTTTGTCCTGTTCATCTTTCTCTGGGTGCGCGCCACCGTGCCGCGGTACCGCTACGACCAACTCATGCGCCTGGGCTGGAAGGTCTTCCTGCCGTTCTCGTTGTTCTGGGTGGTTCTGACGGCCGGCGCACTGATCGCGTTCGACTGGCTGCCGGAGTAGGTCGATATGGCATTTGTTGATCGATCCGCACGCGCCTTGTTGCTGGCGGAGATCGTGCGCGGCCTCGCACTGACCTTCCGCTACATGTTCCGCCGCCGGGTCACCTTGAACTACCCCTACGAGAAGGGGCCGATCAGCCCGCGCTTCCGTGGCGAACATGCGTTGCGGCGCTATCCGAATGGCGAGGAGCGCTGCATCGCCTGCAAGCTCTGCGAGGCCATTTGCCCCGCCCAGGCGATTACCATCGAAGCCGAACCGCGCGACGATGGCAGCCGCCGCACGACGCGCTACGACATCGACATGACGAAGTGCATCTACTGCGGCTTCTGCCAGGAGGCCTGCCCAGTCGATGCCATCGTCGAGGGTCCGAATTTCGAGTTCGCGACCGAGACCCGGGAAGAGCTGATGTACAACAAGGATAAGCTCCTGGCGAACGGCGACAGGTGGGAGGAGGAGATCGCCTTGGCGCTCGAATCCGACGCGCCATACCGCTAAGCCGCACGGGGGA
>JANQOE010000010.1 GCA_028279245.1 Alphaproteobacteria bacterium
CCAGATCGAGGACTCTCCCTATACCGACGTGCCGGACATCCTGCTGGTCGACATGGCGATCCACCATTGGGACATGTTGCGCGTCATCGTGCCCGCCCAACCAACCGAAGCCATCTTCTGGAGCCGCAACCCACCGGGCAGCCCATTCCAGTCCGACGCGGCCGCCACCGGCATGATCCGCTTCGAGAACGGCGTGGTCGCCACCTACAGCGGCAATGAGGTCTCGCGGTATCCGGAGACACCCTGGTCCGGCCGGTGGCAAGTCGAATGCGAGCGGGGTCTCATCACGTTTCAGAGCCGCCAAGGCGGCCCGGGCCGCGTCCTCGCCGGGGAAGAGGTAAGTATCACCACGCTCGACGGAACCGAGAAAGCCGTAATAACCGAGGACATTCAACATTTTGGCCGGGCCGGTACCCTCAATACATTTGCACTGACATTACAAGGCCAAACAAATTCAATCGCCTCCACATCCCACGACAATCTTGGAACAATTGCCTTAATGGAAGCGGTCGTTTCGTCGGCGCATGAAAATGGCCGATTGACCGCTGTCAAAAGGGAGACATAACTATGCCAATTCGTGTCGTTGTCTGGAACGAGTTCCATCACGAGCGCACCCGTGATGACGTCAAGGCCGTCTATCCTGATGGCCTGCATAACACCATCGCCGCCCCACTCCGCGGGGAAGACGGCGTTGAGGTCTCGACCGCCACCCAGGAGGACCCCGACTGCGGGCTGACGGCGGAGCGCCTCGCCGAAACTGACGTGCTCATTTGGTGGGGCCACGCCCGCCACGATGATGTGCCCGACGATGTCGTCGCCCGGGTCAAGGAACGGGTGCTGGCCGGGATGGGCCTGATCGTGCTGCATTCGGCCCATTTCTCGAAGATCTTCAAATCGCTGATGGGCACCACCTGCGACCTGAAATGGCGCGAGGCGGGCGAACGTGAACGCCTATGGGTCGTCGCTCCCGGCCACCCGATCACCGAGGGAATTGGCGAGTACATCCAACTCGAGGAAGAGGAGATGTACGGCGAACACGCTGACATCCCAGCACCCGAAGAGTTGGTCTTCATCAGTTGGTTCCAGGGCGGCGAGGTCTTCCGCTCCGGCTGCTGCTACCGGCGCGGCGCGGGCCGTATCTTCTACTTCCGCCCCGGCCACGAAACCCACCCAACCTACCACAACACCGAGATCCAGCGCGTCATCGCCAACGCCGTCCGCTGGGCCGCACCCACGGGGCCGGATGTGCGTGGCTTCGGGAATCGGGAACCGCTGGAGTCGTTGGGCTAATAGCTCCGCAACAAACTGTCATCCCGGCCGCGGCGAAGCGGAGAGCCGGGATCCATGTCGCCGCCAACGCGAGCGTCCAAATGGATCCCGGGTCAAGCCCGGGATGACAGGCCGAAGCAGTAGGTCAGCCCGGCGCGTCAAGAAGTAGGTGCGGCATCGAGCGGCGTACTAACGATCCACAAATGCCCGAAGGGGTCGCGCAGGCGGCCCTCGCGTTTGCCGTAGAAGCGGTCCTCAATGGGGATCAGCACCTCGGCCCCGTGCTCAACCATCCGCGCACCGACCGCGTCGCAATCCGGCACCGAAAGATGAAGCAAGATCGGCGAACCGCCGAGCCGCCCCGGCCCGAGCAGACCCCAGTCTTCGATCTGCTCGGCAAACGACACGATGAAGTCGCCGATGCGGATCGCTGCATGGACCACCCGCTCCTCGTCATCCGCATACCGTTCGATCTGAATCGCGCCGAGGGTCTTACTGTAGTAGTCGATCGCCGCGTCCACCCCCTCGATCACCAGGCGGGGGGTCACGCGAACCGAGTCAACTGATTGGGTCATCCCGTCCTCCTATTGGCCTGAAGCCCGGACTGTACCCACCGACCGTCGGCAGCGTATTGGACAAAAACTAACGCGCGTCGCCGATCCGATAATGCGTCGGTTTCCGCGGGCCCATCGCCCGGAAGCGCGCCGGCGTCGTGCCCGAAAACGCCTTGAACTCGCGGATAAGGTGGGATTGGTCGACATAGCCGCAGTCGAGCGCCAGCTGCACCCAGGACGTCCGCCGCGGCAGTTCCCGCACCGTCGTCCGAAAGCGTTCCAGCCGCGCAAAGGTCTTCGGCATCATACCGGCATGGTCCCGAAACAAGCGTCGCAGCCCATGGGCCGACAAATCAAGCTCGCGCTCCACCCGACCAACGGCATGGCCCTGCTCCAACATTTTGACCGCATGACTAAAGCCGGAGTCCAAGGTGACCCCGCCCAGCCGCCGCGCCAACGCCCCTTCCAACCGGTCCAGCAGCCGGCCCATATCCGTTTCCCCGGCCAGCGAGTCGAACAGTCGATCCGTCCCATCGCGCCAAAAATGGTCCAAATCAACGACCCGGTCGGTAATCTCGCTTGCGAGCGATACCAACAGGCGGGCACCGCCCGGACGAAACGCCACGCCGCAAAGCGCAGTGTGCTGGCCCATATCCAGCAGGCGCGGCCGGGTCGTTGGCCCCTGCACCGCTAACGCGCCGGTTTGGTCCAAGGGCCGGCCATCGACGTCGAAGTCGGCCAGACCATCACCGCGAAGGTTGATCAGCAACTGCATCCGGCCGCTGGGCAGCACCAGCTCCAGCGAATCGTTAGGCGCGGCGCGATACACCCAGACGGTCTCGACCAACGGAGACAACACGGGCAGGCGCGGAGGACGGCTCAGGTGCATGACGCACCCTGCCCGCGCATCCGCCGCCATGCCGTTGGCGACAGGTCGTGTTGACGCTTGAAGGCCCGGCTGAACGCCGCCTCCGAGCCATAGCCGACTGCCTCGGCAACCGCGAGGACCGGCGCATCGCTGGTCGCCAACTGGCGCGCTGCAAGTTGCAGCCGCCAGTTGGTCAGATACTCCATCGGCGGCACGCCGAGAAACCGCCCGAACCGTTCGCCGAGAACCGTACGCGACAAGCCTGCCTCGCAGGCCAAGTCGTCGACGGTCCAGGCGCGTTCCGAATGTGCGTGCAGCGCTGCCAACGCCCGCCCGACCCCACGGTCCCGCGCCGCAGCAAGCCAGCCGGTGGCCCCGTCCGATAGTTCCGCCATGTGGCAGCAGACCGCTTCGGTGAACAACATCTCGGAAATGCGGGCCAGCATGGCGCCCGCGCCGGGCCGACCGCTTTCAATCTCGTCGGCGGCGAATGCCAGCGAGGTGCGCACCAGGTCGCCCGACCGCGCGGTGGTACTGTCGAACCTCATCAGTGGCGGCAACGCAGACAACAGCGGATCCTCGGCCAGCGCCACGCCGCCGAGAAAACCGCAGATGATCCGCGTCGGCGTTCCACCCCCACCATAGTCGATCCGCATTAAATCGCCGGGTTGCGGAATCCGTGACACATCGAGCGCCGAAACCGCCTCCGCCGGCTCCTTGCCGGACAACACATGAAAGTCGTTCCTCGGCAGAATCGCGGCTTCGCCGGGACGAAACACCGATACGGAGCCGCCACCCACATCGACCATCATCTCGCCTTCGGTCACATAGTGGTAGAGCACCAGGTGATCTGCGGCGACGCCCAGATACTGTCGGCAGTTGGTGACATCGAGGGCTGACGACAGCCGCCATGGTTCGGAAAAGGCACCGCGTAGGAACACCCCGCCCGACAACCGTGCCGCCCGCAACACCTCCGACAATGCGTCCAATCCGGCCTCCGTCAAGCCAAAGCCAATCTAGCCCAAGGCCAGCTGTCACAACAGCAACGGCGGTTTCGGCGCTCCGATCAACTCTCCCGGCGCTCCGGTCATTCTTCGGCCCCGGTATCGGCGCTACAAGCCCCGGTCATGGAGATGGGACGGCAAGACACATTCAACCAATCGACGGAGCAACAAATCATGCAACGAGACCACCACAGCCGCCCAGCCCTGATGGCTTTGGCGGCCGCCATCGGCCTGGCGGCATTTACCATGCCGGCCACCGCCGGTGAGATGAACACGCCGATGAAGAGCCACCCCTCCCAAGGCGAGGTCCGTACGCTCGATCGGAGCGACGCCATGCTAATGACCACGGCATCGGGCGCATTCGTCAGCGTCACGACGGACGGCCTGATGCCAGGGCACGTCCACACCTTGTGGTTCGTCGCGATAAACGCACCCGAAGCCTGCGAAAGCGCGCCGTGCAAGACGCCCGACGTGCTGAAGCGCACCGCGCTGACCCGATCCGACGTCGGCTTTGCCGACAGTCTGATCGTCGGTGACGATGGCGTCGGCCGATTTGCCGCACATGTTCCCGTCGGCAATCTGCGCCAAGCCTGGTTCGACCATGGATATGAACAGACCGAGACGGCGGAGGTTCATCTGGTGGTTCAAGACCACGGTCCTGCCTTACCGCACATGACCACCGACATGCTCAGCAGCTACCGCGGCGGCTGCACCGATGAAAGTCTGCCGGATCCAGTCCCGACGACGGCCAGAGCGGACGGCACGCCAGGGCCGAACCAGTGCCGGATGGTGCAGTTCACAGTCTTCGAACAGACCGCCCGACAATCGTAGGCAATTCGGGAAGTTACGCGTTATCGCGAGCGCGCCAAAACACCCAGGCGCCTCGCGACATCGCCAGCACTTTTCGGCCGTCCGGTCACGCTGTGACCGCCAACACAGTCAGCACACACCGACATCGGTACTCACCCGCCGCACATGGGAACGCAGCCGGTGACATGATCAACCTACAGGAGTGATAGATGCACAGACCGAGATCCGCCCAAACCTGCGCCCTAGCCGCGTTCCTCGCGCTCGCCCTGACCGGCCCGGTGATCGCCGGAAGCCTCGCGCCGGTATCCGATGCCGCTGTCAAAAGCCACGCGTCCCAGGGCGATGTTCGCACGATTAGCGGCGCCACGGCCGCGCTCGTGCGCTCGCAAGAAGGCGCGTTTGTTAGCGTCCGGACAACCAATCTGAACCCAGGACACGCCTACACAATGTGGGTCGTGACCATCAACGATCCCGCCGCCTGCGAGACCTCGCCCTGCAAGTCGGCAGACGTGTTCGACCGCACGACCGCAACCGGTGCCGACATGGGTCTCGCCGACGGCATCGTCGCCCGCGCCGACGGCACCGCGGAATTCGCCGCCCACATTCCGGTCGGCCCCCTGCCCCACGCCTGGTTCGGCCACGGCCTGCGTCACGCGGATGCGGAAATCCATGTCACCATCGCCGACCACGGCCCGGTGATTCCGGAGCTCGCCGGCTCGATGCTCGCCTCCTACCGCGGCGGCTGCACAGATGAGAGCCTGTCGAAACGCGCACCGGCATCAGCCATCGCCGACGGCGAACCCGGCCCCAACACCTGCCGGCTCGTGCAGTTCGCGATCTTCCCGACGGACGCCGAGGCGTCGTAGGGCTGGCGCGCCACGTCTCAACCGTCATTGCGAACGCCCATTAGGGCGTGTGGCAATCCAGTCTGGCCGCCACGCCGGCTCTGGATTGCCACGGCGGGCATAGGCCCGCCTCGCAATGACGGCGAGTTTTTGAAAGCTGTCATCCCGGCCTTGAGCCGGGATCCATGGTAACGCTCGCGCCTGGCGGCGAAATGGATCCCGGGTCAAGCCCGGGACCACAACTTGGAATATAAGAGCTCAAACCCGCTTCGCCGGATCGATCTCCTCACCGAAACAGACAACATTCCCATCCGGATCGGTGACCTCGAACTCCCGCACCTCGTAGACCGTCGTCTCAATCACCCGCGTGATGTTTGCGCCGGCGGCTTCAAGCTCCGCGAACAGCCCATCGAGGCCATCCACATGCACATAGGCCTCCCAGGCACCGGCGCAGGGCTGCGGTTTGCCGTGCCAGGCGTCAACGAACAACACGCTGGACCCCCGCTCGAAAATGCCGAAGCGCGGTGGGTCGCCGCCTTCCTCGACCACGGTGTAGCCCAACTTGTCCCGGTAGAAGGCGCGGGCGACCTCGTAGTCGCCGGTCTTCAAGACCGGCGTTGACCGCAACATCTTCGGTCCGTCCGGCATCGGCTGCTCCCTGTTATCGTCCCAAGCAGCAGCCTACACCAGTCATCCGGCCGCGTGTGACAACCTTAGTTAGCAGCGACAAAGCCCTCTACGAGCCGCGCGATCTCCGCCGGTGCATCTTCGGGACTGTAGTGGCCGGCATGCGCCAGCCGGTGCACCCGCGCCGCCGGGAACAATTGCTTGAACAGCGGCAGGAAGTGCTCGGCATGGAGCGTACGGTCATCGAGGCCCCAGATCGCCAGCGCCGGCTTCTCTAGGATCGCCGCCTTGGCAGCATCGTCGGGCACCGCAAATTGATGCGCCCCGGTCGCGAAACCCTTGGCCCAGCCAATCGCCCCCGCCGCGTGCGCCGGCGTCGGAAAGGGTGCGCTGTAGGCTCGGATCCAGGTGTCGGTAATGATGTCGTTGCGAACAAAGCCGTTGAGTTTCAGCGTCGACAGGATGTTGTAGTCGAGGTGGCCCAGGACCTCTTCGAGGATGCCGTTTTCCTCGGCCTTGAGGATCCATTGGAACCAGGGCGACACGCCGGCGTTCGCGGTGACACGATCGAGCAAATCCGGTTGGCCGAACGGCGCCGGGCCGTTGACCGACACGATGCGGCGGATGCGGTCCGGATGTCGGCACGCCAGGCCCATGCCGACCGGGCCGCCGAAATCGTGCATGACCAGCGTGATCTCTGACAGGTCCAAGGCGCGGACGAACGCCTCCAGATTGTCGATATGGTCCTGGAGCCAATAGGTGCGGTGTTGCGGCGCGGTGCTTTTGCCGAAGCCC
>JANQOE010000022.1 GCA_028279245.1 Alphaproteobacteria bacterium
GTCGGCTCCGGTTTCATCGTCGACCCGAGCGGATTCATCGTGACCAACGACCATGTCGCCGGCGATGCCGATGAGATCCGTGTCACCCTGATGAATGGCGACCGATATGACGCCACGCTGGTCGGGCGCGACCCGAAGACCGACCTGGCGGTGTTGAAGGTCGAGGCGGACGATGATCTGCCGCACGTAGTCTTCGGCGATTCCGACGAAACGCGCGTCGGCGATTGGGCGATCGCCGTCGGCAATCCGTTCGGCCTGAGTCATACGGTCACCGTTGGTGTGGTGTCCGCGCACGACCGGGCGATCGGCGCCGGCGGGCCCTATGACGAGTTCCTGCAGATCGATGCGTCGATCAACCGGGGCAATTCCGGCGGGCCGACCTTCAACGTCGCCGGCGAGGTGATCGGTGTGAACTCCGCCATCTTCTCACCGACTGGCGGCAGCGTTGGGATCGGTTTCGCCATCCCGTCGAACGTTGCCCAGCGGATCATCGATGAACTGCGGGAGACCGGCACGGTGGAGCGCGGTTGGCTTGGTGTGAGCATCCAGGCGGTGACGCCGGATTTGGCAGAGGGCCTCGGCCTCGATGCCGCCGAAGGCGCGCTGGTCGCGGACGTGATCGCCGGCAGCCCGGCCGACGTTGCGGGTCTGTTACAGGGCGATGTGATCCTGTCGGTCGACGCGACCGAGATCGAGGAGCTGCGCGATCTGCCGCGGGTGGTCGCGGAAATCCGGCCCGGGCAGACCGCCGACCTGGTGGTGTGGCGGAATGGCCAGCGGGTCGAGGTGGATGCGCTGATCGGTGAGTCGGAGGAGCCGGTGCAGGTCCCCGCCGTTCAGCCATCCGGCGGTGACGACATGCTCGGCTTATCGCTTAGCCGGCTGGACCGGGACGCCCGGCGCGAGTTCGGCATCGATGACGACGTCACCGGCGTGGTCATCACCGACGTCGCGCCTGACAGCCCGGCCCTCGAGAAGGGTCTGCGCCGGGGCGACGTGATCGTCTCCGTCGGCAAGGATGACGTGGCCGCCCCGGGCGACGTCACCGACGGCATCCGCGCGGCGGCGCAGGACGAGCGCGGCAGCGTGTTGCTGCTGATCGCCCGGGACGCGAACCAGCGCTTCGTCGCCCTCCCCCTCGACGAAGCCTGATCGCGCCCGCAGCGATCAGTTTGGGAGGGTCGGCCTGTCCCTCGCCGGCCCTCCCCTCTTGCCCGTCCGGGCCTATCTGGTACAGACACGCAAACCAATCCCAGATCTCCCGGAGGCAGCGGTATGAAGTACCTGCACACCATGGTGCGCATCAGCAACGTCGAGGACTCCCTCGACTTCTACTGCAACAAGCTCGGCTTGAAGGAAGTGAACCGGCACGACAGCGAGGCCGGCCGCTACACCAACATCTTCCTGGCGGCGCCGGGGCAGGAAGAGGCGAAGGTCGAGCTGACCTACAACTGGGATCCGGAGGACTATCAGGGCGGCCGCAATTTCGGGCATCTGGCTTACGCCGTCGAGAATATCTACGACCTCTGCCAGAAGCTGATGGACGCCGGTGTGACCATCAACCGGCCGCCGCGCGATGGGCGGATGGCGTTTGTCCGCTCCCCGGACAATATCTCGATCGAACTGCTGCAAGACGGCGAGGCCCTGCCGAAGCAGGAGCCCTGGGCGTCGATGGGCAATACCGGGAGCTGGTAGAGCGCGCTAGCTGCCCTGCAGATTGCCGTCCCAGCGCTTGGCAAACGGGGCGGCGACCCCGAACTGATCCAACACCCGCGCGACTGTGTGGTCGACCAGGTCCTCGATGGTCTGCGGCCGGTTGTAGAAGGCCGGGACCGGCGGCATGATGACGACCCCGAGGCGGCTGAGTTTCAGCATGTTCTCGAGGTGGATGGGGCTGAGCGGCGTTTCCCGCACCACCAGCACCAGTTTCCGCTGCTCCTTCAACGTCACATCCGCTGCGCGGTGGACGAGATGGTTGGCAGTGCCCGACGCAATGGCGCCGAGGCTCGCCACCGAACAGGGGATCACCACCATCCCCGCGGTCGGGAAGGACCCGGAGGACAGGGTGGCGCCCATGTCGGCGGGTGCATGGTAGACGTCGGCCAGTTCGCGGAGCCGGTCGAGGCTGGTGTCGGTTTCGTGCAGCAGATTTTGTTGCGCCCACTTGCTGATGACCAGATGGGTCTCGACCGGCGTCTCGCGCAGGGCCTCCAGCAGGCGCACGCCATAGATGGCGCCGGTAGCGCCGGTCATGCCAACGATCAGCCGTTGTTGGTCGGTCATGGGTCCTGTCGCTCCGGTTCGTCCGCGGTGGGCGGTTCATCCGCCAGTTGGGCCAGCAGGTCAACCGCGGCCTGGTCGTCCACATCCAGCCTGCAGCCCAATACCTCTAGGTAGGCAAAGATGTTGCGGCGAGCCAGGCCCGCTTTGTCGCAGTCGGCCGCCTGCCCCCGGCCGCGGCGCGCCAGGATCTCCTGCTCCACCCGCTCCGCCTCAAGCTCCGCCGCCTTGATCTGCGCCCGCACCCGCTCGGCCGAAGCGGCCGGCGCCCCGTGGCCATCCGCCTTCAGCCGCTGGCGCAGGCCGCGCAGCGGCTGCACCACCTGGGTCTGCCAATCGGCGGTTGCTTTGACCACCGCATTGATCGCGGCCACATCAAGCTCATGGCCATCCCGCGCCGCCCACAAGCTGAACAGCAGCACATTCACGTCCACACCATGGCGATCCTGCAGCCGCAAACAGGCCACAGCCGCCCCCGGCGCGCCGTAGGCGGCCACCGAAAACGCCCAGAGGTCTGACATCGTCCGCGGCACGGCCCGACTGTGCCGGCCGGCCCGCCCTGCCGCAAGCACCCGGCACGACTTCAGGCTTGATCGCCCGCAAGACCCGCTGCTAGGAAGCCCTCTGCCTTCCCCATAGCCGACTTAGCTCAGCTGGTAGAGCGGCTGATTTGTAATCAGTAGGTCGGGGGTTCGAGTCCCTCAGTCGGCACCAATTCCTTCGGTGCGTTGGCTCGATTTCTGTTCTTGCCGTGTTCAAGATCACCAAAAGGTCGCTATCTCTGGTAGCAAAATCAGGGACCCACACTAGTATTCGTACAAGAAGCGGGGCAGCCGTGGTTAGCGCTCTGGACGCGCTTTAGAGTCGATGCAATTGGATGCGATCTGGGACGATCAATTATCGCAACGGGGTCATCTCCTGTCGGAGCTCTTTTGAAACACCGATCACACCTACTTCTTGATCGGTCGTCGCGGTTCTCTGTCACAGGACACGCCCATCAGCGACCTACCCACAAAGAAAAAGTCAGCGTTCTGAAGTTCAAGGGAGTGAAGTTCAACTTTGCGAACCTCGCTATGGGTGGACGCTACGGTGACGTCTGACGAACGAAGTGTCTGATGGACGTTCGCTGTGCCCAGCCGACTGCCGTCAAGCACATGTTTGGCTTGTACGGGACCGCTTTCCGTCGCTATCGGTTGCTTTTCTGACATCACTAAGGATTCGCCACTTGATAGCTTCAGGATGCTCACAGCAGAATGGGAACTCACAAACTTTCTGAATACCGGAGAGGGAACGATATCTCCTGGAAAATAAGATGACCCTGCCACGAGGTCACCCTCCCTTATCTGCGCAATCTCTTGAATCGTTCCATCAGCCATCAGAACAAGGGTGTCGCCCAGAAAGCAGCCACCCCCGCCCCCAATGGGGGCTGGGTTCCATTCCTGACACTCCAATTCTGCCAGCTGTCGCGCGTAGTTATCATTTGTCGTCGTTATCGGAAATATCTTCGAACGGCCTCTTTTCTTGCACTCAACCTCGTAGTTGAAATTGCCCGGTGATCCGGCTGGTACCTTGGTTTTTACTTTACACTCACACATCTCTCGCCTCCCTCGTTCAACTGTACTCGCGCGTTTGAGTCGCTTATTGTCCGCGTTACCTCTAGTCTGGGTTTCACGGGCAGGTTCCCTTCTCTGCCCAGCCGCGGTCACCGATCATGTGCAGTTGGCGGGATCCGCTTTGCAGCGCACCAAACGCTGCTGTTGAGCGATAAGGTCCGCCTCCGCTTTTGCAGCTGCGGCTCTTTCGGCACTAGTGTCACGCAATTCATCTGCGAGGAGCGCACCGGATGACAGGACTTGAGCGACACCGGTCTCGGTTCCATACCCAATCTTCGTTATGGCTCCAGCCGGTGAAACCGTGAGCCTAAAGTCTTGTTTTCCAAATAGTGCAGCTTTCGGAATCGGTATCTGGAAATCTGTACCGTGTTGTGCCACCTCTACGCTGCCTGCCCAGACATCTCTACTTCCTACGACACCGTTTCCACCTGTACTGATCGTGAGACTGACTTGCGCAGGCTGGCGCATGTCCAGCATCACATCATCACGGCCTGGCTTGCTGATAACGAGACTGCTCGGCTTGTCTATCTTGTTAACGACTGCAAATACTTTGCCAATCGCACTCTCAAGTTCGTCCTCGCGAGGATCTTCTTTCGGCGTGACCTCGATTTCTGTCCTGCTACCATTAGTTAGCGTTACTAAGCTCCTATAGGTCAATGAGACTGCCTTGTCACGAACGTTGCTTCCGTCCTTTTTCGTTTCGAAGTTATTGATGAAATTGCATTGTGTTGGGAAAGGCTGCGGAGCGAACACCCCCAGGGGGCCAGCGAGCTCTACCGCGGATTTCAGAACTGCACTAGCTTGGCCAGTTGTCGTTACGTTGACGCCCTTCAGCCGCCCATCTCCGTAGTACTCGACTGTGAAATCTGAGTTGGCTAAGGAGCTATTCAGTCTTGCGGTATCAATTGTTTTCCGCTTGGAACCGGAGAAATGGCGGGGTGTCACTGTTGCAGCATCTGCGATGATAAGTTGATCAACCGCGTTGCACGTTATTGTCCTCACAACAGTTACTTCTACCTCCGTCTGAGGCAGGAAATACTCGAGCGATACATCGGGACTGTTGGCGCATGCCGAGAGTACTAAACAAAGCGTAAGGCTTCCCTTCAATCTGATCATCGGGGCCCTCACTGGTTGAGGAAGCACGTTGTACTGCTATTACACAACGTAACCATGAGTAGAGTCAATATGATGCACCCAACCTTCTTTTGACCCCGCCGTTACTCGCTCAGCATTGTCAAATGTGCTAAGGGCTCAAGCTTGTTTCGGGTATGAATACATCAACGCTACCGACTGGTGCAGTCTCTTCGGTTGTCCAGTATCCCTGGAGAACAACATTTTCGCCGTGTAGCGACTGCAAATAATCGGCTAGTTGTTTGTCGTTTCGAAGCCCAATCTCCACAGTGCCCGTTTCAGTTTCGATTATTGCACCTCCGCCCATAGCGCCTATGGAAACCGTTGGGAGGACTAAACGGCCGGACACCGAAGTTAGTCGATCAGACGCTTCGGAAGGTCGTCCATCCGCTTCTAAGAACGCAAGATGTAAACTCCCCCCTGTCACGACAGCGGAGGTAAGTCCAGAAGATGGTCGGACGTTTCGGAGCAGCATGTTACGCACACGCTCTACCAACTCGGTCCTGGGGAGATCTGGGTTCTCGGACCGTACCCTAGACAGGACAATTGCCGCAGCCGCCGACACATACGGAGCCGCGAGGGATGTCCCGTCGTCGTTGATATCGTCAATTGTATCGAAGGGTGTTTCATCCGACGGCAAGAGTGAGAAGATGTCCTCGCCGGGAGCGGCTAGGTCAACGCTTGTCTGGCCGAAGTTGCTTTCGTTCCCCGCAGGTCCCTTCCATAGTTCATCTTTTCGAGTGTGGGCTGCAACGCCGATAATGTTGGCATTGGGGTAGCCTATGGGATACACGGGCTTTTCTTGATCAATGTCCCAACCACGATTTCCGGCGGCTGCGACAACTAGGACGCCGTCGTCTTCAGCTCTCTGGATGGCCTTACGTAGGACCTTGGGCTCTTGGCCGAAATCTGTCCCCCAGCTAATGTTGATGACATCGGCGCCATTTTCTACTGCGTAGTTTATACCTTTAGCCGCAGCATCTGCACTGCCACTCAGTCCGCCAAATATCCGGATAGGCATAATTCGAACCTTCCAAGCCCCACCCGTCATATGCTTTGAATTGTTACCAACAGCCCCCAAGATGCCCGCGACTTGTGTTGCATGCGCCACGGTCGGTATCGGCGCTGGATCATTGTCATTTTCTACGAAGTCGTATCCCACTTCTCCATCTTCATTCCTCCATATATTGGGAGCGATATCTTCGTGGGTATAGGCCATACCCGTGTCTATAACAGCGACTACAGCTTCAGTGTTTGTCAGACCTTCCCCCCAGGCGATTGGAAAACCGGCTGCATCAAGCCCCCATTGCTTTCCAGCAAGGTAGTGAGGGTCATTTGGCTCCGATGCAAAGAGCTGCAGATGATAGTTCGGCTCAACAAACAGCGTATCAGGCCGTTGCGCCAATTGAAGAAGCTCGTTAGCGGCGAATCCACCTTGTTTTTGAACCGTTACGAAACCCAAGGTCTCTGAACGCTCAGATATCGCATATTCGCCAAGCAAACCGGTGGTCACCGGTGTAACCGACTCGGTGAGTACGATGACCTCCTCAAGCAGGATTGGTTGCTCCGTTGGTTGGGCTCCGATGTCGTCAGGTCTTGCAGCTGTTAAGCCGGCAACTTCACTTTGACGCAAAGGTGCAATGTCACTGGCGCCCAAAGCCAGCAGTGCATCAAGCGCGCCTTGGTGGCCGACTTCGTCGGGAAAAGACAGTAGTGTTCTACCTTCATCTCCAAAGCCCAAGAATTGGCCCTTTGACGAAACGGCAAGCATAAGCTCTGGTGCTAGCTTTGCTAGGGCCGGTTCTTCAGGAGCAAACAGGGTCAGCTCACCCGGTTTCGCCTGGATCACAATGTCAGCTAGGGCGAGATGCGGCAATACAAGCAATACCGCGCCTGTCGCAACAACGAGCGTTCTTTGGGTACTGAGATATCGCGTTCTTCTGAACACCTGGATGAGATCCATTTCCTACCTCACTTGCACCGATCAGGAGCAATGGAATCAATAAGTGTCACAGTGGCCGCGACCGACTGAACAGGGCCTGCTGGCAAATCACGGGACTCGATCGTGGCGCTCGCTAGCGTGAACCAATTCTGTGGTTACTGGACGTCATCCGCTCTTCCCGTCGCGTTCGCTTCTAAGGCTTGCCTCGTGATATGACGGATATGACGACACAGAACGCGTTCCTTGGCACAGCAGAGCCCCAAAAGCCACCGGCTCAGCTTCGACAACTTTAGCATGAATATGCGACACGCAATCAATCACTTTTTGCGGTCGGATAGATACTTTACACTGTTCTTGCGTGTACCACGATGAGGACCTTTGATCCCGCAATGAGCAAGGATTAGCTCATCCAAGTGGCCTGGCTGTACGACAGAAACTCTTGATCGCGCAGGAATTCACTGAAGGCCAGACGGTGGCGGCTACCGCCTTAAGATCCTGGATGCGAGGCAGAGCCATCTTGAAGGATGGCGGGAGCACGCGCGCGGAGGGGGCACCGGCCAATATTACCATCCAAGCTCAGATGGTCGCCGGTAGGCTGAAGTAGGTAGTCTGCCAGACCTGCACGCTACGCCGTCACCTGCCCAAGCAGGTCCAGTTTCTTGCCGCTCAGGTAGCCGTAGCGATTGACCACCGTGCGCCTCCCCCCTGCCTCGAACACGGCGGCGACGCGGTTGGCGAAGTCTTGGGCGGGGCCGTAGGCGTGGGTGAAGGGGATGATTGGGGTTTCGCCGGCCTCGCGGCAGGCGGCGGTGATTTTGCGGGTTTGGGCGGCGGCGCTGACCGGGTGCGGTTCGTCTGGGGCCGGGTAGGTCCAGTCGGCTAGCGTTCGCGGCGCGTCCGTGCCGTCGGTGATGTCGAGCAGCGCGGTGAGTGCGGAAAGCAGGGCGGGGCCCGTTACGCCGGGATTGTGCCGGCGCAGGGCGTCGCCGTAGAAGCGCAGCATCATCGGCCAGTGCATGGTGTACAGCTTGACGCCGATGGCGTCGGCGAACGGCCCTGCAGCCGCATAGCTGAAGCCGGAGACCAGGTGCCAGGGTGGCGGGAAGGCTTGGGGGATGAGCTGCTTTTCCGGGCCGCCGGCCTCGGTGAGCGCCGTGCGATAGGCCTGCAGCAGGTCGGTGACGAGGCGTTGCTTCAGTTGCAGCATGTCCCAGACGCCGGGGTGACGGCGCAGCAGGGCGAGCATGTTGGCGGCCGCATCGGGGCCGGCGAATTGGCGCAGGTCGGTATCGCTCAGGTGGCCGGTGACGTGCCGCCAGAGCGCGGTCATGTCGTGGCGGATACGGTTGGCGTCGAAGCCATGCCGTTCGGCGGCGTCCATCGCATGGGGTGAGCCGTCGAAGAACAGGGACTCAAAGGCGTAGGGCGGGTATTCGGGCCAATCGAGGCGGATCCCATCGATCTCCGGATAGGCGCGTACGAGGTCGCGGATCAGCGCCTGGCCATAGGCGATGATGTCCGGGCTGGCGAGGCTGGCGTTCTTGTCGACGCGGCCCTCGACGATCGTGCCGTCGGGCAAACGCGGCTGATCCGCCGGCAGCGGCCCGCCGAACTGCACGCGGTATCCCGGCGGGATTGCCGCTTGGACTTGCAAATGAACAGTCAGGCCGCGCGCCTTTGCCGCCGCAATGAAATCGCCGACGACCGCGCCGGCCTTTGCCGTCAGTTCGGTCGGTGCCGCGGGCTGGTAGCGCAGACCGGCATAGAGAGAGGTGTCCGGTTCGAAACTCGGAGCGGTGCGCACGAACAGTTCACGCCGGCCCCAGAGTGGCCGGTCGAGCAGACGCACGCCGCCGGCCCCGGCGTCAATCGGCGGCTCGCGGCCGCCGGTGGCTTCGTCCGCCGGCTCCATGACATAGGGCGAGGTGGCGATGCCGGTGACGTCGGCCCGGGATTGCAGATTGTCGAGCACGGCGTCGACGCCCTCGCTCTGGGCATACTCGGGCATCACGGTGACGCCGACGGAGCGGATAGCGGCCATCGGTTACTCGGCGGCGGCGCTAAGCCAGTTGTCTTCGACCTTGACCTGCCAGCGGTAGGATTCCTCCGGCCGCACGGCGCGGGCCCATTGCTGCATGACCGACTTGTCTTCGCGGCGCCGGGCCATCGCCGCGGCGATTGCCGCCGGGTCCCAGCCCGCCAACAGCTTGGCGCAGAGTGCGTCGCGGATCGCCGCGTAGCGTGGGTCCTCGGCCAAATCTTTCATCTCGTCGGGGTCCGCATCGAGGTCGAACAGTTGCGGCCGCTGGCCATGGTAGTAGACACATTTCCAACGGTCTGTCCGCACCATGCGCTGCTGCAGCGGCTTCGCCCCGGTCCAGCGGGCCATACCGTCGGTGCAGTATTCGCCGTAGGTTTCGCCGAGCCAAGGCGTCGCGCCATCCTGCGCCACGGCAAGCATACTGCGCGCGGCGGCTCGCGGCAGACGCTCCGCGCCGGCCGCGTCGAGCATGGTCGCGCCCACATCGATGAGATTGACGACCTGATCGCGCCGCGCGCCTTCGGGCAGCGCGCCCGGCCAGGACAGGATCAGCGGCACTTTCGTGGAGTCATCGTAGAAGGTCTGTTTCCACCACAGATTCCGCTCGCCAAGCTGGTCGCCATGGTCGGAGCTGTAGATGATCAGTGTGTTGTCGGCCAAACCCGTCTGCTCGAGCTTGTCGAGGATCTGCCCGATCATCCGGTCCATTGATGTGACCAGCCCGTAGTAGGCGGTGCGGGCGCGGATCACCTGGTCATCCGGCAGGTCTTCGGTGTCCGTCTGTTCGCGCCACCAGGCGAAGTACGGGTGTTCGTTCCGCGGCTGCGGCAGCCGCGGCAGGCCGACCTTGCCCGCATACAATGCATAGTCCGCATCGGCGCAGACATACGGCGCGTGGGGCAGCATCAGGCCGATGGTGACCGCAAATGGCTCGGCGTCGCCGCGGCGGCGATCGCTGGCCAACTCGTCGAACAGCTCAAGTGCGGCGGCGGTGACGTCGCGATCCTTCACCTCGTAGGAGGACTGCCCCGGCCCGGACCGTTCGATACTGACGCGGAAAGGTTCCGCCGCCTTATCGAGCGGCCCCAGGCTGTGCGGATAGCCGCCGATCCAATTGGTGCTGTGATCGCCGACACGGCGGTCCAAATAGCCATGGAGCTGGTCCGGTCCGATGGCGTGGAGCCGGCCGACCAGGGCCGGCCGGTAGCCAGCGATGCCAAGGCCATGGGCAAAGGTGGGGATGTCGGAGGCCAGGGCGTCGCTGTTGGTCCAGCAGGCTTGGGTCGAGGGGAACCGCCCGCTCAACAGCGCCATGCGCGCCGGGGTGCACAATGGCGAAGGCGTATAGGCGTTGTCGAAGGTGACGCCGCGCGCCGCCAGCCGGTCCAGATGCGGCGTCTGCACGACCGGATCGCCGTAGCAGCCGGTGACCTTCTGGGTGTGCTGGTCGGAGAAGATGAACAGCAAGTTGGGGCGTGGTTGGAGCATCCCGTTCCTACCCCGCCGCCGTCTGGGCGGGTTGGAAGCTGTCGAGAAAAATCTCGATGCCCATGGCCCGCGCCTGGACCATCGACAGGTGCGTCTCCATGGCCGCCACGGCGCCTTCCGCATCACGCCGGCGGATCGCTGCCGTCACCAACATGTGCTCCGTCATGACCGGAATGATGCGAGCCTCCGTCATCTGATTCCGCCGCCTGATCAACCGGAGTTTGTCCATAGCCTCCTGATGAACTTCGGCGATCATCGGGTTGTCCAAATGCTCGACCACATCGCGATGAAAAGCGACGTCGGCGTTGTAGGCACGCTGTAGGAGGCGCGACGTGGCCGGGCCGCGCTTGGCCTGGCGCAAGATCTCGTCGAATGCCTGGTGATGGCGGTCGATCCGTTGCCGCGGCGCCTTGGCGGCAAAGCGGCGGACCGCCTCCTTTTCGAGGAACAGCCTCAATTCGCAGGTGTTCTTGATGAGGTCCAGGTTGACGTCGGCGATTTGCACGCCGCGCTGCGCGACCAGCCGTACCAGGGATTCCGCTTCCAGCCGTTTCAGCGCCTCGCGCATCGGGCCGAGCGGGACACCGACAATATCGCAAAGCTCGCGCTGCGATACGAACTGCCCGGGCTCGAGCTTCGCGGCGAAAAGGCATTCCTTGAACTTGGTATAGGCCTGCTCTCGCAGCATGGGTTGCCCCGTTGTGAGATCCAAGTAATATCTTAGTCTTGCCGGCCTAGCGAGACAATCCCGGCGTAGCTGTATCGAGACAAGGCTTATGCGGATCCAACGGATAGTAACGCGCGTGCTGGAGCGCGAGATGAGCGGTCAGCTCTGGAACCCGAGCCGCCGTTGGTCGAAGAAAACGATGTTGCTGGTGTTTGTCGAAGGCGACGATGGCAAAATCGGCCTCGGCGAGGTGTGGACCGGCGGCGCCTCGGTCGAGGCCTTGGTCGCGACTATCGAGCAAGATATTGCGCCGCGGGTGGTCGGCGTCGAGGCGCACGCCTTCCCCGCCGTCTGGCACGCCATCTACAAGTCGACCGATCATTCATCGCGGCCCGGCATCGTGACCGCTTGCCTCGGCGGCGTGGACATGGCGGTGTGGGATCTGCTGGCGAAGCATCACGGGGTGCCGCTGTACAAATATCTCGGCGCCTGCCGCGAGCAGGTCCGCTGTTACGGCAGCGCCGGTCTGTATGGCACCGACAAGTCGCCCGACGACCTGGCGGCGGAAATGGCGTCATACGTCGAGCACGGCTTCGACGGGGTCAAGATGAAGATTGGCGCCGTCGACGTGACGGAAGACGTCGCGCGGGTGGCGAAGACGCGGGCCGCCATCGGCCCACAGAACCGGCTGATGATCGATGCGGTGTACAGTCTCGACGTGCCGGCGTCGCTGCGCCTCGCGCGGGCGGTCGCCGAATACGACATCCACTGGTTCGAGGCGCCGGTGTCACCGCGGGATGTCACCGGCCAAGCCTTTGTGAACCGGCATGGCGGAATTCCGGTCTGCGGCAATGAAGGTGACTTCGGGGTCGAACGGTTTCGCGACTTGATAACGGCACGCGCCGTCGAGTTCGTGCAGTTCGACCTCGCCGTCTGCGGCGGTATTACGGCGGCGCGGCAGATCGCCGATGTCGCCGATGCATTTCATATGCCGTGCACGCTGCACGCCTCCTCGACATCGGTGCTGCTGGCGTCGACCCTGCATTTCGCCTGCGCCATCGGCCGTTGCGAGTCGGTGGAGTTTCACATGCTGCACCAATGGCTGTTCGAGCTGGCGCCGGCCGGCGCGTTTGCGGTGCAAGACAGCCACGTTCGGCCGCCGCCAGGGCCTGGGATCGGCATCGAGCTAAGCCCGGATGCGGTGTAGGTCTGGACCAGCCCCTGACATCTCGGTAAGATGTCAGTCCTGGCTGAAGGGAAGAGAATACAAAACAGGGAGGATGCAATGAGAACGACGCTCTTGGGCTCGGTGTTTGCCGCGGCGGTTGTGGTCGCAGGTGCAACAGGCCCCGCAGTGGCCGCATGGCCGGAGAAGCCGGTGACCGTGGTCGTGCCGTTCAACCCGGGCGGTACGTCGGACCAGGTGGCCCGCAACTTCCAGATCGCTATCGAAGAGAATGAGTTGCTGCCGCAGCCGGTGACCATCGTCAATGTCGGCGGCCACTATTCGATCGGTTCGCGCCGGGTGATGGAGGCACAGCCGGACGGGTACGAGTTCCTGCTGATCCACATCGCGCTGATGGGCGGCGAAGGCACGGGTGTAAACGATTTCGGCTACCGTGACTTTGAGCCCGTGGCGTCGACCGGCGAGTTCTGTCTCGCGCCGATGGTGCGCAAGGATTCCGGTTTCGACAGTCTGGAGGCCCTGTTGGCCAAGGCCAAGGAAGAACCGGACACGCTGATTTTCGGGGCCAACCTGGGCGCCATCAATCATATGGCTGGCATCATGCTGCAAAACGCGATGCCGGGTGCCGAATTCCGGTTCGTGCAAATCGGTGGTGGCACAGCCAACTTCACGGCACTGACCGGCTCGCAAACCAACGCCACCGTGCTGTCCGGCGCGGAGGTCGTCAATTTCACGCTGGATGAGAACGGCGACCCGAGCGACGAGTCACAGATCAAGCCGCTCGCCTACACCGGCGGCGAACGGCATCCGGATCTGGCCGACTTGCCGACGGCGAAGGAGTTGGGCTTCGACGTCGAGTTCTGCGTGCAGAGCTGGTGGTTTGCGCCGAAGGGTACGCCGCAGGAAGCGATCGACGGTTTCGCCGACGCGCTCGAAGCCGCGAGCGCGTCGGATCGGATCACGGGCTTCTATGAGGAACGGCTGTTTGGTGACGTCTTCTTGCGCGGGGACGAGTTGCAGACCAGCCTCGACGCGACTTGGGACCGCATTTTGCCGGTCGCTGAGCAAGCGGCGCAGAAGTAACGACGATACAGCGCCACCGTGCCGGTCCGCCGGCGCGGTGGCAGATGCGGCGGAGAGATAGGCATGGAAAATGAAGCCACGCCGCGGGCGGACATCGGTCTCTCTGCCTTTCTGATCTTTCTCTGCAGCCTGGTTTTGTGGGAGTCGCGGAAGATACCGCCGGGCACGTTCGACCCCCTGGGGTCGGCACCGCTCCCGCAGGCGGTCGCTGCACTGATTATCGTGTTGTGCCTGATCATCATGGGGCGCGCGGCAATGCGGCTGAAAGGCGAGGCCGCGGCGCCGGCAGATCCGGGTTTTAGCTTGCGCCCGTGGGACGCGCTCGCCGTGTTCGGACTCACCGGGCTTTACGTCGCCGTGCTGGCCTTCCGCCTGGTCAGCTTCGGCATCGCCAGCACGGTCTTTCTTTGCGTGACGATCGGTTTGTTGACGCGGTTCCGGCCGCGGCTGTTCCCGGCGATATTGCTGGTGAGTGCCGCCATGTCGTTCGGCAGCCAATTCGCTTTCACGCGCATTTTCTTCGTCGACTTGCCGACCGGCTGAAGGCGTATCGATGGAACCGCTGATCGACGGGATCCTGCTCGTTCTCACCCCGTTGCCGTTCTTCTTTGTGTTGCTCGGCACGGTCCTTGGCATCACCGTTGGCGCGATCCCCGGCCTGACCGGCGCCATGGTTATCGCGCTGACCTTGCCGCTGACCTTCTTTATGGATTCGATCAACGCGATCGTGCTGTTGATCGGCATGTATGTGGGGGCGATCAGCGGCGGGCTGATCACCGCGACGCTGTTGCGTATGCCGGGCACGCCGGCGGCGGTCATGACGACGTTCGACGGTTATCCCATGGCCCGGTCCGGGCGGCCGGGCCGCGCGTTGGGGCTGGGCATCACCGCGTCGTTTATCGGCGGCATGGTCTCCTGGGTCGCGTTGGTGACGCTGTCGAAGCCGATCGCCCTCTGGGCCACGAAGTTCGGGCCGTTCGAGTTCTTTGCGCTGATCATGATGGCGATGGTGTTGATCGCGTCGGTCAGTCAGGGCTCGATCGTCAAAGGATTGCTGTCCGGTCTGTTGGGCATGCTGGCGTCGATGCCGGGAGTCGATCCGTCGGCCGGGGCGCCGCGCCTCACCTTCGAATGGTATCGGCTGAACAGCGGCCTGCAGTTGCTGCCGGTGTTGATCGGCGTGTTCGCCGTTAGCCAGATGCTGAACGACGTTCTCGAAATCAACCGCAAGGCCGAGCGCGTCGAGATGTCGCGCAAGGGTATCCTGATGTCGCTGCACGACTGGAAGGTGCAGGCGGTCAACATGATCCGGTCTTCGGTGATCGGCACCTGGATCGGCATTCTGCCCGGGGTCGGCGCGTCGATCGGTTCGGTCGTTGCGTACTCGACAGCGAAGAACATGTCGCGGACGCCGAAGAAGTTCGGCACCGGGTCGGAGGAAGGGATCGTCGCATCGGAAGCGGCCAACAACGCGACGGTGGGCGGCGCGCTGATCCCGCTGATTGCCATGGGCATTCCCGGCAGCGTGATCGACGCCATCCTCATCGGCGCGTTGCTGATCCACTCGATCCAGCCGGGGCCGCTGCTGTTCGTCAACAATGCGGACGTGGTCTACGCGATGATGGGCGCGGCGCTGATCGCCAACATTATCATGTTCCTCTTCATGACCGGGTCGGTCGGCTACCTGTCGCGGCTGATGTACCTGCCGCGGGCGTTTTTGATACCGGTCATCATGGTGTTCGCGGTGATCGGTTCCTTCGCGATCAACAATACGATCTTCGACGTTTGGGTGATGCTGGCGTTCGGGGCGCTTGGCTTCGCCATGGAACGGGCCAAGGTGCCGCTCGGCCCGTTCGTCATCGGCTTTGTGCTGGCGCCGCTCGCCGAGCAGAAGTTGCGGTCCGGACTGATGATGACGGCGGGCGACTTCTCGCCCGTCTTCACGCGGCCACTGCCGCTGATCTTCCTCCTCATCGCCCTCGCCTTGCTGGTTTGGCCCCTGTACGGCGAGTGGCGCCGCCGGCGCGGTACCGCCGAGAAGCCTAGGGTCCTTTCCGAGACCGATACCACCGTCGAGTAGGCTGCAACGACGGCGCTCTTCCCGACGTCCAATTGACTGAACGGTGTCGCCGTCGTAGCTAAGCCCCGCCTGGGGCGACCGGGCGCGACAGGGAGGGTTCCGGATGACGATCGACGCCGCCTACTATTGCGGGAACAAGACTTTCAGGGTGGAGACGGTCGAAGCGCAGCCGCCAGCCGCTGGCGAGGTGCAGATCGACGTCGCTTATTGCGGCATCTGCGGGACCGACCTGCATGTCTACCTGGGCCATATGGATGCCCGGGTCGGTGACCACCGGGTCATCGGCCATGAGATGTCGGGCACGATTGCGGCGGTCGGTGACGGCGTTACGGACGTCTCGGTGGGTCAGACCGTGGTGGTGCGGCCGCTCGATCACTGTGGCGTCTGCCCGGCCTGCAAGGCGGGGCATATTCATATCTGCCATAATCTGAAGTTCCTCGGGCTCGACACCGACGGTGCGTTCCAAGGCAAATGGAACGTGCCGGCGCATACCGTGCATGTGCTGCCGGACGGGACGCGGCTGGATCATGCGGCGCTGGTGGAGCCGATCTCCGTCGCCTGTCATGACGTGCGGCGGGCGCGGGTTGCCAAGGGCGACGACGTGCTGGTGATCGGCGGCGGGCCGATCGGCATGCTGGTCGCGCTGGTGGCGCGCCAAGCCGGCGCGAATGTCAGCATTTCGGAAATCAACGAGAACCGGATCGCGCTGGCCCGGGAGTATGGGCTGACCGCCTACAATGCGCGCGACGTCGATGTGGCTGCGGAAGTCAACAAGGCAACCGGCGACAAGGGCGCGGACGTTGTTTTCGAGGTCTCCGGCACGCAACCCGGTGTCGACTTGATGACGGAAGTTGCGGCGACGCGGGCGCGGATCTGCATGGTGGCGATCCATGCGCAGAAGCCGCAGATCGACCTGTTCCGCTTTTTCTGGCGGGAGTTGGAGATGGTCGGCGCGCGGGTCTACGAGGCTGCCGACTACGAACAGGCGATCGAACTGATGTCGTCCAACGCGCTGGGCGTCGAGCGGCTGATCACCGACGTGAAGGCACTGTCCGACATCGGCGACGCGTTCCGCGGGCTGACCGAGAACCCGGCGTCGATGAAGACACTGATCAACCTGAACCCGGAGACCGTCAATTGACCGGCACTGCGATGTTCGACCTTTCCGGCAAGACGGCGCTCGTCACCGGGGCGCGGCGCGGTATCGGCTTCGGCATGGCCGAGGCATTGGCCGCCGCGGGCGCCGACATTATCGGCGTCAGCGCCAGCATGGAGGCCGACGCCGGCCTGTTGGGCGAGACCGTGCGCGGCATGGGGCGGCAGGTGTGGGGTTATGGCTGCAACTTCGCCGACCGGTCGGCGGTGACGGCGTTCGCACAGCGCGTGACCGAAGAACATCCGCAGATCGACATCCTGGTGAACAACGCCGGGACGATCCGCCGCAAGCCGGCCGCCGAACATCCGGACGAGTGGTGGGACGAGGTGATCGAGGTCAACCTCTCGGCGCAGTTCGTGCTGACCCGGGAGATCGGCAAGGGCATGCTGGCGCGCGGTTCGGGCAAAGTGATTTTCACGGCGTCGCTGCTGACGTTCCAAGGCGGGATCACGGTGCCCGGCTACGCGGCGTCGAAGGGTGGGATCGGCCAGTTGACGATGGCCTTCGCCAACGAGTGGGCCGGCCAAGGCGTGAACGTGAATGCGATCGCCCCCGGCTATATCGCGACGGACAACACCGAGGCGCTGCGCAACGATCCGGTTCGCCAGAAGGCGATCCTCGACCGCATTCCAGCGGGCCGCTGGGGTGAGCCGTCAGACTTCCACGGGCCGGCGGTGTTCCTGGCATCGTCGGCTTCCGACTATGTGCATGGGACGATCCTGACCGTCGACGGCGGGTGGATGGGGCGCTAGCCCCCTTCTCTGCGCGCGGGCGCCACGCCCGCTTTTGAGCCCGCCCCAACCAACACATTCCGAGAAGACTGAGCGCGGCAAGTCGGCGCACCCGGCGGTGTACTGACGGTTGCGCTTTGGCGAAACTGTTCCGGCAACGGAGGGGCGGATCATGTTGACGAACGTCTGGCCGGCGGCGGGCCGGCTCCCAGCGCGTTTGCTGTTGCTGATCATGTTCGGTGCGGCGTCGGTCTCGGTAGCGGATTTGGCTTGGGGGGCGGACGGGTCCACGAGCGAGATGGATCCGGTCGGCATGATCTTCGGCCTGTTCGGCGGGCTGGCGCTGTTCCTGTTTGGGATGGAGCAGATGGCCACCGGGCTGAAGGCCGCGGCCGGCGAGCAGATGAAAGCGATCCTGGCGAAGGTGACGGCGCATCGCATCGTGGGCGCCGCGACCGGCGCTTTCGTTACCGCGGTTATCCAGTCGTCTTCGGTGACGACCGTGCTGGTGGTGGGTTTCATCAGTGCCGGACTGATGACGATGGCGCAGTCCGTCGCCGTCATCATGGGTGCCAACATCGGCACGACCATCACAGCGCAAATCGTGGCCTTCAAGGTCACCAAGATCGCGCTGCCGATGATCGCCATCGGCTTCGGCCTGTTGTTCTTTGCGAGCCGCGAGCGGGCGCGGCATTACGGCGGCATCATCATGGGGCTGGGTCTGGTGTTCTTCGGCATCACCATCATGGGCGATGCGATGGAACCGTTGCGCGGGTTTCAGCCGTTCCTCGACCTGATGGTTGCCATCGAAGCACCCATTCTCGGTGTGCTGGTTGGCGCGGTGTTCACGGCCCTGGTGCAGTCGTCTTCCGCCACGACCGGGATTGTCGTCGTCATGGCGACCCAGGGTCTGATTACCTTGCCCGCGGGCATCGCCATGGCGCTCGGCGCCAACATCGGGACCTGTATCACCGCCCTGCTGGCGACCATCGGGAAACCGCGGGATGCGTTTCGCGCCGCTTCGGTGCATGTGTTCTTCAACGTCGGCGGCGCGCTGATCTGGATCGGTCTGATCGACTATCTGCAACAGCTCGCGGTGTGGATCTCGCCGGTGGCCGAAGGTCTCGCCGGCACGGCGAAGCTGGCGGCCGAGACGCCACGGCAGATCGCTAATGCCAATACGATCTTCAACGTGCTGAACACACTGTTGTTCCTGCCGTTCACCGTGCAGATCGCGCGCCTGACGGAACGCCTTATTCCGGAGCGGGCGGTGCCGGAGGCGGTGGTCGTTGCGCCGAAGTATCTCGATAAAGAACTGATCGAGACCCCTGCCCTCGCCCTCGACCGTGTTCGGCTGGAGTTGGGACATATGGGCGAGCGGGTCAGAGCCATGCTGGAACAAATCCGGCCGGCGCTGCTGGAGCGTGACCGGGCGCTGCTCACCCATATCCGTCAGCTTGATAACGAGGTCGATATCTTGCGCGACCACATCATCGAGTATTTGGGCCTGCTCGGGCGGCAGCCGCTGACCGAGGACCAGGCGAATGAGCTGGTGCGGGCGATGACGGCCACCGACGACCTGGAACGGATCGGCGATCTGATCGAAACCGACCTGGTCGATACCGGCCACCAGGTCATCGAGCTCGACCTGAAACCCAGCGTGACGACACGCGAGATCCTGTTCAATCTGTACGAAGCCACTTCGCGCGCCGTACACATGGCGATCCGCGCGCTGATCGAGGATGACCAGCGGGCGGCGCAGGCGGTGGTGCTGGCCAAGGATGAGATCAACGCGATGGTACGTGCCGCGATGGTGCATCAGGCGGCGCGGCTGTCGGCCGATGCCGAAAGCCGGCTGGCACACCACCGGGTGGAGATCTCGATCATCGACAAGCTGAAGCGGATCTATTCGCTGGCGAAGCACATCGCCAAGCTGAAGCTGCCCGAGCCAACTGCTGCGGATGCCTGAATGTTGCGCCGCAGCAATTGGCTTCGTTTCGTAATTTCGATTTTTTGTTGTGTGAAATCAGTCACTTGCGTTTTCGTCGTTTACAATTGGCGCGTCGCCCCGGTCGTTGGCGGGTGGCAGGGTTTCGAGGTCTTGGACGATTTCGGACTCGATCTCGGGCGCGGGGGGACGTGAGCGGGTGCGGCGGCCGACGGTCATCCAGTATTGACGTAAGGCGTCTTCAAGCTGGCGGTAGAGGGTGATCTCATAACGGGTCAGGGTTTCCAGCGCCTGGGGGTTCTGCATGATGTGGTTGAGGGTTCCGGCGTCGGTCATACTGCGAAACTGCTCCCGCGCGACGTCGCGTTTTGTAACCGCCTTGTCGTAGGCGGCTTGCTTCGCGTTCCAGTCTTTCACGGCCTTGACGACATGCGGCGGGTCGTCTTCGGTCGGCAAAAAATAGGGTCGTGTTGGCGGGGGCGGATGGTCCTTTAGCAACCGCCAATCCGGCACTAGCCCCGGGTCCTTTTCCTTGACCCTGGTTTCGGCCAACTCTTTCGTCCGGCGGGCCTGTTCGACGGCGAAGATCGCGGCCTCGATCCGGCCGGCGCGGGCCAGCCGCCACTGCAGGGTGGCGATGCGTTCGACCATCGCCACCTCGACCGCCCCATGGGGCGCCAGATTAGCCGAGACCTGACGGTGGAACTGCCGAAACGTGCCCGCATCCTCATCGCGGATTACCGGCGTTTCCGCCGCACACATGCCGTGGCGGAGCGCATTCCGCGCCGCGATCGCTTTCCCTGCCCGGCTACGTGGCCCCGTGCTGCGCAAGGAATTGCGCCGGTTGGCCGCAATCTGCTTGGCAGAGGGTCCCCGCCGGCCGCCATCTGTGGCCATCTTACCCCCTTTTCCTCGCTAGACATCTCATAGTACGGGTATTATACCGTGTTTTGGGATGAACAGCAAGCCATTTTGACGAGATGAGACTGGCCCCGGTGCCACCATGCCGCTGGCTAGAAATACGGAGGCGCGGGATTATTACGAAAATATGTCAGTCATGTTACGGTCTTGAGGGGAAAAAACTGACAGCACCGGAGGAACCTAATGAGGAGACGAGGCTTTTTGACCCTGGCGAGCGCCACTGCTGCAGCGGCGGCGTTGACTTCGGGGTCCCATTCTGCCCTGGCTGCGGATGAGGAACTCGTCCTTTACTGCAGCCCACAGATTGAGTGGTGCCAGTTGATGGTGGAGGAATTTGAGAAGGCCACCGGCATCAAAGTCGCGATGACACGGAAGAGTTCCGGCGAGACCTTCGCCCAAATCAAGGCGGAGGAGCGCAATCCCAAGGGCGACGTTTGGTGGGGCGGCACCGGCGACCCACATCTGCAAGCGGCGGAAGAGGGTTTGACGGAAGAGTATGTGTCGCCGAACGCCGATCAGTTGCATGATTGGGCGATAAACCAGGCGGCGGCTGGCAGTAATAGGACGGTGGGCATCTACGCCGGCGCGCTGGGCATCGGCTACAACAGTGAACTGTTAGAGCAAGCCGGTCTGGAGCCGCCACAGTGTTGGGCCGACCTAACGAAGCCGGAATATGCCGGTGAGATCCAGATCGCCAACCCGAACTCGTCCGGCACCTCTTACACGACCCTAGCGACGCTGGTGCAGGTGTTTGGCGAGGAAGACGCGTTCGACCTGATGAAGGCGATGCACGTCAACGTGAACCAATATACCAAGTCAGGGTCGGCGCCGATTAAGAATGCCGCGCGGGGCGAAACGGCAATCGCCATCACCTTCCAGCACGACATGGTCACGCAGAAGGTCGCCGGCTTCCCGATCGAAATCGTTTCTCCGTGCGAAGGCACCGGGTTCGAAATCGGCTCGATGAGCATTATCAAGGACGGGCCGAACCCCGAGTCGGCGCGGGCATTCTACGATTTTGCACTGGAGGCGGACATTCAGGCGCTGGCAGCAAACGCCGCAGCCTACCAAGTCCCGTCGAATGCCGGCGCGGCACCACCACCGCAAGCCCCGAAGTTGGAAGAGATCAAACTGATCGAATACGACTTCAAGGAGTACGGCTCCTCGGCGACCCGGCAACGGTTGTTGAAGCGCTGGGATGACGAGGTCGGCGCATTGCCGCGCTAGCCGCTAGTACGCAAAGGGGGGTGCCGTTGAACAGGTCGGCCTATCCCTGGATTCTGCTGGGGATAGCCGGCTTCACGTTGCTGCCGTGGTACGCGGCCGACGACGGCTTTTGGAGCTTTGCTTGGCTCCTCAACGGCGCCCCGTTCTCGGCAGAGGCGGGATCGGGTCTGTTCCAGGCCCTATTCCACGGCAGGACCTGGCTGTTGCCGGTCCTGCTGCTCCTGCTTATTCCGCTTACCGTCGTTTCCCGGCCCAAATCCGACCCGCTGTTCGGCCGCGTCCTGGTGTTGGCCGGCGGGTTGGGTTTTGCCTTCATCTTCGGCCAGGGCTTTGCCGTCGGCATCGATGGCTGGGAGTTCCCGGGCCTCGAAGCACTGTTCGGCCCGACGGAATTGCGCCAGTCCGGCATGGGTTACGGCGCGCTGCTGGCGCTGGGGGCTTTTCTTTTCCTGTTGACGACAGGCATCGCCACGCGCGGCGCGATTAACGGCGACGCGTTCGTCGTCGGCTCGATCGGCCTGATCGTCGCGGCGGTGGCGGTGTTCATCTTCTTTCCGGTGTTTCGCATCCTGGTCAGTGCCCTGCAGGATAACGACGGCGTCTATTCGCTGTCGGTGTTCTCCGAAAAGTTCTTCGACGCGCGGATTTGGGGTGTGGGTTGCCTGCCCAGCGGCGCCCGTTGCGGCGTGGCGTGGAACACCTTGCTATTGGGCGTGCTCACCGGGTTCAGCTCGACGACCCTGGGTCTGGCATTCGCACTGATCGCCACGCGGACGAACTTCCGCGCGAAGAAGGCGCTGCGGGTGCTGACGGTGCTGCCGATCATCACGCCGCCCTTTGTTATCGGGCTGGCGGTCATCCTGCTGTTCGGCCGTTCCGGTATCGTGTCGCAACTACTGTGGACCGTTTTCGAAATCCGGCCGAGCCGCTGGATCTTCGGGCTGCCCGGCATCTGGTTCGCGCAAACCCTGGCCTTTACGCCGATCGCCTTCCTGGTACTGATCGGTGTGGTCGAGGGGGTCAGCCCGTCGATGGAAGAAGCGTCGCAAACGCTGCGGGCGAGCGATTGGCGCACCTTTACCTCGGTTTCGTTTCCGTTGATGCGGCCCGGCGTCGCCAATGCCTTCTTGTTGGGGTTCATCGAAAGCCTCGCCGACTTCGGTAATCCGCTGGTCCTCGGCGGCAACTACGACGTGCTGTCGACCGAGATTTTCTTTGCGATTGTGGGTGCTCAGAACGACCAGGGGCGCGCGGCGGTCTTGGCGATCGTGCTGTTGATATTCACGTTGTCGGCGTTCCTGGCGCAGCGCGTCTGGCTGGGCCGTAAGTCCTACGCCACCGTTACCGGCAAAGGCGATTCGGGCGTCCGCTCACAGATCCCGGTTCAGTTGAAATCGCTCGTGTATTCGGTCGCGCTGCCGTGGGCGGCGCTGACGGCCGTCATCTACGTGATCATTCTCTTCGGCGGCTTCGTCGAGTTGTTGGGCCGTAACAACACACTCACCCTACGGCATTATATCGACGCGTTTGGCATCACGCGGGGCGACTTCGGGCTGGTGTTCAGCGGTCTGGCCTGGAACTCGTTCTTCACGACGATCTGGATCGCGCTGGTCTCGGCGCCGTTGACGGCGGTCGTCGGACTGCTGACGGCGTACGTTCTGGTCAGGCAGCGGTTCGTCGGTAAAGGCGTGTTCGAGTTCGGGACGATGCTGAGCTTTGCGATCCCGGGGACGGTGATCGGCGTCAGCTATATTTTGGCATTCAATGTGCCGCCGATCGAGATTACGGGCACGGGCATCATTCTGATCATCAGTTTTGTCTTCAGAAATATGCCGGTCGGCGTGCGCGCCGGCGTTGCCGCGATGAGCCAACTCGACCGAAGTCTCGACGAGGCGTCGCTGACACTGGGCGCCAACAGCTTTACGACCGTACGCCGGGTCATACTGCCGTTGCTCAAACCGGCGATCATTGCCGCGCTGGTGTTCAGTTTTGTCCGGGCGATGACAGCGTTGAGCGCCGTCATCTTCCTGGTTAGCGCCAACTACGACATGGCGACGTCATTCATTATCGGCCGCGTGGAAAACGGTGACTTCGGCCAGGCCATCGCCTATTCGTCCGTGTTGATCGTCGTCATGCTGCTGGCAATCGTGCTGGTGCAGATTACGGTCGGCCAACGGCAGATTCACCGACGGGCGGAGCCGACGGGCGCACCGGCGCAACAGACGATGGGAGGGATGGCCAGATGACTGCGTCGGTCGTCTTCCAAGGCGTAACAAAGGCATTTGGCTCGGTCGTTGCCGTGCGCGACGTGTCGTTCGAGATCGAAACCGGCAAGCTTGTCACCTTGCTCGGACCCAGCGGGTGCGGCAAGACAACGACCCTGCGGCTGATCGCCGGCCTTGAAATGCCCACCGGCGGGCGCATTCTGATCGGCGGTGAGGATGTCTCTTCGTTACCGGCGACCGACCGGGACGTCAGCATGGTGTTCCAGTCTTATGCCCTGTTCCCGCACATGACGGTGCTGGAGAACGTGGCTTACGGCCTGGTGGTCGGTGGCATGGCCAAGCGGCAAGCCCATGGCCAGGCCGAAGAAGGATTGGCGCAGGTCGGATTGGGCGGATTTGGCACGCGGCTGCCAAGCGAGCTTTCCGGCGGCCAGCAGCAACGGGTCGCGGTGGCGCGGGCGCTGGTGCTCGAGCCACAAGTGCTGTTGTTCGACGAGCCGCTGTCAAACCTGGATGCAAAACTACGCCGCCGCGTGCGCGAGGACATCCGTGAGCTGCAACAGAAACTGAACCTGACGTCCGTGTATGTCACGCATGACCAGGAGGAGGCACTTGCCGTCTCCGACCAGATCATCGTGATGCGCGAGGCAGAGATCGCGCAGGAAGGTCCGCCGCGGGCGCTGTATGAAGAGCCCGTCGACCGGTTTGTCGCCGACTTCGTTGGCGATGCCAATTTAGTCGAGGGTGAAATCGTCGCTATCGAGGGGGATCATGGGGTGGTCCGCGTGGCGGACCTGGAGCTACGCCTCCACCACCGTGACCTGCCGCCGGGTAAGGCAGCGCTGGCCATTCGACCAGAAGCGATTCAACTGGCGAATTCGGATTCGGCGGAGGCCGGATTCAGGGGCCGCGTCAGCCGAGCAACCTACCTTGGCAGCCACCTTGAATACACGATTGACACGGAACTCGGCGAGCTGTTCGTGATCGATCCGCGGATGAGCCCGGTTTGGGCTGCGGGCAACGAAGTGTCCATCGTGCTCGGTCAACGCGGTGTGACGCTGGTGCGGGACTAGATTTCCGCCCACTCCCAGGGAAATGGCCGTTCCGCGTGAGCTTGCTCGCCGACGGTCGGTCAGGGCGAAATTCCGCCTTAAGCCCGACCGAAGGGTGCGCCCGGGGGATGGTTGGAACTCTGCCAAACCGCGTCAGCCTCGCTGAAGGTCCCGCTGCCGGCGATAACACGTCCCTGCCCCAGACTGATCCCGCGGGCGACACCAAATCCCTTCAGCACCGCCCCGCGCTTGTCCGGATTGGGCTCAAGAAAACTGCCACCGGCGGCAAGCGTCACACCCTGGGCCAGGATATTGCCGAGAATCTGGCTCCCCGATCCAAGATCGGCCGGCCCCTGCACGGTTGCACCGCCTTGGTACCGGCCGCCATCGCCGACTATCAGTTCGGTCGCTGCACTCGAAACGCGAAGGGTCAGGCCACCTTCACCCAGTCGGTTGCCGTCGCCGATCTTGATTCCACCCGCGGACGCATCAATCCGAGCGCCGGTGAAGAACGTGTTGCCATCACCGATCTCTATTTCACCGCCGGAACCGACAATCGCGACGGCGGGTTCAAGAAGATTGCCCGAACCGAACCGCGCGTTCCGCGAAACGAGCACCGAGAATGGATCCAGGACGACATTGTCGCGATCGCAAAGCGCCGCGAGTTCTGCTGGAGTCAAGAGTCCGCGATCCCGCCGCAGCCGGTCGATATGGGCCAGCAGCTCTTTCGATGTCATGCCACGCAAACGCTAGCGAAGGCCAAGCGAGATGGGATGCGGAAGCCTGGAGTTCGTTTGCCCTCAGCTCGCGATGCGCTCTTTCGCTTCGTCTAGCGAAAACCCCGTGTAGTTGACGCTTTTCAGTTCGGTGTACTCGTGGAGGCCGCCGATGCCGAGCTCTCGGCCGATGCCGGAACAGCCGAAGCCACCGCGAGACACGGCCGGATGTTCTGCCAGCAAGCCTTCGCCGGTCGATGTGGCGTAAACCGCGCCGGCGCGAATGCGGTTGGCAACCCGGCGGGCCTTCACCGGGTCGGCGGACATCACCGTTGAGGCGAGGCCGAAGGGCGTCGAGTTCGCCTCCAACACCGCTTCCTGCTCGGTCTCGAAGGAACGCACCGAGAGCACCGGCCCGAAGACCTCCTTCTGCCAAACATCGGCATCGCGGGCGACGTTGGTCAGCACGGTCGGCTGAACGTAGTACCCGCCTTCGTGGCCGACCGCCGCCGCATCGGGCGCGCCGCCGCCGGTGACAACCTCGACACCCGCGGCCTTGGCGGCTTCGAGGAAGGCGAGGATCTTCTGGTGCTGGGATTCACAGACGACCGGCTGGACCACGTCGGTCATGCCTTTTTCCCAGGCCCGATCGCCACGGTCCTTCTCCGAGATCGGGTCTTCGCTGTACGGCAGCTTCTTGAGTTCCTGCTTCAGCCGGTCGAGCAGCGGCCCCTCCAGATCCTTGTGCACGACCAGACGGGTGTGGGCGGTGCAGATCTGCCCGCCGTTGGTGAGGAAGCCCTTCATGGTGGTCTCGACGGCGCGATCGAGATCGGTATCGTCGAAAATCACCAGGGCCGACTTGCCGCCCAGTTCCAGCGCGCACTGCGAGAGCTTCGGGGCGCAGGCTTCCATGATCTTGCTGCCGGTGAACGAACTGCCGGTGAAGGAGATCATCGACACAGCCGGGGACGACGCGAGAGCGGCGCCGGCGTCGCGGTCGCCGGTGACGACGCTGAAAACGCCGGCGGGGATGCCCGCGTCCTGCGCGAGCTTGGCAATGAACATGCAGGAGAGGCCGGCAATCTCCGACGGCTTGAGGATGGCGCAGTTGCCGGCGACCAAGGCCGGCGCGACCTTCCGAAAGGCGACGTTCATCGGGTAGTTCCAGGCGGAGATCAGGCCGACGATACCGATCGGGTCGCGGCGGTAGACCACATCCCAACCGGCCGGCGGGGTCCCGCCCTTGCCGCCGCTGGCGCTGACCGGCACGTCTTGCTCCGCATCCAACACGGCGCCGAGGGAGCACCAGTATTTGCCCTCCGCGGCGGCGCCGTGCAGGGTCATGGAGGCTTGGCGGAACGGCTTGCCGACGTCGGCGGCCTCGATCTCGGCCAGCATCTCGTTGTTGTCCTCGATGCCCTGGGCCATGCGGGCGACGATCTCGGCGCGCTCGGCCGCCGCCATGCCGGCCCAGGTGCCTTCGGCCCAGGCGGCCTCGGCAGCGGCAATCGCCGCTTCGACATCGGCGGCGGTGCCGCGCGGAAACTCATGCAAGAGCTCCCCAGTGGCCGGGTAATAGGTCGGGAAGGTCTCGCGCGCCTTGGGGTCGACGAAACGGCCGCCGATGTAGAGCTTGTTGAAGCAGTCGGCCTGCAGATGGGATTTGACCTTATCCAAGGACGCCGTGGTGGAGTTCATGCTCGGTCCGCGTTTCTGGAGGTTATGGAAGCGATGTGCAGGAGTTTAGCCATAGCAAGCGACACGCAAAACCCGTGCTGCGACTCCGTGTCCCGGGGTGGTGCTGTTTTCTCACGTTTGGCTCACCCCGAGGCGGCGCGGCAGGTTTTTTGCCGGTGTCTTTGGCTTGCCGCCGACCTCGGAGACCCCGGGACGACAGAACCCTGGACGGCGATTGAGGTGCAGCAATGACATCCCGCCGCGGGTGTGATTCAGTTTCACACAACAGGGATGTGGTCTATGCGTTACGCGATGTGGCTTCTGGTTCTGGTCGCTTTGAGCCTCGGCGCCTGTGAGAACGGTCCAGTGGACGGTGTCCCCATTTATCAGCCGATCGGGATAGAGGATGCGGCGCGACTGGTGCTGACGTTTGGCCGCTTCGCCGGTGCGTAGCTGGCGCGGTTCATTCGCACACGACCTCAGACCGCGGTTCGAACATGCGGTTCTGAGATCTTTCCGTACCCCAGTAAGCGTACGGGTCGTCCCCGCTCACAATGACGATGTTGCGGAAACCCTGCTCCGCAGCAGCTGTCCCCACTGATTCCATGGGAGCAGCGATTCCGCGCTGATGTTGTGATGCACCAGAACCCGAGCCGCAGACACCCGATCACCGCGAGAAATGACCGCGAATCCGGTCTCGGTTCTGCTCGATCAGAGCCTGCCACTCTTGCATCATCTGAGCGTAATTGGACTCGCTGAACGATGCCCGTAGTGTTTCTTCGCCAGCCGGACCCAGAGCGGTGAGCTGGTAAGCAACAGTAACAATCGAGCCGCCTGGTGCGCGCGGTGCGATCGATACGTCGACGGTGCCGGCGGTGACGTCCGGGGTCACCCGAACATACAGAGCGTGTAACGCCTCCGTATCGTAGTCCATGACGAGCCAATGGGTTTTGACACCATGGTTGGTCGTGACGAATACGGTGCCCTTCCCATAGCCGTCGCCGCTCAACACGACCGGATCCCAGTTGGGGACCCACAACCTCTCGCCTTCCGCCGTGAAGAGTGGAAGGGCTTCCGCCGGGGTCATGTCCAACTCAAACGAGCCGCTGCGGGAGATATTCATCGGTTCCGATCCTGAGACGTTTCGCCTGAATGGCTTTGTCGCCGATCTCCTTGCGGCTGTCACCGCCCCGTTGATGGCACGGCGAGCGTGGCGGCAAGATGGTCGCGCATCTCGCACGTGATGTGCCGCGCAGTTCCGCTGCCGACACGCCGTCAACGTCTACCGCATTCGGACGAACCGCACTGCACCGCGTGCGTAGGACGCCTTGCGGCATGGGCGGTTGGCCGGGTGGTGTTGTTGGACAACGCACCTTGGCCCTGTATGATTCGCGGTTCCGGCCCGAACGATATCGGGTTCCAGAGACCAAAAACGGACAAATGGGGAGAGAGAATGAACGATTTCAGATCGTGGATTCGCCGTGGCTTCGTCGCGGCGGTGGCCGTGGCGGGCGTTTCGGCGCAGGCGGCGGCGGAAGGTACGCTGAACTACGCAACCATCGGCGAGCCGCCCAGCCTGGACGTGCAGGTGGGCACGGCGTCGATTGCGTCGACCATCTCACAACACATGTTCGAAACACTGTACGCGTTCGATTCATCCTACGAGCCGCAACCATTGCTGGCCGCCAGCGAACAGGTCGAGGACGACGGCCGGACGCTGGTGATCTCGCTGCGGACCGGCGTGCCGTTCCACAATGGCCAAGAGATGACCGCCGAAGATGTGGTGGCGTCGCTGCAGCGCTGGGCCGAGCACGGGTCGCGCGGTAAGTTGCTGTTCAAAGAAGGGGCAATGGTCGAGGCGACCGGCAGTCACGAAGTGACGCTGACCCTGCCGGAGCCGAACGGCGCGTGGAAAAACCTGCTGGCGTTCCCGAACGGCGGGCCGGTGATCTATCCGGCGTCGGCAGTTGGCGCAGCCGGGGCCGAACCGCTGGCGGTCGAGCAGTATATCGGCACCGGTCCCTACAAGTTCAACGAGTGGCGGCCGAACCGTTATGTTGAGCTGGTCCGCTTCGACGATTATGCCGCGGTGGATGCGGCGACCGACGGCTATGCCGGTGCACGCGTCGCGGAACTGGACGCGCTTCGGTTCATTCCGGTGGCCGATGTCGGCACCCGGGTCGCCGGTTTGCAGGCCGGGGACTATGACTATGCCGAGTTCATCCCCGGCGATCTGTTCGACAGCCTGGACGGTGACAGCAACGTCGTCATCCACCGCAACGGCGCGCCGATCTTCGGGCTGGTGTTCTTCAACTCAAAGGCCGGAATCCTGAAAGAGAACCGGCAACTGCGTCAGGCGATCCAGGTCGCGCTGAACAAGGAAGAAGCGTTGCGCATCTCCATCGGGCCGGAGTCCCTGTGGGATGCGAACGGGTCGTTCTATCCGAAGAGCAGCGTCTGGTACTCGGACGCCGGTGTCTCGGCGTTCAGCGAAGGCAATCCGGAAAAGGCCAAGCAGATGGCGGAAGAAGCCGGGTATGACGGCACGCCGATCAAGCTGCTGGTCTCGACCAACTACCAGTTCCACTATGACCAGGCGACCGTCTTCACGCGGCAGCTCGCCGAAGCCGGCATCAATGTGCAGCTGATCGTCGTCGACTGGGCGACGCTGCTAAAGAAGCGTGGCGAGGAAGGCGAGTGGGATATGTTCTTCACGCATCATGGCACGGTGCCCGACCCGGTGCTGATCACGGTGCTGAACGACAGCTATCCCGGTTGGTGGACGACCGCCGAGAGCCAGGAGATCAAGGCCGCGCTGACGGGTACCGCCGATGTCGAGGCGCGGCGGGTCGCATGGGCGGATCTACAGCAACTGATCTACGAACAGGTGCCGGCGATCAAAACCGGTGACGTCTATTCGTACCATATCGCCTCCCCCGACCTGAAAAACATCGGGGACTCGACGGTGATCTGGCCGCATTTCTGGGGCGTCTCCAAATAGCCGCATAGCCGGCCGCCCATGGGGCGTTACCTGATGCAACGACTGGGCGCGGCCGTCACGACCATGGCGGCCGCCTCAGTCATCATCTTTTTCTTCATCCATCTAATCCCCGGCGACCCGCTCTATGTGTTGCTGGGCGATGGCTCGACGCCGGAGCAGGCTGAAGCGTTGCGGGCGAAGATGGGCCTGGACCGGCCGATCTACGTGCAGTACGTGACGTGGCTGACGAATGTGTTGGCCGGCGATTTCGGCCAATCGATCTTCTTCCAGGCGCCGGTGCTGGAGGTCATCGCGGACGGTGCGGAGACCAGCATTCTGCTGGCCAGCATCACCGCCGTCTGGGTCATTCTGCTAGGCGTGCCGATTGGTATGGTGTCGGCGGTGCGGCACGGGTCCTGGCTCGATCAAGGCCTGTCAGGCACGGCGATGTTGCTGGCCTCTATCCCGACGTTCTGGGTCGGCCTTTATTTGATCCTGGTGTTCGCCGCGTGGTTGGGATGGCTGCCGAGCTCCGGCTATCCATCGATCTTCGAGGACGGTGGGCTGGCGAACCTGCGCCACCTGCTGCTGCCGAGCATTGCGCTGGCGGCGCCGAACGCGGCGCTGATCCTGCGGCTGACGCGGGCTAGCATGCTGGATGTGGCGCGGGAGGACTTTGTGCGGACGGCCCGTGCCAAGGGGCTGCCGGGCTGGCGGATCGTTGTGCATCACATCTTCCGCAACGCCGTGCTGACGGTGATTTCGGCCTTCGGGTTCACCTTTGCCGCGCTGATTTCGGAAGCCGTAGTCACGGAGACGGTGTTTGCGCTGCCGGGGATCGGCCGGCTGGTCGTGCAGTCGATCCTGCGGCGGGACTTCCCGGTGATCCAGGGCGTCATCCTGATAACGGTCGCGCTCTATCTGGTGATCAATCTGCTGGTCGACCTGACCTACCGGTGGCTCGATGCGCGAGTCGAACTGGAATGACGGCACGGCTGAAGACTTTACTGGAGCCGTTTCTGGCGCGGCGAATTGCGCTGTTCGGGCTGATCGTCGTCGGCGTGATGATCTTTGCGGCGATCTTTGCGCCGTTGATTGCGCCTTACGATCCGCTGGCGATCGACTCCCTGGCGAGACTGAGCCCGCCGACCGCCGAGCACTGGTTCGGCACGGACCATTTTGGCCGGGACACCCTGTCCCGGGTGATCCACGGGAGCCGTCTGGCGTTGATCATCGGCGTGGGCGTGGTGTCCTTCGCGCTGCTGACGGGCGTTCCCGCCGGGGTGGCGTCGGCGATGTTTCCGCGCGTCGGGGCGGTGGTTATGCGGGGCGTCGACGTGCTGATGGCATTCCCTGCCCTGCTGTTGGCGCTCGGCCTGATCGTCATCCTGGGCCAGAGCGTGGCGAATGCCATCGTGGCGATCGGCGTGGTCTACCTGACGACAACGGCGCGCATCGCCTACGGCGTATGCCTGCGGTTGAAGGCGGAGGCGTATGTGATGGCGGCGCGGAGTCTGGGCGTCGGCACGCTGCAGACGGTGTTGCGGCACATCTTGCCGAACATGATCTCACCGCTGTTGGTGCAGGCGAGTTTTGTGTTCGCGTTTGCGCAGTTGGGGGCGGCGTCACTCGACTTTTTGGGGTTGGGGGCACCCCCGGAAACGCCGAGTTGGGGGAACATGCTGGCGGAATCCCGCATCTACATTACGCGGGCGCCGTGGCTGCTGTTCTTCCCTGGGGCGATGATCATTCTCACGGCGTTTTCGTTGAACCTGGTCGGCGATGCGCTGCGCGACCGCCTCGACCCGCGATACCGCGCGGTGCTCGGTGCGAGCCGAAAGAACTGACTCAAGCGTGAAATAGGCGTTCGATCGGTATTTCGGCAGTGTCCTTGATCGGGCGGGAGAGGTAGAACTCGGCGAGAAGATCGCCTTCGGTTTCCAAACCGGTCGGGTCGATACCCTGGTCGCTCAGTTGTTCGACCATTTGATCCCGTTCGTCCGCAGATGCGAAGCGGCGCTGAAAGAAGGTCTGGTCGGCCAGTTTTTGGGTCACATAACCCCAGTCATTCAGCGTCTCTTCAATAGCGTCGAAGGGAAACATCCGCAGAACGAAGTTGCCGATCCATGGCGACCGTCCCTGGGTCACGGCCGGTAGCAGGCGCTCGAAGCTCGTTTCGGTCACATAGCCGACGCAACCGGTCGATGCGACCAGATCGATCGACGCCAGTTCTTCTTCAGCTGTCGCCGGAAGCTGGCCGGTCTCGAGGTTCAAGGCAAACCCCTCATCAAGCAGGCCCACATCCTCGGCGTAGGCAATCGCGTTCTGCGCCAGGTCGATGCCGATGACTTCGATGTCCTCGGGTTCGCCCTGGTCGGCGAAGAAGCGCCTGTCGTGGGCGACAACCTCGGCCGATGTGGCGTCCTCCATTTTCTGCTGACCCCAATGGTCAAAGAGCTCCCGCATTGAAAGGTCGTGTTTCAGAAGTGCGGCATTGACGCCGTAGGAACAGCCCAAATCGAGTACGCGGACCGGATCGTTGCGGAGCCGCTGCAAGTGGGCGATCAGTTGCCGGAAAATCGGCTTTGCCCTGCCGGGGATGGCATAGTCGAGCTTTTCGAGCTCGCCGAAGTACATCCTCGGGTCGGTCTGGTTGTAGATATGATCCATGTTGGCTTTCGCCTCATTGATCTCGTCAAAGGCCGCGCCGCCAAACATGGGCCGTCTCTCCTATCGTGTCTGCGCTGTACCCGGCCGCGAGATACCGAACGGCAATACTGAGCATGCGTCGAGCAGCATGCATGACGTCGGCGCGCTAACGCGGCACGGCCAAGGGTGATGGTTTGACTTGGATGGGGGAACCTAACACGGCTGTGCGCAATACAGAACCGGACACAGCGATCTAGATCCGGCGGTGCGGCCTAGCGCTGTGGTTAACCAGGCGCCAGCCCACCCTGGGTAGGTCCCGCGCCAATTACAGCGCAGCCCGGTAGAGTTCCGTGAGCTTCGCTTCTGTCAGCGGGACGGGGTTGCCGCCGCAGCAGGGGTCGTTGGCGGCGTCTTTGGCGAGGCGGGGGATGTCGGCTTCGGTTATGCCGGATAGCGCGGCGAGGCCGCGGGGGATGCCGAGGCTGTCGTTGAGGTCTTGCACAAAGGTCTGGAAGCCTTTGAAGCCGCCGGGGATGTTCAGGTAGGCGGAGACTTGGTCGAAGCGGTCGGCGATGGCCGGGGCGTTGAACGCCAGGACCGTCGGCATGCAAACGGCGTTGGTGGTGCCGTGGTGGCTGTTGAAGTGGGCGCCGACCGGGTGGCTCATGGCGTGGATTGCACCGAGGCCCTTCTGAAACGCCGTCGCGCCCATGGCGGCGGCGCTCATCAGATGGCCGCGGGCTTCAATGTCGGTGCCTTCAGCGAAGGCGCGCGGCAGATAGTCTTTCACCAAGCGCATGCCTTCGAGGGCGATGCCCTGGCTGAAGGGATGGTAGAGGGGGCTGGAGAAGGCCTCGACACAATGGGCGAAGGCGTCGAGGCCGGTGCCGGCGGTGATGGCTTGCGGCATGCCGACGGTGAGTTCGGGATCGCAGATGACGACCGCCGGCAGCATCCTCGGATGGAAGATGATCTTCTTCTCGTGACTCTGCGAGTTGGTCAGCACACCGGCGCGGCCGACTTCCGACCCGGTGCCGGCGGTGGTCGGCACGGCGACGACCGGAGCGATGGCGTCGGGGTCGGCGCGGGTCCACCAGTCGCCGATATCCTCAAAGTTCCAGACCGGGCTGGTTTGGCCGGCCATGAAGGCGGTGATCTTGCCGAGGTCGAGGCCGGAGCCGCCGCCGAAGGCGATCACCCCGTCATGCCCACCTGCCTTGAAGGCGGCGATACCGGCGGCGAGGTTGGTTTCGTTGGGGTTAGGATCGACCTCCGCAAACAGGGCGCGGCCTAGGCCGGCGGCGTCGAGGATGTCGCGGGTGTTCGCGGTGATCGGCAGGTTGGCGAGACCCTTGTCGGTCACTAGGAGCGGGCGGGTGATGCCGGCTTGCTGGCAGGCCTCGGGGAGTTCCTTGATGCGGCCGGCACCGAAGCGGATGGCCGTTGGGTAGGACCAGTTGCCGACCGGGGTCACGCGGTCACCTTCTTCAAATGATAGGACTTTGGCCGCGTCAGGTTGTGATAGCCGATGACCGAGAGCCCGCCGCCGCGGCCGGTGTTCTTGCAGCCGGTCCAGCACAGGCCGGGGTCGAGATAGTCGGCGCGGTTGAGGAACACGGTGCCGGTATCGACACGGTCGCCGACACGGGCGGCGCGCTCGGGGTCGCGGGTCCACAGGCTGGCGGTCAGGCCGAAGTCGCTGTCGTTCATCAGGGCGATGGCTTCGTCGTCGCTGCGTACGGGCATGATGCCGACGACGGGACCGAAGCTTTCTTCGCGCATCACGCGCATGTCGTGGGTGACGTTGGTGAGGATCTGCGGGCTGAGATAGGCTTCGCCGTCATCTTCGGCGAAGGTTTCGATGTGCGCGGTGGCGCCGGCGGCGACGGCTTCAGCGGTCTGCGCCCTCACCTCTTCGGCGAAGCGCGGGTGGGCCATCGGGCCGAGGGTGGTGTCCGGGTCCAGCGGGTTGCCGAGCGTGTAGCCTTTGACGACGGCTACGGCCTTGTGGACGAAAGCGTCGAACAGGCTGTGGTGCACATAGATGCGTTCGATGCCGCAGCAGCTTTGGCCGGAGTTGAACATCGCACCGTCGATCAGCGTGTCGACGGCCGCATCGAGATCGGCGTCGTCCATGACGTAGCCGGGATCCTTGCCGCCGAGTTCCAGGCCGAGCCCGGCGAAGGTGCCGGCGGCCGCCTGCTCCATGGCTTTGCCGCCGCCGACCGAGCCGGTGAAGTTGACGAAGTCGAACGCACTCGCGGCGATGAGGGCCGACGTTGTCTCGTGTTGCAGGAAGACGTTCTGAAACACGTCGGCCGGGACACCCGCGGAATGGAAGGCACGCACCAGACGCTCTCCGACCAGTAGGGTCTGGGTGGCATGCTTGAGGACCACCGTGTTGCCGGCGATGAGCGCCGGTGCGACGGTGTTGATGGCCGTCATGTAGGGGTAGTTCCAGGGAGCGACGACGAACACCACGCCGTGGGGCACGCGCTTGATGTAGCGTTTGAAGGTGGCGTCCTCACCCACCTGGATATCGGCAAGGGCCTCAGCGGCGATGCCGGCCATGTGGGTGGCGCGTTCGTCGAAGCCGCTGAACTCGCCGCCGTAGCGCACGGGGCGGCCCATCATGCGGGCGAGTTCCGGTACCACTTCATCGTTCATTGCGCCGACGGCGGCGACACCGGCGCGTACCAAGTCGATACGTTCCTGGAGCGGGCGGGCGGCCCAGGCCGGCTGGGCGGCACGGGCGCGGGCAGTTGCCTCGGTGGCCTCTTCCAACGAGAAGGCCGGGCGTTCGGCGAAGACCGAGCCGTCGATCGGCGAGATGCAGGTCAGCATGGCTGTCATTGACTCAGGCGCGTTCGAAGCCGCGGGCGACTTCGTAGTCGGTGACGACGCGGTTGAACTGTTCGATCTCCCACTCCGCCGCCCTGGCGTAGTGGTCGACGACATCGTCGCCCATGGCCGCGCGCAGCATCGACGAATTCAGCAAGGCCTCGCGGGCGTCGCGCAGGGTGGTGACGATGGCGCCGGTGTCGTCCTGGTAAGCGTCGCCGGTGAAGGCCGGTTCCAGGGTCAGGCCATCTTCGATTCCCTTGGCACCGGCAGCGAGCATGGCGGCGATGGCGAGGTAGGGGTTAAGGTCGGCGCCGCCGATGCGGCATTCGATGCGCACGGCCTTGGTGCTCTCGCCGCACAGACGCATGCCGGCGGTGCGGTTGTCGACCGACCAGACAAAACGCGTCGGCGCGAAGGTGCCCTTCTGGAAGCGCTTGTAGCTGTTGATGTAGGGCGCGAGGAAGTAGGTGTAGTCGCCGCCATACTTTAGCAATCCGGCTAAATAACCCTTCATGACCGCTGACATGCCGAGGTTGTCATCCGGATCGAAGAAGGCGTTGGCGCCGTTTTGCCACAGCGACTGATGCACATGGGTGGCGGAGCCGACTTTGTCGTGATGCCATTTAGCGAGAAAGCTCGCCGCGTGACCATGCTGCCAGGCGACTTCCTTGGTGGCGTGTTTGGCGATGCTGAAGTGATCGGCGGTGTCGAGCGCCCCGGCGTATTTGATGTTGAGCTCCGCCTGCCCGGTCTCGGCTTCGCCCTTGGTGTTCTCCACCGGAATGCCCGCCGCCCACAGCGCGTTGCGCAGCGGGCGCATGACATGTTCTTCCTTGGTGGTCTGGAGGATGTGGTAGTCCTCGTTGTAGCCGGAGATCGGCTCCAGTTCGCGGAAGCCGCCCTTGCGGATCTCGTCAAAACTTTTTTCGAACAGGAAGAATTCGAGTTCGGTGGCGGTCATGGCGTCGTAGCCCATGTCGGCGAGCCGCTGGACCTGGCGCTTCAGGATGGCGCGCGGGGAATGGGGGACGTCTTGGTGGGTGTGATGATCGAGGATGTCGCACAGCACCATGGCGGTGCCCTCAAGCCACGGCACCGGGCGGAGCGTAGCGAGATCCGGCTTCATGATGTAGTCGCCGTAGCCGGACTGCCAGGAGGTCGCGGCGTAGCCGTCTGGCGTCGCCATCTCGATATCCGTGGCCAGCAGATAGTCGCAGCAGTGGGTTTCCTCCCATGCCTCGTTAACGAAGTGACTGGCGTGGAAGCGCTTGCCCATCAGCCGGCCTTGCATGTCGACGATGCAGACCAGAACGGTGTCGATGTCACCGGCGGAGACTTGGGATTTGAGGTCTTCGAAACTGAGAGCGGCAGCCATGGGCAGATACTATGTCGGTAAAAGGAAGGCCCCGGCGCCGTGCAGCGCCGGGGCAAGTATAGGGAGTTTCAGGTTTAGGCGTAGCGGTACGGCCGACCAGCCTTGTCCATGTCGGCGTTGTACTGCTTGAAGATGTCGACGACCTTCGCCTTGATTTCGCTTTCGGCGGCGATCTCGTCCCAGAAGACCCGCGCCGCGGCTTCCACCGTGGCCCATTCGTCGTCGGGGATCGAGGTAAGCTGCATCTTGGTGCCGTTGACGCGCAGCGAGGCCTCGCCGCCCCAGTACCACCACTGTCGGTAATAGTGGGACTGATCGCAGCAGACGCGGAACAGAGTCTGCAGATCCTCCGGCAGTTCTTCCCAACGCTGCTGGTTGGCAAAGAACGAGCCGGCCCAGGCACCCGAGATGTTGTTGGTGAGGAAGTAGTCTGTCACGTCGGCCCAACCGACCGTGTAGTCCTCGGTAATGCCGGACCAGGCGACGCCGTCAAGCTCGCCCGTCTGCACCGCGACTTCGATGTCTTCCCACGGCAGGGTCACCGGCACGACGCCGAACTGGCTGAGGAAGCGGCCGGCGGTCGGGAAGGTGAAGACGCGCTTGCCCTTCAGATCTTCGAGCGAGCGGATCGGGTCCTTGGTGGCGAAGTGGCAGGGATCCCAGGCACCGGCTGAGACGTGCTTGACGCCGACCTTGGAATATTCGGCGTCCCAGATCTCGTTCAGGCCGTACTGGTTGAACAGGACCGGCACGTCCAGGGAGTAGCGGGAAGCAAAAGGGAAGTAGCCGCCGAACACCGTCACTTCCGTCGGCGAGGCCATCGAGTCGTCGTCGGACTGCACGGCGTCGATGGTGCCGCGCTGCAGGGCGCGGAACAGCTCACCCGTCGGCACGAGCTGATCGGCAAAGAACAGCTCAATCTGCATGCGGTCGCCGGCGATTTTGTTGAACATCTCGAACGCCGGGACAATCACATGTTCGGCGAGGGCCGGACCGGCGTAGGTCTGCATCCGCCAGGTGATGGTGGACTGGGCGTGTACCGCCGGGGCCGCCAACGGCGATGCCGCCGCGGCAACACCCGCGGTCTTCAGGAATTTTCTTCTGGTGGTCATTTTCTTCGCTCCTTGTTGTTGGGTTCTAGTTCTTGTTCGTCCGAACTCTCTTTGTCGTTAGTTGCCGTAGACCCGTCCGGGCAGCCACAGGGCGATCTCCGGAAAGGACATGACTAGGGCCAGGGCAATCACCATTACCCCGACAAATGGGATGATCGAGATGTAGATGTGACGCAGGCCGATCTCCGGTGGCGCCATCGCCCGCATCAGGAACAGGTTGTAGCCAAAGGGCGGCGTCATATAGGCGATCTGCGTGGTGATGGTGTAGAGCACGCCGTACCAGATCAGATCGAAGCCGAGGGCGCCGACCAGCGGCACATAGAGCGGCGCGACGATCACCAGCATCGCGGTGTCGTCGAGAAACGTGCCCATGACGATGAAGCTCAACTGCATGAGGATGAGGATCATCCACGGGGAGAGACCCAGTTGCCGAGTGAACAGGTTTTCGATGGCCTGCACCGCGCCCAGCCCGTCGAAGATCGCGCCGAACCCGAGGGCCGCCAGGATGATCCACATGAACATGCAGGTGATCGCCAGAGTCTGACGGACGGAGTTTTCGAAGACCTCGCGGGTCATCCGGCCCTTCAGCACGGCGGCAAAGAACGCCGTCATCGCACCGATGGCCGAGCTTTCGACCAGCGACGTCCAGCCGTTGACGAACGGCACCATCATCGCCGCGAAGATCGCCAGGGGCAGCAGGCCAGCGCGGAGCAGCCGCAGCTTCTCATGCAACGGCACATCCCGTTCCGCCGGCGGCAGCGGCGGGCCGAGATGGGGCTGCAGGCGGCAGCGGACGTAGATGTACACAATGAACAGCGCGGCCATCATCAAGCCGGGTACCGCGCCGGCCAGCCAAAGCTGGCCAACGGGCTGGCGCGAGATCATTGCGTAGAGCACCAGCACGACGGAGGGCGGGACCAGAATCCCGAGACTCGAGCCAGCCTGAATGACGCCGGTCACCATGATCTTGTCGTAGTTGCGGCGCAGCAGTTCGGGCAGGGCAATGGTGGCGCCGATGGCCATGCCGGCGACGCTGAGCCCGTTCATCGCCGAGACCAGCACCATCAGGCCGATGGTGCCGATGGCGAGGCCGCCCCGCACCGGCCCCATCCAAACGTGGAACATCTTGTAGAGATCGTCGGCGATGCGGCTCTCCGACAGGACGTAGCCCATGAAGATGAACATCGGCAGCGTCAGCAGCGGGAACCATTTCATCAACTTCATGGCGGCGGAGAACGGGATCTCCGACCCGCCGGTGCCCCAGAGCAGCAGCCCGGCCAAGGCACCGACAAAACCGATCGCCCCAAACACCCGCTGTCCGGTCATGAGCATGAGCATCATGCCGGAGAACATCAGGATGGCGATCATCTCCTGAGACATCAGAGCGCCGCCCCGCGGATGCGCGCGATGTCCCGGCATAGCTCCGCCAGGCATTGCAGCAACAACAGAAAGACGCCGATGCAGAGGACTGTCTTGATCGGCCACAGGTGGGGCCGCCAGGCGGTGGAACTGCGTTCGAGGAAGCCGAGCTTCTCGCCCGCGGCGGCGGGTCCCTGAGTAACCAGCGTTACCAGCAGGTCCCAGAAGAAGGTGACGGGTTCCAGGCCGAAGTAGCCTAGCGAGTAGGCCGTGGAGCCGATGGCGCCCTGCAACAGAACAGCCAGATAGAACATGAGGAAGAACACGGTGAAGGCGTCGACCCATGCCTTCGTCTTCGGCGACCAGCCGCTGTAGAACAGATCCATCCGCACGTTCGAGCCGAGCTGGATCGAATAGGGGCCGCCCAGCACGTAGTAGGCGACCATGATGAACTGGGCGGTTTCCAGGGTCCAAAGCGACGGCGTGAACGCCACCTTCGACACCGTCGACCACATCAAGACGCCGACCAGCACGAAGATCAGATACATGGCGATCCGGCCGATGAACCGGTTCAGCGCGTCGATCGCGCGGACAAAAGCGACGACCGCCCTAGGCATGCTGGGCCTTGGCGATGCCGACGGTGTCCATGGCGGGGCGGATCAGGGAGAGCAATTCCGACGCCATCGTCTGTTGCTGATCCGCGGTGCGGACGAGGTCGTTGCGGACCTCGACCATGACGTTGAGCAACCCGTGTGTCAGGCCATGTTCCTTCAGCGAGTGGGTCACGCCGTCATCCGGGCCGTAAGGTTCGTTGCGCCTGACCTGGCGATGGGGGAGTGCTGTGGGCGCGGCGTCCAACATCGCATCCGCTAGACGGTCGTCAGCGTCGTGCAAAATGCCGATTTCGGCGTCGCGCGGCATGCCGAAGAAGATGGGGGTGAAACTGTGTACTGTGATCAGTACGGTCGGCCGGCTGGCGGTACGGCGCTGTTCGATCAAGCCGGTCACGGCGTCGGCGAAGGGCCGATAGACCGAGGCGACGCGTTCTATGCGCTGGGCATCGGTCAGCCCCATATTGCCCCATACTTCGACGCGTTCCGACTGCACCGGGATCGCCGACGGCGCGTCGGACGGGCGGTTGCAGTCGTAGACGAGCCGAGAGATCCGGCTGGCGATCATCGGCGCTTCCAGGGCGCGCGCCAGGTTGAGGGCCGTACCCCGGGCCCCGTGGTCCCAGGCCGCGTGGCTCACCCGATCCTCGGCGCGAAGACCGAGGCCGTGATACCGCTCAGGGATGTGGTTCGAGGCGTGTTCGCAGAGGATCAGGGCCGCACCGGCCCCATCTCGGTTGACGATCTCGACCGCCTCGGAACTCTCGCCTGACATTTCGCTACTTCCCCACCCTGTAAAAACCTTTCCACAAGCTGGAGAATGCGTCAAATTCTTTTCAGCGCTGATGAAAGCAGACGACGGGACACGGTGTGAGCGAACCGCGCGCCACGGTGCGCCAACTGATCAGAGAGAACTACGCGAACCTCACTCAGTCGGAGCGCAAGTTCGCCAACTCCTTGCTGGGGAACTACCCGGCGGGCGGGCTGGCCTCGATCACGGTGGTGGCGGCGAACGCGGATGTCTCCACCCCGACGGTGGCCCGCATGGTGCAGAAGCTGGGCTTCAAGGGGTATCCGAGCTTTCACGCGGCGCTGCTGCAGGAACTACAAGCGAAGGTCTCGGGGCCCACGCAGCGGCGGGCGCAATGGACGGCCGAGGCGCCGGAATCCCATCTGCTGAACCGTTTCGCGCAGGCGGTGCACCACAACCTGGAACAGACCTTCGCCAATATCGACCCGGAGCAATTCGAGGCGGCGGTCAAGCTGCTCGCCAACTCGAAGGCTCGGCTCTATGTGGTGGGCGGGCGCATCACCCGCGCCCTGGCCGACTACGCCTTCACCCATTTCCAAGCGGTGCGGCGGCGGGTCACCCACATGACCTCGGCCTCGGCGACCTGGCCGCACTATGTGCTGGACATGGCCGAGGGCGATGTCCTGCTGATGTTCGACGTGCGCCGGTATGAAGACAACTTGCTGCGGCTGGCGGAGATGGCGTCGCAGCGCGGCGTGGGGGTCATCTTGATTACCGACCAATGGGCCAGCCCAATCGCTGGGGCAGCGGACTTTGCCTTCAATTGTTGGGGCGAAATCCCCTCGGCCTGGGACTCGAACGTCTCAACGCTGATGCTGGTGGAGACGCTGATTGCCGCGACACAAGAAGAGCATTGGCCGGCGACGCAGGACCGGTATGACCGGCTGGACGAGCTGTTCGATATGACGGAGCTGTTCCGGAAGTAGCCTGTCTCATGCGGCCGCGGGTTCTTCGAACTCCCGCTCCGCCGCCAAGAGCGCCTCAACCGCCGCCGCTATCCGCCCGCGCACATCGTCGGCTACGCCACTGACCGGCGGCAGGATGTGCCGCATGTCGGCGATGCGGGATTGGGTGACGGCTTCATGCATGACCGGGATTGGGCCATGGGTGGCGCGCAGGTTTTCCAACGGCTGGATCGGTTCGCACAGCCGTTCGGCCGCGGCGGCGTCACCGGCCTGCAGGGCGCGGAGTACGGCCATGGATCGTTTCGGGGCGATGCAGACCGCGCCGGCGGTGAAACCGGCGATGGCGTAGGCGTCGAGATGGGGAATTGCCGCGATCTCGCCGATGCCGCTGACGATACGATTGGCGGGCACCGCATTTAGCAAGCCTTCTAAGTATGAGTCACGGCGCGGGTCTTCGGCCTCCACCGCGTATTTGATCGCGACGACAACACCATCGGCGAACAACGCTTCGAACCGATCGGGCGGCAGGTAGCCCGCTGTCTTGACATAGACGATGACCGGCATTCCGGCGGCCTGGCTAAAGTCGCGGATCGCCCGTTCGAGCCCCTCATGGTCGTGGGGCATGGTGACCGGCAGGGTCATGGCAGTGGGGAACTTTGCCCGGGACAGCAAGCGCGCCTGATCCATCAGCTTGCCCCAGTCGGGTCCGACCGATGGGATCAGCCAGCTTTCATCCGCGACCCACTCCGGCGCCTGTTCGACAAACGCCTCGAACAGCGTAGCCGTCGCCGCGTAGATGTTGGCGTTGCCGCCGTACAGCAGGGTCGAGACGCCGCCGTTCTCGATATGCCGGCAGAGCCGGGCATTCTCCGTCGCGCAAAGCTGCTCGTCGCCGCTGCGACTGAGGGGCGGTACTGCCCAGACGGACCCGGCAATATCGGCCTCGGTTACGGGTGTGGTTTTCACTTGGGCGCCTCCTCCGCTCTCAGGAAGATCACGAATGGAGGGTCACGCCCGCCAGGTCAAGCGGCGGCGCCGGTGGCAGGCGGTGGCATGGTCGGTATGCTAGGGGATGGCGCTCATCGGAGCGCCCGCAACGATAGGAGGTTACGGTGCCGACCAAGAAGGAAAGGATGTGACCTGCTGATGGGTATGCCTGGGATTGATCCGGAGGTGCTCGATGTGCTGGCCCGATACGGGTCGGCCACGGCGCAGAATGCCGGTGTGGTGGTGCGGGGGTTCGTGCCGGAAGATGTCGATTACACCGGGCCGGAGCTACGTTGCTTTATCCCTGGGAAGGATAGCGCCATCGTGGGTTTCGCGTTCACCGGGCAGATGATGCCGTTGCATGCGCCGCAGCAGGCGCTCGACTGGAACGTCTACTATGACGAGCTGGCTGACCTGGACGGTCCGAGCGTGGTGGTGCTGCAGGATATCGACGAACCGGCCGGCCGGGCGGCTTGCGTGGGCGACGTGATGGCCCGCCGTTTTCGTGCCCTGGGGGCCCGCTGTGCCATCGTCGGCGGGTCGATCCGCGATCTTGGCGGCATCCAAAGCGTCGGCGGGTTCGGGCTGTGGGCGACCGGTCGCTCGCCGGGACACGGGCCGTTCAATATCGTCAATATGAATTGCCCGGTCGAGGTGGCCGGCCTGCGCATCGCGCCGAACGACCTGCTGGTGGCCGACGAAGACGGGGTGACCCGGGTGCCGCTCGACGAAGCGGCGGCGGTTGCCGAGGCCTGTCTTACTGTTCATGAGAAAGAAGAACGGTACCATCGCCATTTCTCGAAACCCGGGTACAGCAAGGCGGACCACGAGGACTTCAAACGAATGGTCGCCGCGGAGGCCGCCCGCAAGGCGGACTAGCGCGGGCAGCGCCGTCGCCTTGACGGATCTTGCGGCGCCCGGCCTGGGCGACTACGGATGGTTCGCGGGGCTTCCTTCGGCCAAGAGACCCAGCCAACGGCCTCAGTCAGCGGGGCGCTGTTGCGCCTCCAATAGGGAATGATTTGACGACGCAGCTAGACGATACGCGCGCCAGGCGGAATGTCTTCGTGCTGGTCGCCGCCCAGGCGATCCTGGGGGCGCAGATGCCGATGATCTTTGTGGTCGGCGGCCTCGCTGGCGGCATGCTGGCGAGCAATGTGTGCTTCGCCACCCTGCCGATTTCGGTCATCGTGTTTGGGTCGATGACAACGGCGCCGTGGCTTTCGCCGCTGATGCAACGTTGGGGCCGCAAGACCGGCTTCTTTGTTGGCGCGGTCAGCGGCGCGGTCGGTGCTGCGATCTCAGCTTATGGGCTGTTTCTGGCGTCGTTTCCGATCTTCCTGCTGGGGTCCTACTTCACCGGCATCTACATGTCGGCCCAGGGGTTCTACCGGTTCGCGGCGGCCGACGCAGCGTCGGAGCAGTTCCGGCCGAAGGCGATCTCTTACGTCATGGCCGGCGGGTTGTTGTCGGCGATCATTGGCCCGCAGCTGAACAAGCTGGTCTGGGACGCGATGATCATCCCGTTCTTCGGGACCTATGTCGCCGTCGTCGCCCTGAACCTCGTTGGCATGTTCGTGTTTGTGCTGCTGGACTTACCTAACGAAGGTAAAGCCCAGGCGGCGGCATTCGTCGGAAAAGCGAGATCGCGACTGGAACTGCTGAAGACGCCGGCGATCCTCGTCGCGATCATTTGCGGCATGGTCAGCTACGCGCTAATGAACCTGGTGATGACCTCTACCCCGCTGGCGGTCGTCGGATGCGGCTTGTCGAACGAGAACGCCAACGACATCGTTTCCGCCCATGTGTTGGCGATGTTCATCCCATCGTTCTTTACCGGTCACCTGATCGTGCGGTTCGGGGTGGTGAGAATTGTGACGGCGGGGCTGCTGATCCTTGGTATGGCGGGGATCGTTGCGCTCAGCGGCGTGACGCTCACGAACTTCTTTATTGCCCTGATTCTGCTGGGGATCGGTTGGAACTTCGGGTTCATCGGTGCGACCAGCCTGTTGGCATCGGCACATGGGCCGCACGAACGCGGCCGGGTCCAGGGATTGAACGACATGATGGTGTTCGGTTGCGTGACCCTAGCCAGCCTGGCGTCCGGCGGATTGATGAACTGTTCCGGCGGTACGGCGGTCGAGGGCTGGAACGCGGTCAACTACGCGATGATCCCGTTCCTGTTGCTGGCCGGCAGCGCTTTGGTCTGGCTGACCGGCCGCAACCGCTCTGCCACGGTTGGTGCGTGAAGTGGAGCCCTGCGGCTAGGTCACCGGGTGTATCGCCCCATTACCGGCGAACCACGACCGGATGTTTTCGACGACGCAGCTGCCCATCTCGGCCATCGTCTCGGCGGTGTTGCTGGCGATGTGCGGGCTGAGAACAACGTTGGGCATTTCCAGCAGTTCCGCCGGTACATTGGGTTCGTCGGCGAAGACATCCAGGCCGGCGGCGGCCAGGCGGCCGTCTTTCAATGCACTGACGAGCGCCGGTTCATCGACCAGCCAGCCGCGGGATACGTTGACGAACACACCCTTTGGTCCCAGCGCGTCAATCACCTCGGCAGTGATGATCGGCCCCGCGCCATGGGCTCCGGCGGCGGTCAAAAACAGAATGTCGGATGCATCGGCCAGGCCGACGAGGCTGTCGAACGCTTTGTAGGGCACGGACGGTTTCGGCATTGGGTCGTAGTATTGGAGTTCCATGCCGAAGCCTTGGAGCCGCTCTGCGACCGCCGTGCCAATCCGGCCGAGGCCGACGATCCCGGCGCGCTGGCGGCTGAATTTGCGGCCGTAGTCCATGCGTCCGCTGGCCCATTTGCCGCTCCGTACATAGGTGTCGGCCTCGACAATGCGCCGGCAGGCGGACATGCCAAGCACGACCGCCAGGTCGGCGACGTCATCGTAGAGCACTGGGGCAATCGTCACGGTGATGCCGCGTTCCCGCGCCAACGTCAGATCGGTCGTCTCCAAGCCGACGCCGAAGATCGAACAGATCTCGAGGTTCGGCAGCGCCTGGATTACCTCGGTCGGTAAGCCGGCCATGCCGTGGCTGACGGCGCCCCGGACCTGATCGGCAATCGGCGCCAACGCCGCCAACCGGTCGGGCGCCTGCCATATCTTGTGCACGTCGAATTCGCGTTCCAGGGCTTCAAGGACGGCGGGCCGTTGGGCGCCGATGGCGGCGATGGAGACTGGCATGGCTGGTTCCGTAGATCTTGGCTGGGCGGGCCGGAGCGGCCTTGACGCTATTGTAACCGGCTTGGCCGCCGGAAGAGAAGGATCGCCAATGCGTTTGCTTGGCGGGCGTTATCCTTCACCCGTTCGTTTGCGGACGGCGTTGGCCATTCCTTCTAGCGCGACTTGCAGGAGTTGGCCTTCCTTACCCTTTAGGCCCACTTCGATCGCCTTGGCTTCTTCCGTCAGATAGTCGGCGACCTCGGCATGGATGGTCGTTCTAAACCGCTCGAGCGTTTCGGTAATCGATCGGACAACCCGGACATAGTCGTCGGATGGCAGATCGTAGGCCTTGCAGGATTCCAGGCATGTCTGAACGATCTCTCGCGCCAGAGTCTTGGACATGTCCCACCTCCCGCTCTGCTGCTTAGACCAATGATGTAGTCGGTATCAAGCTCCCTATCAGGCGATCTGCGAAGGTCTGCGTCGCCGATGACCGAAACGTGCGGTTCGTACGAACTTGGTCCCGATTATCCAAAGGATGGAATAATACTGACCCTCCGGGCGTCATTGTTGTGCTCCAGGGAGGAGACTGCCATGCCTGTGACCCCCCCGCGTGAATGCGCCGAACCCAACTGCAAGCGCCTCACCCACTACCGCTTCTGCCGTGAACACCGAATGTCGGCTGCCCGTGTCAGCCGCCGCAATCGCATTTGTCAGACATTCTCCGAGTTGGCGGAGATCTGTGTCCATCTCTCCAGCAAGGGTGTCGAAGCGCAGGCTGTTTTGAGCGAAAGCGGCGTTGTTTTGAGCTTCGACAATAAGGTCCAACCGGTTCGCAGTGAGGAGATCGGTTATGCACAGCTTGCGGCGATCCAGGGGCCCGAAGAGACGACCGAATTGGTGCAATCCATCCTCCGTTCGTTCGCGCGCCGGGCGCAACAAAACGGATCAAGTGCGGCTGCAGCCTAGCTGACTTTCTCCACAGTATTGGTCCGTTGCCACTACGTTATCGGGTTGACAGTCTATGCAAAGAGGCGCACGCTTTTTGGCGTACAGTCGAATAGGAGGGTGCCTCATCAGCACAAATCCGCCGGACTGCACGTGGTAGTCCGACAAGCTGAAGATACGTCTTCCCGATTGGAGAAAAAGCCCGTTCGCGTGAACGAGCGCGAGGTGCCACGATCCCTCGCCCCCTGAAACCCCGTCCTCAACGGCGGGGTTTCTACGTGACCGTGTCAGTCGAAGGTTTTGACGTTCGGCACGTCACACATCCCCCGCACATAGACCTGCCGCACCCGGCATGACCGGTCCATGTCGACCACCAGCGAACCGGGGCAATCGTTCAGCCGCACCCAACCGTTGAAGCCGGTCGTCCGGGTGTTGCCGCGAATGTCTCTGGATTGCCGGCTGATGTTAATGCGGTCGATCCGGGTCTGCGGAATACCGACCCGGTCGATCTCCTGCTGAACGACCGCGCTGCAGGTGTTCGCCGGCGGATCGCGCAGGGGAAGATCGGATTGCGCCATAGCGGAGCCGCTTAAGCCCGCCAACACAAGTGCCGTCCCGAGGGACGCAGAGATATTTCGGACCATGGCCTGATATGGGGTGGTCCGATAGCAATGTCACGGGCCGACCTTGACGCAGACGGGCGTCGCGTCTACCCCGCGACAAATGGCGTCAGTCAACATTGAGAGCGTCGAGGCGTTCGTATTTCGCGTGCCGTTGACGGAACCGGTGCCGGTTTCGTTTGGGCAACTCACGGACCGGCCGGCAGTGTTCGTGGCTGTGCGGGACACTGACGGTGTCACCGGTTGGGGCGAAGTGTTCAGCAATTGGCCAACTGTGGGCGCCGAGCATCGGGGTCGGCTGGTCAACGAGGTGATCGGGCCGCAGCTTGCCGGTCACAGTGTGACTGACCCGGAAGCGGCGTTCGCACGGCTGACCGCCGCATTCGAGGTGTTGTGCCTGCAATGCGATGAGCCGGGGCCGTTTGCGCAGTGTACTGCCGGCATCGACATCGCCCTTTGGGATCTGTTTGCGCGGCGGGCCAGTGAGCCGCTCTACCGTTATCTGGGCGGCACGAACAATCGCGTCGGTGTGTATGCCAGCGGCCTCAGCCCGACCAGCGATGCAGAAGTCGCCTTGGCGAAGGCGGAGGTCGGCTATCGGGCTTTCAAGTTGAAGGTCGGGTTTGATGAGACGGTGGATACCGCGGCACTGGCCGGGTTGCGCCGCGCACTGGGCGATGACGCGCGGCTGTTCGTCGATGCCAATCAAGCCTGGGACGCGGACACCGCCATTCATATGAGCCGGATGCTGGCGGCCTTCCGGCCCGAATGGATGGAGGAAGCGCTGCGGGTCGACGCACCCGCCGAGGCCTGGCGAAAGGTTGCGACGGACGGTGCCCTGCCCCTGGCCGGCGGCGAGAACATGCGCAGTGACGCGGCGTTTGAGACCGCCATCTCCGGCGGGTCGTTCCGGGTGTTGCAGCCGGATATCATCAAATGGGGCGGGATCAGCAAGGTGCGGCCGTTGGCGACACGTTTTCGCCAGGCCGGCCTCAGCTACTATCCGCATTATCTGGGTGGCGCCATCGGTCTGATGGCGTCAGCTCATTTGTTGGCGGCGGTGGGCGGTGACGGTCTGCTGGAAGTCGATGCCAACCCGAATCCGCTGCGCGAACTCCCCGACGTTCCGCCGCTTGATGGCAATGGTGCGATGACCCTGGGCGATACGCCGGGACATGGCATCACGCCGGATTTGACCGACTTGGAACGGTTCAGAACGCTGTAGCCGAATGTCAGCCGAGCTGCTTGTCCGGCCCTTTGACGACGCCGATACCGACGGCGTCTGGCGCATCCTCGAACCAATCATCCGGGCCGGCGAAACGTATACACTGCCGTCCGGCTGGGATCGCGGGGATGGGCTTGGCTACTGGCTGGATGCGTCGCACCAGGTGTTCGTGGCCGAACGCGGCGGCGCGGTGGTCGGCACCTACTATCTGCACGTCAATCAGCGGGGCGGCGGCGGCCATGTCGCCAACTGCGCTTATGCCACGGCGGCTGATGCGCAAGGTGCCGGGGTGGGGCGGGCGATGTGCGCACATTCGTTGGACGAAGCCCGGCGCAGCGGATTCGAAGCGATGCAGTTCAACTTCGTCGTCAGCACCAATGAGCGGGCGAGCGCGCTGTGGCGCAAGTTCGGGTTCGATGTTGTCGGTACCCTGCCGGGGGCGTTTCGGCATCCAAGGCAAGGGCTGGTCGACGCCTACGTGATGTTTCGCCGGCTCTGAGGCTACTCCTCGTCGCGTTCGCCGGACTCAATCTCGCCGAGGGACGCCAGCTTCTTCGCAACGACCGGATGCCCCGGCAGCAGTTCGAAGGCCCGGCGGAAGTCGTCGAGGGCGTCGGACGGGCGGCCCTGCCGCTCATGGATCAGGCCGCGGTTGAAATAGGCCGGCCCATGGTTGGGCTTCAGCCGCAGCGTTTCGTTGAGATCTGCCAGGGCCTTATCGAACTCCCCCAGGTCGCTGTGGACGCTGCCGCGATTGTAGAGCACCGCGACATAATCCGGCCTCAGGCCCAGGGCCTTGTCGTAGTCGACCAGCGCCTCTTCCTGCCGGCCGAGATGCACCAACGCGTTGCCGCGGTTGTAGCGAATCCGTGGGTTGTCGGGCGCCAATGACACCGCTGTTTCGAATGCCGCCAAGGCGGTTTCGTAGCGGCCGAGCCGGACCAGCGCGTTGCCCCTGCCGTCATGGGCTTCCGGGTCGTCCGCTTGTAGGCGGATCACTGCGTCGAAGTCCGCGAGGGCCAATTCATGGGCGCCCCCACGGCTGAGCGCGTTGCCCCGGTTGAAGTGCGCCAGCGCCGCCTTCTCGGGCAGCAGGTCGCCGGCGTTGATGGCTTTGCTGTAGAGCCGCACGGCGCTGCGGTCGTCGCCCTGGGCCGCGGCCGCCATACCGGCGCGAAGCTGCTCCAGGCCCGACGCCGCCGCCGTAGCGGCCGGGAGAAGGAGAAGAAGGAATAGGAGTATCCGAACCATCGGCGCTCACTCGACGCATTGGACAACGCCGCGCAAAACGCGCGCCGCCCATGCGTTGGATCATTGCCGATACGCTTGGCGCCGCCGTGCGCGACGCCAAAGAGCCTAACGAGCTAGCTCCAGCCCCTCAAGAATGGGCCGAAAGTGGGCGAATCCGGGCGTTTCCAGGTCGCGGACCTTGGCCCGGTCATCCCAGCGGCGCAGCGCGACGGCGTCGTTCGCATAGCCGCCGCGTTCGAAGTCGCGAACCTCGTCACTCGTCAACGGGCCGCCCTGCAGTTCCAGACTGCGCACCGATGCGGGCGAGAGGATGTCGTGGTAGTCGGGCGAAACGGCGCAAAGATAGCGTTTGGCGTCGACGTGAAGACGCACCGGCTCACTGACCTCGCTGCCGAAATGGCGGTTCAGCCAGCCTGCCCCGATATCCTCGTGCCGGTCATCGATGCCGCGTGCCGCCGGGTTCTTCCCAAACTTGTGCAGCATGTGGCCGATGTCGTGCAGCAAGGCAGCGGCGATCAGCGCCGGCCGGCCGTTCTCCTGTTCCGCCAGCGTCGCGCACTGCAAGGCGTGCTCCAGTTGGGAAACGGCCTCGCTGTATTTGGCCGTGCCGTGTGTTTCAAACACTGCTTCGATTTCGTTGACGATTTCGGACATTGCCCCTCCGGCCTTCCCCTCAATCGGCAATGCTGTCACGGCTCTATGACAAATTGAATACGGTCGGCGGCGAAGCGGGCGATGCCGTATGAGATTGGTTTGCCGTCGGGATCGCTGTCGACCGCCTCCGCCACCAACACCGGCTGATGGCGGGACAGGCGCAGGTGTTTCTGTTCAAAGGCATCGGCCGGGCGGGCCGTCACGCGGGTCAGCTTGCGGCGGTAGTCCTCCATGCCATAGCTCTCCAGCACCCGCGTGATGGAGTCATGTTCCCGGAACCGTTCCGGCATGGCCGGGAACAGGCGGGCGGGAAAGTATGTCTTGCCGACGCCGATCGGCGTTTCGTCGGCGCCGCGCAGTGTCTCGATGACGTAAACCGGCGTGCCCGCGCGCACGCCGAGTTCCTTCGCCGCCGTGCCACGTGCCGGGACTTTCTCCGCGCGCAGCACGTCGCCGGAGGGCTGGCGGTTGGCGCGGAGAATGTTCTCGCTGAACCGAGTCTTGCCGTCGAGCCGGTAGTCCAGCATGTCGGTCTGGACAAAGGTCCCGCGGCCCCGCTCTGCCCGCACCAGGCCGGCATCTTCCAGCGCACCGACCGCGCGCCGCACGGTATGCCGGTTCACGCCGAATCGCTGCGCGAGCTCCATCTCCGTAGGCAGCTTGGCGCCCGACAGCAAGCGCCGATCGCGGATTTCATCCTCGAGTTCGGTGGCGATCTGCCGCCACAAGGCCATCCCGGCCACCCGCATGGTCACAACCTCTCTGTCACGAAAGGGACACTTAAAGCTGCTTTACACGCCAGGGAGTTCGACGTACTATTCATATATACATCTATACAATTTGGCGCGAATGTCCAGCACAGAATCAGCATCCACCACCGAAGCGCACAAAGACCGTCAGCATTGGATGGGGGTCCTGGCCAAGGCCGCCCTCACCGACCTCGAAGACGCCTTTGCGGCGCTCAACGATACGCCGTCCTTTGACTGGGTTCGGCCACCCGAGACCGGTTTGGTGATGGTCCAGGGCCGGGCCGGCGGGACCGGGCAGCCGTTCAATGTCGGCGAGGCCACGGTGACCCGCTGCACGTTGCGAACCGATTCGGGTGAGACCGGCGTCGGCTATGTGCAAGGACGCAGCAAACGCCACGCCGAGTTGGCGGCGTTGTTCGACGCCTTGCTGCAGAGTCCGAAACTGTCAGCCCGGCTGCAAACAGATGTGGTGGAACGGTTGGCCGGCCTGCACGAACGCCGCCGCGCGGCCGCGAGCCGCAAGGTGAAAGCGACACAGGTCGACTTCTTCACCATGGTGCGCGGCGAGGATCCGAAAGCATGACGGCGCTGCAGAATGTCGGTGCGGGATTTGCCGATCCGGTGTTTTCCGCGCAAAGCGTGTTCCGGCTGGTTTTGGATGCGATGGCGCAGTCCGGCCGAATCGCCGCGGTCCCCGATGCCGCGAGTGCTCCGGCCGGGTTGGATGTGGCCTCGACTGCTGTTGCGCTGACGCTGTTCGATTATGAGACGCCGCTGTGGCTCGACCCGGCGTTGCGCGGGGTGGAGGCGGAGACCTATTTGCGGTTTCACTGTGGCTGCCCGCTGGTCGAGGACACGCAGACCGCCGCGTTTGGGTTGGTCACCGCGCCGCGGTACATGCCACGGCTCGGCGAATTCTCGATCGGTTCGGATCAGTACCCCGACACGTCGGCGACACTTGTCATCCAGACGGGCGGACTGGCGGACGAAGGGCCGATCCGGCTGACGGGGCCGGGCATCAAAGACAGTGCCAGCGTCGCCATCGATGGTTTGCCCGATTGGTTCTGGCCGGACTGGGACGTCAATCATGGCTGCTTCCCGACCGGGATCGATCTGATCTTCACATCCGGGAATCGCGTCATGTGCCTGCCGCGCAGCATCAAGGTAGAGGTGTAGATGTACGTTGCCGTCAAGGGTGGTGAAAAAGCCATCGCCAACGCGCACAAACTGCTCGACGAGCAGCGGCGCGGCGACCCGAACATCGACGAGGTCGAGGTCGACCAGATCCGCGAGCAGCTTTCGCTGGCGGTGGCTCGGGTGATGGCGGAAGGTTCGCTGTACGACCCGGACCTGGCGGCGCTTGCCGTCAAGCAGTCGCAAGGCGATCTGGTCGAGGCTATCTTCCTGGTGCGCGCCTACCGCACCACCCTGGCCCGCTTCGCCACCTCGCAGCCGATCGATACCGCGCGGATCGATATCAAACGCCGGATTTCCGCCGCTTACAAAGACCTGCCCGGCGGCCAGTTGCTGGGCCCCACCTTCGACTACACGCATCGGCTGCTCGACATGGCGCTCGCCGAGGGCCGGCCGGCGCATGAGGTCGAAGCCGACGCGGCCGGCGTTGACGGCGAGATGCCACGGGTCACCGACATCCTGAACTACGAGGGCCTGATCGAGACCGACGAAGAGGATCCGGAGCGCGACCCGTCCCGCGACCTGACCCGCCAACCCCTCGCCTTCCCTGCCGCACGTGACGAACGGCTGCAGAATCTGGCGCGGGGCGATGAGGGCTTCCTGCTGGCGCTCGGCTATTCGACGCAGCGGGGCTTCGGCGGCAATCACCCGTTTGCCGGTGAGATCCGCCGGGGGACCGTCACCGTGTCGATCGTGCCGGAGGAGCTTGGCTTCGCCATCGAGATCGGCGAGATCGAAGTGACCGAGTGTCAGATGATCAATCAGTTCCAGGGGTCGGCGGAAATGGCGCCGGTGTTTACCCGCGGCTATGGCCTGACTTTCGGCCACAATGAGCGCAAGGCGATGGCGATGGCGCTGGTCGACCGCGCGCTGCGCTGGCGCGAACTCGGCGAGCTGCCGCAATACCCGGCGCAGGACGAGGAATTCGTGCTGTATCACAGCGACAATGTCGAAGCGTCGGGCTTCGTGCAGCATTTGAAGCTGCCGCACTATGTCGACTTCCAGTCCGAGCTGCAGCTCATCCGCCAACTGCGCGCCGAGCATGCCGGGCGCTTTGGCCACAACGACGATGCTCAGAACGACAACATTCAGGCCGAGGCCGCGGAATGACGGTTGCGACGAACCATAACGGCGGCACGGAGAGCGGCTACAACTTCGCCTATCTCGACGAGCAAACGAAGCGGATGATCCGCCGTTGTTTGCTGAAGGCGGTGGCGATCCCCGGTTATCAAGTGCCGTTTGGCAGCCGTGAAATGCCCCTCGCCTACGGTTGGGGGACCGGCGGCATCCAGGTGACCGCCAGCATCATCGGGCCGGATGATGTGCTGAAGGTGATCGACCAGGGCGCCGACGACACCACCAATGCCGTTAGCATCCGGCACTTCTTCCAAAGGACCGCCGACGTCGCGACGACCGAGGAAACGGAAGACGCGACGATCATCCAGACCCGGCACCGGGTGCCCGAAACCGCGATGAAAGAAGGTCAGATCCTGGTCTACCAGGTGCCGCAGCCCGAACCGTTGCGGCAGCTTGAACCGCGGGAGACCGAGTGCCGCAAGATCCACGGCTATGCCGAATACGGGCTTATGCATGTCAAGCTGTACGAGGACATCGCCCGCTTCGGCCATATCGCGACCTCCTACAGCTATCCGGTGCTGGTGAACGGCCGCTACGTGATGTCGCCGACACCGATACCGAAGTTCGATAATCCGAAAATGGACTCCTTCCCGGCGTTGCAGCTCTTTGGTGCGGGGCGGGAGAAACGGATCTACGCGGTGCCGCCATACACCACGGTTAAGAGCCTCGACTTCGACGACCATCCCTTCTCCGTACAGAAATGGGACCAGGCCTGCGCCCTGTGCGGCGCCGAGGACAGTTTCCTCGACGAGGTGATCCTCGACGACCGGGGCCGCAAGATGTTCGTCTGTTCCGACAGCAACTACTGCGAACAACGGCAGGCCGCCGGTTACAGCAATCCGGCGGCGGCCGCCGACATCGCCGCTTATCAACTGGCGCTCCAGGGAGAGGCTGACGCATGACCACCGCCCTAATGCGCGTGCGGAACCTGGATAAACGGTTCGACACGATCCACGCCTGCCGCAACGTCTCGTTCGAACTGCATCAAGGCGAAGTGCTGGGGGTGGTCGGCGAGTCCGGGTCGGGCAAGACGACGTTGCTGCGCTGCCTGTCCGGCGAAATGCTGCCGAGCGCCGGGACAGTCGAATATGACGTGCGGATGCGCGGGCTGACCGACATTGCCGCGCTCTCGGAACCGGAGCGGCGGCTGCTGCGGCGGACCGACTGGGGCATCGTGCACCAGAACCCGCGCGACGGCCTGCGGATGAATATCAGCGCCGGCGGCAATGTGGGCGAGCGGCTGATGGCGGTCGGCGCCCGGCATTATGGGGAGATCCGCGGCGAGGCCGTCGATTGGCTGGAACGGGTCGAGTTGGACCAGGACCGGATCGACGACGCGCCCTCCACCTTCTCCGGCGGCATGCAGCAGCGCCTGCAGATCGCCCGCAATCTGGTGTCGAAGCCGCGCCTGGTGTTCATGGACGAGCCGACCGGCGGCCTCGACGTTTCGGTCCAGGCCCGCCTTTTGGATTTATTGCGCGGATTGGTGCGCGACCTTCATATTGCGGCAATCGTCGTTACGCATGATCTGGCCGTGGTTCGGTTGTTGGCGGATCGGTTGATGGTCATGCGGCGCGGTGAAGTGGTAGAAAGCGGATTGACGGATCAGGTGCTGGACGATCCGCAACACGCCTATACCCAATTGCTCGTCAGCTCCGTCCTCCAGCCGTAAGACCGTCCCATGACCCACATGATCGAAGTCACCGAACTGCACAAAACCTTCACCCTGCACACGCAAGGCGGGACATCGATACCGGTGTTCGACCAACTTTCGCTGGCAGTGGCGCCGGGCGAATGCGTCGCCCTGTATGGTCCTTCGGGCGCGGGCAAATCGACCCTGCTGCGGTCCATATATGCCAACTATCGGCCACAATCCGGGGCGATCCTCATTCGCCATGGGGACCGAACAGTCGACATTCTGGCCGCCGCGCCGCGCGAAGTGCTGGACATCCGGCGCCACACGATGGGCTATGTCAGCCAGTTTCTGCGGGTCATTCCGCGCATCCCGGCGGTCGACGTGGTCGCCGATCCGTTGATCCAAACCGGCGTCGCCTCCGAGGTTGCCAAAGAGCGCGCGGTCGCGTTGCTGGAACGGCTGCGCATCCCGGCAAGCCTGCACCAGTTGGCCCCCGCCACCTTCTCCGGCGGTGAGCAGCAGCGGGTTAACATCGCCCGGTGTTTTGTCGTCGACTACCCGATCCTGCTGCTGGACGAGCCGACGGCGTCGCTCGACGCGCGCAACCGGGAAACGGTGATCGAATTGATCGGCGAGGCGAAAGCCCGTGGCGCCGCGCTGGTCGGCATCTTTCATGACGATGAAGTGCGGGAGGCGGTCGCCGACCGGTTGTTTGAGGTCGAAACTTATCAGGCGGCGGCGTGACGAAAGAGACGGTTCTCACAAATGCGCGGATTGTTACGCGTGACGAGGTTATCCACGGCAGCGTAAAGGTCGTCGACGGCCGGATCGCCGAGGTCGATTCCGGCAATGTGCATGTGGCCGAGGACCTGGACGGGGATTACATCGTCCCCGGCCTGATCGAGATGCACACGGACAATCTCGAAAAGCATATCGTGCCGCGGCCGGGGGTGATGTGGCCGACGCCGCTCAGCTCAATTCTCGCCCACGACATGCAGATTATCGGCGCCGGTATCACCACGGTGTTCGACGCCATCTCGGTTGGTGAGTTTCAAGAAAACAGCATGCGCCGGCACATTCTGGGGCTGGCGATCGAATCGATCCGGCAAGCCCAGCGCCACGACCTGCTGCGGGCGCACCATTGCGTGCATATGCGGTGCGAGCTGGCGGACCCGGCGATGGTGGAGATCTTCTCGCCCTTTACCCACGATCCGCTGGTGCAGTTGGTGTCCTTGATGGACCACACGCCGGGCCAGCGGCAGTGGCGCGACTTGAGTCAAATGCGGACCTTCCAGCAGAAAGAGAAATGGTCCGAAAAAGAACTGCAGTCGTTCATCGACGAGCGGCTGGCGAAACAGCAGAAGTTCGCTAGCAAGCATCGGCAGGAGGTGCTGCAGCGGCTGAACGGGCGGACCATCCCGCTGGCCAGCCATGACGACACGACGGCCGAACACATCGACGAAGCGGTCGGTGATGGCATCCGGATCGCCGAGTTCCCGACGACGACCGAAGCCGCAAAGGCGGCACGCGACCGCGGCATGGCGATCATCATGGGCGCGCCGAATGTGGTGCGTGGCGGCTCCCACTCGGGCAACGTGTCGGCGCTCGACCTGGCTGAGGACGGATTGCTGGACGGGTTGTCCTCGGACTATGCGCCGAAGAGCCTGATGCATGCGGCCTTCGTGCTGCATGACAAGGTCGGGCTCGGGCTGCCGCAGGCGATCGCCAAAGTATCGGCCAACGTCGCGGATGCGGTCGGAATCGACGACCGCGGTGAAGTGAAACAAGGGAAGCAAGCCGACCTGGTAAGGGTTCGGCCAGTCGGGGAGGTGCCCGTGGTACGGCGGGTTTGGCGGGACGGCCAACAAACGATCTAGATGACGGCGCGTTACGCGATTTATTTCGCGCCCGACCCGGAGTCCGAACTATGGCGTTTCGGCACGCGCTGGCTCGGCCGGGACCCGGTCAGGGATTGCGAACTGGCGCAGCCGCGGCTCCCGGGCATTGACCAGAGCCGGATTCGGCAGGTTACGGAGTCGCCGCGCCACTATGGGTTCCACGGGACACTGAAGGCGCCCTTTGCGCTAGCCGAGGGCCGGGAACGGGCCGACCTTGACGCGGCATTGCAGACGTTCGCGGGGCAATACGCCGCGTTCGAGATGGCGCCGCTGCGTCTCAGCAACATCAGCGGCTTCATGGCGTTGGTGCCGGGGCGCGAAGAACCGGCACTGCATGATCTGGCGGATCGCTGCGTTCGCGCGTTCGACACATTACGGGCGCCGCTGACGGAAAGCGAACTCGAGCGGCGGCGGCCCGAGTCACTCAGCTCACGGCAGCGCGGTCATCTGGAACAGTGGGGCTATCCCTACATCTTCGACGAGTTCCGGTTTCACATGACCCTGTCGTGCCGCCTGGACACGCCGGAACGGGACCAGTTTCTGACGAAACTGCAGCCGTTGGCGGATGTGTCCGCCGATACCGCGGTGGCGGTTAACGCGATCTGTCTGTTCGAGCAGACGAACCGGTGCGCGCCGTTTCGGCTGACGGGCCGTTACGCGTTCGGCTAGTCGTTCTCGTCGCGCTGCAGATTGACCTGGCGGCCACAACTGCCGCAGACAAAGCTCTCAAATGCCCGGACCCAGCGGACCACGCGGCGCTGCCGGCTGCCACAATAGGGGCAGGGGATTTCGATACGGCTCTCGATTTGCATGGGCCGAGCCTAGCTGCAACCGGCGGCGGCCGGCCGGTGCGTCGGACGTATAGCCTTCGGGCGGGTGTGGCCTTAGGCCGGGGCGGCGAGCACCGGCAGGGTGCGGTCCAGCAGGCTGACCCGGAGCGGCAGACGCGCCAGAATCTCGCCGTCGGCCTGGACCGGGCCGTGGCTTTCCTCGGCCTGGCGGCTCTCCACGGTGAACTGCCGGCCCTCGACGATCTTCACGTCATGGAACTTGGGCAGGCGCCCGGACAGCAGGCCCCAGCCGTAGCGGATGACATCCCACCGGCGATTGCCAGCCAGCAGGCAGGCGAACAGGGTGGGCTTGGTCAGGCGCGCCTCGCGCGCGCAGACATAGGGACCGCCATAATGCCGGCCGTTGGCGACGACGACCGACGCCGCCTCAAAGGTCTGGCCGTCGACATCGACGCGATAAGTCGTGGGCCGGTGCCGGAACGCCTCGGCGAGGCTCTGGACAACGTAGGCCAGCGGGCCGACGCGCCGCTTGAGCCCCAGATTCACATTCTCGACCACCCTTGCGTCGAAACCGACGCCGGCCATCTGCAAGAAGGCGTGGCCGTTAGCCGAGCCGACATAGACCGGGGTCGCCGGCGCGGTGGCGATGATGCGGGCCAGAGCTGCCGGGTCATCGAGGGGCAGGCCGCATTCCCGGGCGACGACATTGGCCGTGCCGAGGGGCAGCAGGCCGACCGGTGGCGGCGTATCGTCCCGTTCGACCAGGCCGTTGACGACTTCGTTCAACGTGCCGTCGCCGCCGGCGCTGATCACGGCGTCGACCGCGTCCAGCGGCGCCTCGGCGGCAATACGCCGCGCATCACCAGGCCCGCTGGTCGGCTGATGGTCGACGGTAGTCCCCTGTTCCCGCAGTGCATCGAGCAACCGGTTGAGGCGATGCCCCTTGCCGTTGCGGGCGGCCGGGTTCGAGATGATCAGCAGGCGGCGGCGGTTGGCGGCAGACATCAGGGCCGGTCTAGGCTGGCGGGGGTGGTTTGTCCACCGGGATCGGCGTGCCACGGCCTGAAAAGCGAAGGGCCCCGCCTTTGTGTGAAGTTGGGGAAGACGGGGCCGCGGCGAACGAATGGACGCCCGCAATCTGGCCGTGCTTTGTTGCCCCGCCATGACGCCTCTATGAAGAGCCGATGACTGGCAGTTCAACTGGCGGCTCACTTGATTTCTGCCGACCCGGCGGCTACATGGAGCCGGCATCCGGGTCCCCATCGTCTAGAGGCCTAGGACACCGGCCTTTCACGCCGGCAACAGGGGTTCGAATCCCCTTGGGGACGCCATATCTTTGACAATAACCTACGTTGTTTCAGCCGGCTCTAACCAATCGTGTAGAGCATCAGTGATGGCCATCGCAGTAGTCACCGCCCCGAAATGCCCCTACGGCGCGAGCCGTCAGGCACAGGATCTGGGTTGTGTTGACGGCAACTCATAGCGCACTCTGAACGAGGGGAGACTCGGGGCCACTACGATAGGTAGTGACGTCATGTTTCGCGCAAACTGCGAGCAGATAAAGCTTGAGATCGCAAGAATGCTGGGCGCTCATCCGACCACCCTCGACCTACAGCCGAAAAACGATCTCCGGTGCTGGCCCCTTCTCAACGAGTACCCACTCGGTCTGACAGGTTTCTAGACACTCAGTGTTGTCCCGCGATCCGGACCGGGTCAGCGTGTAATGTGGCGCCGACCGGCAGATCCAGTTTGTGGCCGCATAGTCTTGCGCGATGTCCGGTATCTTCAGTGCCTCTTGGGCTACTTGCCGAAAGCTAGGAAATACAACAGGGCAATGTTGACTATGGGGAGAGGCATGAGGGCCGCCCACCATCGCGACCGTCCGATCTTCCTACATATTCGCGCCGTTGGCCAAACAAGCGCCGCGATGTAGATGATCACGACAAGCCAATGCCAAAGTGTGATCGTCAACATCAGTACTGTTCCTCGGCGTGAGGGGACCACCTGGCGAAGGCGAGAACGAACAGCGCAACAATCACACCCAACGGCAGAAAGGCCAGTAAGGCCAGATAGCGGTTGAGCCCGGCCCTGGCGAAGAGGCGCCACAACGGGACCACCACAATCACGGAAGTCAGGACGTGCACGAAGAACTCAAGCACAACAGGCGACCTCAATACTAACCCACGCGTGCTTTACTAAGGTATCGGAACGCGCTGAGGGCGCAATCAACTATCGGTGCCGATAGTGCTGTACCAGCTACTGCCTGCCGACCAAGGGTGCGGCCGGCAGCGAAACTACCAGCGCGGCACTTTGCGTTCGTAGTCGGGAACGTATTTCAGCATTTCGGCGGTGTCGTCGCGGTCGGTGACGTTGCTGGCTTTGTATAGGTCCGCCAGTTCCGCAACGCGGGCTGGGTCGAGTTCGATGCCGAGGCCGGGGCCGCGGGGGATGCCTAGTGTGCCGTCGGTAAAGCTTGGGCGAGCACCAGTGGTAATGTCGATGTCGACCCAGGGGTAATGAGTGTCGCAGGCGTAGGTCAGGTTTGGCGTGGTCGCCGCCAGGTGAGTCATCGCGGCCAGGCTGATGCCCAAATGGGAGTTGGAGTGCATCGACAGGCCGAGGCCGAAGGTCTGGCAGATCTGCGCCAGGTGCTTGGAGGCTTGCAGGCCGCCCCAGTAGTGATGGTCCGACAACACGACTTGCACGGCGTCTTTTTGCACTGACTCGGGGAAGTGATCGAACTCGATCACCGCCATGTTGGTCGCCAGCGGCATCGGCACCTCGCGCGCGACCGCGGCCATGCCGTCCATGCCGAGCACCGGGTCCTCCAGGTATTCGAGCACGCCGTCGAGCGCCTTGCCGATCTTGATCGCCGTTTCGACCGTCCAACCGCCGTTGGGGTCGATGCGCAGGGGATGATCCGGGAACGCTTCGCGCAGCTTGATCATCGTTTCGATTTCGAGGTCCGGTTCCAGCACGCCGCCCTTCAGCTTCAGCGACTTGAAGCCATGGTCGGCGACGAAACGGCGCGCCTCCTCGACCATGGCGTCGGGGGTCATGACTTCGCCCCACAGGTCGGTGCCGGGTTGGCCGGCGGGCCTGTCGAACTTGAAGAACAGATACGCACTGAATGGCACGCGGTCGCGGACCGGGCCGCCGAGCAGATCGCAGACGGGCCGGTCCAGCAGTTTCCCCTGGAGGTCCATGCAGGCCACTTCGTAGGCGCCGGCCACGACATCGACCAGCCGATGATCGGCGACCGCGGTCGGCGCGTTCACACCGCCGCCGCCCGGCAAGGCCGCGCTGACCCGCCGGCGCAGGTCGTTCAAATAGAACGGGTCGAGGCCGATGAGGGCATCCGCCGACTTGCGCAGGCCGTCCAGAGTCCGCTGGGCGCCATAGGTCTCGCCGAGTCCGACCAGGCCCGCATCCGTTTCCAGCTCAATCAGGCTGCGCAGAAAGACCGGCTGGTGCACGCCCTTGCAGTTTAGCAAGGGCAGGTCGGGCACGGCCAGGGGTGTGACCCTAACGTTCTGAATTGTCACCATTTTCCTGCCTCTCCCTGGGGTCGCCGGGGTGCGCTCTATGCCAGTCAGACGGGCGTGCCCGGCAATATAGACTTGCGTCACCGGCCTGTCTGCCATATCACTTTGCCATCTAGTATTCCAGTTTGTGCTTCTAGTATATTATGGTTAGCGCACCGGACCTAAAACCAAAGCCTCTGCGGGAACTGCTCGCAGATGTGGAGCTTGCGTCTGAAGGCAGCCTGGGGGCGCAGGTCTACGCGTTGTTGTGGGATCTGATCGTCACGGTGCAGCTCCCGCCCGGGCAGCCGCTGTCGGAAAACGAAGTCGCGGACTTGCTGAAAGCCAGTAAGACCCCGGTCCGCGAAGCCTTCATTCGCCTGCAAGACAACGGCCTGGTGGAGGTCGTGCCGAAAAGCGGGACCTACGTCTCGCCGATCCGCGTCAATCGGTTTATCGAGGCGACCTTTATTCGGCTGCGGTTGGAAACCGGCGCGGTGGTGCGGGCGGCCGAGCATCACGCCGACTTCGCCAGTCAGATCCGGCTGGAGTCCTGCATCCACGAGCAGAAGGCGGCGCTCAAGGCCAAAGACTATCTGGAGTTCTTCGAACTCGACGAGAAGTTCCACCGCGCCATCTTCGCGATGGCCGGCCTGCCCGGCGCCTGGGAGACCATGCGGCAGACCCAGTCCGAGTTCTATCGGGTGCGGCATCTGCGGCGGCTGCTGGAGATCCGCCGGACGGAGCGGGTCCTGGACCATCACGTGGCCATCGCGAAGGCCATCCGCGAGGGGGATGCCGCCAAGGCGGAACGCGCCATGTCGATGCATCTCGGGTCCGTCGAAAACAAGGTGGATGAGCTTTCGGCCCGTCCGGAGATCTTGGCATTCATCGAAGAGCTCAACGGCTCAAGGGGCCGTTCCTCGATGCGGGGCAATGCGATGCGCCGAACTGCCTGAACCGGCCGGAACGACAAGGGGAGGAACAGATGTCGGCGGTCACTTTGCGGAAAGTGTTTAAGCGCTTCGGTCCGGTCGAGGTCGTGCACGGCATTGATCTGAGCATCAACGCGCGCGAGTTCGTGGTGCTGGTCGGGCCTTCCGGCTGCGGCAAGTCGACGACGCTGCGGATGGTGGCGGGTCTCGAAGAAGTCTCCGACGGCACAATCGAAATCGGCGGCCGGGTGGTGAACGAGGTCGCGCCGAAAGACCGCGACGTTGCCATGGTCTTCCAGAACTATGCGCTCTATCCGCACCTCAACGTGGCGGAGAATATCGCTTTCGGTCTGCGGTTGCGCCGCATCAAGAAGGACATCATCACGGCGTCCGTCAACGACGTCGCGGCGACACTTGGCCTGTCCGAACTGCTGCATCGCCGGCCGGCGGACCTGTCGGGCGGTCAGCGACAGCGGGTGGCCATGGGGCGGGCGATCGTCCGCCAGCCGCAGGTGTTTCTGTTCGATGAGCCGCTGTCGAACCTCGACGCCAAACTGCGGACCCAGATGCGGGCTGAAATTAAACGCCTTCACCGGCGGCTCGATGCCACCAGCATTTATGTGACGCACGATCAGGTCGAGGCGATGACGCTGGCCGACCGCATCGTCGTGATGAGCGACGGGAACATCGAACAGATCGGCACGCCGATGGAGCTGTTCCTGAACCCGATCAACACCTTCGTTGCCGGTTTCCTCGGCTCCCCGCCGATGAACCAGTTGGAAGCCACGGTCAGCTATGCCGACGGCGGGCCGATCGCCAAGGTTGGGAGCGACATCGCCATCCCGTTGCCGGAACTCCGTCAGCTGCGCAACGCCGAGGGGCATCCGATCATTGTCGGTATCCGGCCGGAAGACACAGCGGTCGAACGCAATGGCGCCGCGAACGCCGCGGGGATCAAGTGCGACCTCGACCTTGTCGAACCGCTCGGGTCGGAAGCACTGGTGCATGTTTCGGTGGCCGACCATCCGGTGGTGCTGAAGACCGAGACCAGGGGCGCCATCTCCCACCTGTCCGATGTGCAGGAATTCTTCGTACAGCCCGATCACATAAAAGTCTTCGATCAAAAGACCGGCCTCGCCCTCGACCATCCGGAAGTGGCCTAGGGGCCGATCATGACCGAAACAGTCTCCCAACAGGGCGTCCGGGACGCCCCGACTACGGGCAAGTTCGAGGCGCGGGTGCGGTGGCTGGTGCGGCACTTCCGCAAGGAATGGCAGATCTACGTGCTGATGGCGCCGATGATCATCTGGTTTCTGCTGTTCCTCTACAAGCCGATGTACGGGCTGCAGATCGCCTTCAAGGACTTCAGTATCTTCCGTGGGATCGAAGGCAGCCCGTGGATCGGTCTGGAACATTTCCAGACTTTGCTCGGGAACGATCAGTTTTTCCGCGCGGTCGGCAATACTTTCATCATCGCTTTTCTCAGTCTGGCCTTTGCCTTTCCGGTGCCGATTATCCTGGCGCTGATGTTCAACGAGATCCATCACCGGATCTTCAAGAAGATGGCGCAGACCATCGTCTACTTACCGCACTTTATCTCGGTGGTGATCATCGCCGGTATCGTCATCAACATGTTCTCCCCATCGACCGGCGTGGTGAACAATGTGATGGGGATGCTCGGCCTCGAACAGGTTTACTTCCTGGTGCAACCGGAGTGGTTCCGGCCGATCTTCATCGGATCGAATATCTGGAAAGAAGCCGGGTTCGAGTCGATCATTTACCTGGCAGCCATCGCCGGCGTCAGTCCGACACTCTACGAGTCCGCCCGGGTCGACGGGGCGACGCGATGGCAGATGATGTGGCGCATCACCTTGCCCAGTATCTTCCCGACCATCGTCATCATGTTCATCATCCGGGTCGGCAACCTGGTCGATGTCGGGTTCGAGTACATCCTGTTGCTGTATCAGCCGGCGACCTATCAGACCGGCGACGTCATCAACACCTTCATCTACCGGCAAGGGCTGCAAGGCGCGCAATACGACATGGCGGCGGCGGCCGGCCTGTTCAACGCGGTCGTTGCCCTAGTGTTGGTCACCGCGGCGAATGCGCTGAGCCGGCGCGTGTCGCGCACGTCGCTCTGGTAGGCGGATATGGGTTCATTCAACCTCTACTCCCGGGGCGACCGCATCTTCGGTGTGGCGAACGCGTTCCTCGTCACGCTGATCGTTATCAGTACGCTCTATCCGTTCATCTACATCATCGCGGTGTCGTTCAGCGCGGGCTCGGCCGTCACGTCAGGCCAGGTGACCATTCATCCGGTCGATCTGACGATCGCCGCCTACAAGCGCGTGCTGTCGGAGAAGCTGTTCTGGACGTCCTACCGGAATACTTTCATCTATACGATCTTCGGTACCATCGCGACGCTGCTGATCATCATCCCCGGCGCCTACGCGCTGTCGCGGCCGCAGTTGTTGGGCCGGCGGTTCTGGAACTTCTTCATCGCTTTCACGCTGTGGTTCCACGCCGGGATGATTCCGTTCTTTTTGAACATGCGGGATCTGGGGCTGCTCGACTCCTACTTCGGCATCATCATCGGCTTCGCCGGCAACGCCTTCAGCATCATCATCCTGCGAAACTTCTTCGAATCCGTGCCACGGTCATACGAGGAAGCGGCGCGTATGGATGGGGCGAACGACTTCCAGGTGCTTTGGAAGGTCTACATCCCGCTGTCGAAAGCGGCGATCGCGACAGTCACCTTGTTTGCCATCGTGTCGCGCTGGAACGGGTTCTTCTGGGCGATGGTGCTGCTGCGCAGCGAGGAGAAGATCCCGCTGCAGGTTTATCTGCGGAAGACCATCGTTGCTTTGGTGGCTGACGAAGAGTTCGCCAGTTCACTGCTGGAAGAAGTCTATTCGTTCGAGACTGTCAGCGCGGCGATCATGGTCGTCTCGATCATTCCGGTGCTGCTGGTCTACCCGTTCATCCAAAAGTACTTCAACAAAGGAATACTGCTCGGAGGTGTAAAAGAATGACCGGCACTTCGAGCAGCGGTCCAGTTCAAGCCGGTAGTTGTCTCACTAATAGGGAGAGTTTCGCATGAGAATGCTAAGAGTATCGCTTGCCGCCCTAATGGCGGCCGGCATAGGGCTCGCCGCCCCGGCGTACGCCGAAGACGAGTATCGGGTTGTCGACGATCCGCTGACCCTCGACATCCATTTCCACTTCCGGGATCGGCTCGTCTACAACAACGACTGGCCGGTCGAGAAGCGCGCCGCCGAACTGACGGGTGTGCAGTTGAACAACGTGGCGTCGTTGGCCACGACCAACAGCCAGGAAGCGTTCAACCTGATGATCGTTTCCGGCGATCTGCCGGACATCGTCGCCGGCAACCGGTTGAAAGACAGCTTCAACCAGTACGGCCTGGAAGGCGCATTCGTGCCGCTCAACGACCTGATTGAAGAGCATGCGCCGAACATCAAGGCGTTCTTCGATGAGAGGCCGCAGCTCCGCAGCGCCATCTCGGCGGCAGACGGCAACATGTACTTCATTCCGTATGTGCCCGACGGGAAGTATGGCCGGGCCTACTTCATTCGCTATGACTGGCTCGACAAACTTGGCCTCGACGTGCCGCAGAATGTCGACGAGGTCTATGAAGTCCTGACGGCGTTCCGCACCCAAGATCCGAACGGCAACGGCAAGCAGGACGAAGTGCCGTACTTCGCCCGCCAATGGGAAGAACTGATCCGGCTTGTCACCCTGTGGGATGCGCGGTCCAGCGGCTCAGATACCTATCACGACTTCTACGTGGAAGATGACCAGATCCGTCACGGTTACGTCGAAGAGAGCTATCGCGAAGGTATCAAGAATCTGGCGCAGTGGTATGCCGAGGGGCTGATCGATGCCGAGATCTTCACCCGCGGCCCGCGCTCCCGCGAGCATCTGCTGTCCAATAACCTTGGCGGCATGACCCATGACTGGTTTGCGTCGACCTCCAGCTACAATGTATCGCTGGCGGACACCGTCGAAGGTCTGAGCTTCCGGGCGTTCGCGCCGCCGGCAAGTGTCGAAGGCCGCCGTCTGGCGGAGCATCGCCGGATCCCGGTGCGGCCCGATGGCTGGGCGATTACCATCGCCAACGAGAACCCGGTCGAGACCATCAAGTATTTCGACTTCTGGTTCACAGAGATGGGCAGCCGGCTGTCGAACTTCGGCGTCGAGGGCGTGCACTACGACATCATCGATGGTGTGCCTATCTACAAGCCGGAGATTCTCGATGGGTCTGCGCCGGTGAATGCGCAGATGTGGGAAATTGGTGCTCAGATTCCGCGCGGATTCCCGCAGGACTATGGGTATGAAATCCAATGGACCAACGAGATCGCGCTGGAAGGTATCGACCTGTATGAGCAGGGCGATTATCTGACGGACATCTTCCTGGGCGTTGCCTTCAGCGAAGACGAGCAACGGGTCTACGACAAGCGCTGGAGTTCCATCATGACTTACATGTTGGAAATGCAGCAGGCCTGGATTCTCGGCTCCCGCGATGTCGAGGCGGATTGGGACGATTACCTTGGTCAACTCGACAGAATGGGCTTCAACGAGGTCGTCGAGGTGATGCAAGCGGCCTACGACCGCCAGTATCAGAACTAAAGTAGACAGCTAGAAGTACGGCTCCGGCGGCATCATCCGCCGGGGCCGGTTTCTTGTCAGGAGCAACAACAAGAATGTCAGCCTTGCAGGTCGTCGACGACACCACATCCTATCTGGATGAGCCCCAGGCCGGCCGATTGACAATCGCCTATTCGCCGGATGCGGATAGCGAGATTGTCGAGAATCCGCCGCGCTTCACCTGGCTACCGGATGTCGATAGCGACGCAAGATATGTGCTGAACGTCGCGGCCACGCCGGATTTCGCCGAGCCTGCCGCGCAACTATTTGCGAACATCCCGGCCAACTTCTTCACACCGGACCGTTGCTTCGAACCGGGCCGCTACTATTGGCGCTACGCGCTGTGGTCCGCGGAAGCCAATGCGCCGGCCTCCAACTGGAGCAAGGTGCGGGAGGTGACCATTGGCGACGGGCTACCCGAGGTGCCGCTTGGCGCCCGCAGCGCGCGCTACGCTAACGCCGATATGGCGCGGCCACGCTTGTGGCTGGGCAAAGCCGGTCTTGCCGCGTTCTCAGAAAAGGTTGCCAAAGATCCCAGCCACTGCGGGTGGTCGCACTTTCACGAACACTCCGTACTGCCCTGGCTGGAGCGCGAACTGATCGCCGAGCCGGCCCCCTACCCCAACAACATCCGGGTCGCCGATATCTGGCGGCAGACCTACATCACCTGCCAGGAAACCATCTACGCCATCCGCCATCTGGCCATCGCCGGGCACGTGCTGAAAGACCAGCGGTTGCTCGATGAGGGCAAGAGATGGCTGCTGTCCGTGGCGGCCTGGGATGTGCGCGGCACCACGTCCCGCGTCTACAACGACGAGGCGGCGTTTCGCATCGCGACGGCGCTGGCGTGGGGCTACGACTGGCTGCATGACCAACTGAGCGACGACGAGCGCGCGACGGTGCGCGCGGCCCTGCTGACGCGCACCGAGGAGATCGCCGAACATGTGATCTCCAACGCGCAGATCCATCTGTTCCCGTATGACAGCCACGCGGTGCGGGCGCTTTCGGCGGCGCTGATGCCGGCCTGTATCGCCCTGCTTGACGAAGATCCGCGGGTGCGCGATTGGCTGGACTACACGATCGAGTTTCTGTTCACCGTGTACTCGCCCTGGGGCGACAACGATGGTGGCTGGGCGGAAGGTCCGCACTATTGGATGACCGGCATGGCCTACCTGATCGAGGCGGCCAATCTGCTGAAGAGTTTCACGGGTCTCGACCTCTACGCGCGGCCGTTCTTTCACCACACCGGCGACTTCCCGCTCTACACCAAGGCGCCGGACACACGGCGGTGCTGCTTCGGTGACGACGCGACGCTCGGCCGGCTACCGAGCCTGAAGGTCGGCTACAATCTGCGCCAGTTCGCCGGGGTGACCGGCAACGGCTATTACCAATGGTATTTCGACGAGATCAAGCAGAGCCAGGCCGGGACCGAGGGCGAGTTTTACAACTACGGCTGGTGGGATCTCAATTTCGACGAGATGGTCTACCAGCACGATTTCCCGCAGATCGAAGCGGTGCCGCCCAAGGATCTGCCGCGGCTGAAATGGTTCAAGGGGATCGGCTGGGCGGCCATCCAGGTGCGGGAAGACGACCCGAACCAGCATATCCAATTCCTGATGAAGAGCAGCCCGTACGGGTCGATCAGCCACAGCCACGGCGATCAGAACGCATTCCTGCTGTCGGCGTTCGGCGAGGACTTGGCGATCCAAAGCGGCTACTATGTGGCTTTCCACAGCTCGATGCATCGCGACTGGCGGCGCCAGACACGCTCGAAGAATGCGCTGCTGATCGATGGTCACGGTCAGTATGCCGGCACCGACAAGACCCTGGCGATCAAGGCCAGCGGTGAGATCACCGCCGCCGAGGAACGGGAAGACCACATCTACATGCGCGGCGACGCGACCGCCGCCTACGCTGTGGTCAACCCGGACATCACCGGATGCACCCGCGAGGTCTATTTCGCCCACGACACCTATTTCGTGATTGTCGACACGATCGACGCGAAAAAGCCGGTGACCGTGGACTGGCTGTTGCATGCGCATGGCGAGGCACGGCTCGGCGCCAACACCTTCCGCCACACGGGGGAGAAGGCCGGCCTGTATGGGCAGTTCGTCTGGTGTTCCGGCGCGAAGCCGAGCCTGTCGCAGGAGCATGGCTTCCCGGGCGTGGACGAGGCCGACTATGCCGGGCTGGACAAGAGCTGGCACGTGAAGGCGCATTTCGCCGAAGCCCACCGGCACAGCATCGCCACGCTAATCGTGCCCTATCCGGCCGAACAGCCGCGCCGCATTTTCCATTTCATCGACGACCAGGGCTTTTCGGCGAACCTGTATTTCGTCGGGCCGGACGAGAAGTCGTTCAAGGTGGTCATACCGAAGACATTCGACGCGGGTGACGCCGGCAAGTGAGCGAACAATCCACGAATGCGTATTGACGGAGAGACTGATGACGCTTGAGGGCAAGACGGCAATCGTGACCGGCGGCGGCCGGGATATCGGGCGCGCCTGTGCACTGGGCTTGGCCGCGGAAGGTGCGCGGGTGGCCATCAACTACCATGTGAGCGCCGACGGCGCGGCGTCCGCCGTTGATGAGATTATGACCAGCGGCGGTCAGGCGATCAGCGTGCAGGGTGACCTGACCAAAGACGCAGATGTCGCGCACTTGGTCGACGAAACGCGGACGAAGTTCGGGGACACTATCGACGTCCTGATCCATGTGACCGGCGGACTGCTCGCCCGCAAGACTGTCGCCGAGATGGACGTCGATCATTGGAACAAGGTGATGGACCTCAACGCGACCTCAATGTTCCGTATGGTCAAAGCGGTTATCCCGCATATGTCGAACGGCGGGTCGATCGTCGCTTTCGCATCGCAAGCCGGCCGCGACGGCGGTGGGCCAGGCTCCACCGCTTACGCGGCTTCAAAAGGCGCGGTGATGACGTTGACCCGCGGCCTGGCCAAGGAGCTTGGTCCTGATATCCGGGTCAATGCGCTGTGCCCGGGGATGATCGACACGGACTTCCACAACATCTTCACCAAGCCCGAGGTCCGCAAACACGTCGCCAACGCCAGTCCGGTCAAGCGCGAAGGGACCAGCGAAGACGCCGCAAACCTGGCGGTTTTTCTCGCGTCGGACCGGTCCGCGTTCATGACGGGCGCCTGTGTCGACATCAACGGCGGCATGCTCTTCTCGTAGCCGGACCGGGAACGCCGCAGCAGAACAAGACGCTGGAAGCGTCTGTCGAACACCGCTCCATGCATCCATTCGAGGCGGTGAAACTAGAAAAGAAAGGTCGTGACCGCATGCCAACGCCGCCATCAATCCTGATCTTGATGCCGGATACCACCTACCGCCGCCTCTACCTTGAGGAAGAGCTCGGCGGGCTGCGCGATGTCGGCAACGTGCTGACGCCGCATCCGTGCCGTTCGCTGGACGACCCCGCCGTCGCCTCGGAACTCGAGAATGTCGAGATCATCGTCACCGGGTGGGGCACGCCGCGCCTGAACGCGTCCGACCGCGCGCGGCTGCCGAATCTGCGGCTGGTGGCGCATTCAGCGGGCTCGGTGAAGTTCATCCTCGACCCTGGGTTGCTGGGGCCCGGCGTCCGGGCGACCAGTTCCGCATCGGTGCTGGCGCGGCCGGTGGCGGAATACACGCTTGCCTACATTCTGCTGGAGAACAAGGGCGTCGAGGACTGGATCCGCAACTACCGCAACGAACGCAGCCGCTTCTACAAATACACAGACCCCTGGTTCGACAAGAGCGGCAACGCCGAAAAGACCGTGGGCATCGTGGGGGCTTCGCGGGTCGGGCGGCATGTTCTGGACCTGCTGAAGACCTACGATCTGCGCGTCCTGCTGTATGACCCGCTGGTGTCCGAGGCCGAGGCGGAGTCGTTGGGGGCGCGGCTCTGCCCGCTTGACGAGCTGCTGCGCGAAAGCGACATCGTTTCGCTGCACGCGCCGGCGGTTCCGGCCACGCGGCACATGATTGGCGCGGCCCAGTTCGGACTGATGCGCGACGGGAGTGTCCTTATAAACACCGCACGTGGCGCCGTGGTCGACCAGGACGCGATGATTGCGGAGTTGAAGACCAATCGGATCCGCGCGGTGATCGACGTGACCGAGCCAGAGCCGCTGCCCGACGACTGCCCGTTGTTCGATCTGCCGAATGTCGTGCTGACGCCGCACATCGCCGGCGCCCACGGGGCCGAAGTGCGCAAAATGACGAAGCATGTGATCGCCGAAGTGAAGTCTTTCGTCGAAACCGGCGTCTTGCGTGAAGAGGTGATGCCGACGCACTGGGATCTGGTCGCGTGACCGGCCGCGCACCAATCCTGCCAGGCCTTTGCTCCGTTACCTTCCGCAAATCGCCGATTGAGGAGGTGGTCGAGCTGGCGGCTAAGGCTGGTCTGCGCGGTATCGAATGGGGCGGCGACGTACATGTACCGCCGGGGCAGACCACGCTCGCCAAGCGTGCGGCCGCGGTTTGCCACGATGCGGGGATCGCCGTGCCCTCCTATGGTTCCTACGTGCGTGCGGGTGCCGAGATTCCGAAGCAGGATTTCGATGCCGTGCTCGATACCGCCGATGCGTTGGGTGCGCTGAACGTGCGGGTTTGGGCCGGCCGCACCGCTTCACAAGACATTTCGGAAGCTCAACGCGCGGAGACCACGGCTACGCTGCGCGGCTATGCCGAAAGTGCGGCGGCCCGCGGGATCACCGTGTCCATCGAGTTCCACCGCAACACACTGACCGATAGCCTGGCGTCGGCCCTGCGGCTTTTCGAAGAGATTGACCAGCCGAACTGCTTTTCCTATTGGCAGCCACGGCCCGGCGTCATGGCCGACACGGCACTGACCGAGGTCGAAGGGCTGGTGGATCACCTCTCCAACATCCACGTCTTCCACTGGAACGATGGGGAGCGCTTTCGTTCGGTCGGCCAGGCCGAGGATTTTTGGACGACCGTGCTGCGCGCGGGTGCCGCGGCGCGGGGGTCGTCGGCGCAGCGATACGCGTTCATGGAGTTCGTGCACGGAGACGAAGTGAACATGTTCCAACAGGACGCCGCCGTACTGCGGCGCATTCTCGACCAATTGTGAATGCCGGTTGCTGCCGGCACGCATCCCCGGCGACACCCTAAGGACGGTCCTCCTCGTTCAGAACAGAACCGACAGACCCGCCGCGATGAGACTCAGGCTAACCATCGCGGAGAGGCTGCATGCGGCCAAAAACACCCATCTATCGGCCATCGGCAATCCTCCTCAAGCTGAAACATGGATGCGCAATGTGGTCACTCTGTGACCGGGTTGGGGCCGAGGTTTGACGTCAGCGCAACGCGATCGGGCGTGCTTGCGCGGTCGACAGCGGTACTCGGTAGCGACGGCATGAATGCGGTTGGTGGCCTTGCTCCGCTCTATTGGGGTGCGGCGGCGTCAAATGCATAGCGTGGGAATAACCACGACTGGCGGGCGTCTTTGGAGCGTCAATCACCCATACATGCAGGGAAAACAGTCAATGCATAAACTGATCGCCACCGTGTCCGCTGCCGCCATGTTCGCGATTGCCAGTGCCGCAAGTGCGGAGGAAGCTACTGGCGCCGTCGAATTGATCGATCCGGCAACGGGCACGATCATTCTGCAGGATGGTACCGCCTACACTGTTGCCGATGGCGTTTCCATTGAGGGGCTGCAGCCGGGCGACACGGTCACGGTTTCCTTTGAGGTGCAAGCCGACAAAAACATGGCCACCGCGGTGACCAAATCCGAGTAGTTCGCTCGGGCAGCTCGGGCGCGGCCGCCGCCGCGCCCGACTAGCCCGCGCTACACCCGCTCGTGACTTCCGGCACCGTCACCGCGGCGGCCACGCCGGCACGGGCGACGAAGCACGCAATCTCCGCGGTGGGTATGACTGTCGTTTCACCGGCGACCGGCAGCGTCAGCGCACCGTCCGCCGTTCCCGGCACCGACATCTTCACTGTGCGATAGCCACGCACAATGCCGACCAGCCGGCCGGTGCGGGCGTCGAAAACGCCGCCGCCGCTGGTTCCGTAGTTAACCGGTGCGTCGATCATGCGCACAGCGCCGTCGATGATGACGCCGCCCGTCCCTGGCTCAAACATGATCTGACTGACGGCCCCGTTGACCAGCGTGCCGCGTTCGCCCCAAGGGAAGCCGACGACCCACACGCTGTCGCCGAGTTGGGCCATCGACTGCATGGAGACGGCCGGTACCTCGGTGAGGTTCGCCGTCAACAGCGCCAGGTCGCGCTGTTCGTCCACCGCCAGAATATCCGCCGTGACCATGGTCTCGCCGTCGGGCGCCGTCGCTTTGATCACTTGTCCGGTCATCGGCGTGAGCAGATGAGCGGTGGTGGCGATCAGCACCCGATCGTCGGCGTCCGATCCAAGCACGACGCCTGACCCGGCGCGGCGCCCGCCGGTCTCTCGCTCGGTCGTCAGCAGGATCGTCGACTGGACACTTTCCGCTATGTACTGACGCCGTGTCTCCTCAACGGTGGCTGAGCAGGCACTCAACGCCAACACGCTGGCGACGACAAGCAACCGCATGAACGGGCACCATGTTGGTCAAGCCGAAACGCGGCGGACGGTACCCGCTACCGGCGAGTCCTGGCAAACCGATATGCCGCCCCGACTTGCCTATTGGGTCGGCAGCCGCAAACCGCCCGCCGCGCCGGATTGGATCTGCTCCAGCAGCGACCGTGCCTTGTTGAGCTCCTCGTCCAACAACGCCTTTTCGTCCCGCAGCTTCTGCATGTCCGCCAAGAATGAAGCGCGCTGGTTTGCTGCCTCTTCGGCCTGCCGCTGCAAGGCTTGAGCCACTTCCTGACGGCGTTGTGTGGTCGTCGCCAACTCGCCTTGGGCGGTCGCCAGGTCGCCCTCGGTGGTCGAGGCGCGCTGCAGCAAGCCGTCCAACTTGGACTGCGCTTCGGCCTCGAGGTTCTGGACCTCGGTCAACCGTGCCTCATGGCCTTCGAGCAGGCCAACACGTTCGGCGACATTGGCAACGAGTTCGTCCAACTCGCCGCGCCGTTCGCCGATTTGGGTGTTGATGAGGGCGAGCGCCCCCTGCCCTTCGGTCAACTCAGCCTCAACCTCGGCAAACTTCTGCCCAAGCTGGCCCAGAGCACCTTCCTTCGCGGTCAACTCTTCGACCAGGCTGGCAAGGTCGTTTTCACCCGCCGCTATTCTTTCCTGGAGTGATCCCAGCACGCCCTCGCCCGAAGTCACTTCCATCTGGATGTCGGCAAGCCGCTGGGTGAGATCGCCGAGGGCCCCTTCCTTGGAGGTGAGCTCGGTGGCGGTTGCCGCCAATACCGACTGCGCGTTGCCGATTTTGTCCTGCAGCGTGGCCAACGCACCTTCACCATTCGCCAACTGTGTCTGCACGGCCTCGACCTGATGCTCGGTCTCGGTTGCCGTCGCCGTTATCTCGGCAAGCCGTGTCTCTGCCGCGGCAATCGTCTCCTGGATCTCGGCAAGCGTGCCGGCCGCTGCACGCTCCTCCTCCAGGGTTTGTTCCAGTGCCGCCACCGCCTCGCCGGATTCCGTGACCTGCTGCTGCAGGCTCTGAGCCTCCGCCCGCAGGTCATCGATCGTTCCCGACCGCGAACTCGCAACGCCCCAACCGATAACCGCCACAAGCGCAAGTGCGGCGAGCAGACCCTTCGCCGCCGAAGGTAGATCTTTGATCATTTGAAGCATGTGATCGCTCCCAATGGATTGTGCGCGAAAGCGTTAGCAGATCGGTCGCCGCGTCGCCTAGTCGTTCGCGGTCTGCTACCGCGCGCATAGCACGGCGCCGGACTCAGCCTTTGGCGCGCACCTGATGGGAGTCTGCCGGGTGTACAAGTTCGCCGCGAAGCTCGGCAACCTCGGTGCGGAGTGACCGTACCTCGCTGACCAACAACGCCAACAACCGAAGCACGTCCCTGTCCGCCAGGTCGTCTTGCTGCGGTTCGGATGCAGGAGTCACCGCCGTCTTCGTCGCGCTGCCGGCGGCCAACACTTTGAAGTCCTCTTCCATCTTCGACGCCTCTCTATTGGCCATTGCAGGGCTTCGCTTTGGACCAAAGAACATCTCGCCAATTTGCATGTCTTCCCCCATCTGTCGCGATTTATCGCTTTCGGTTGGTTGATTGGGCCAGCACTAGTCCACCATACCTAGCGAAAATAAGTGGCTGACTGGTTGGACCCACATTTCGAGCCGCATTAGGCGTAGTTGCATCGCCGTCGCGTCCATCGCCCACTATCGGGCGGTTTAGCGAAGGTATTGTGGCACGCATGAGCCTTTTTCATGGCGGTGAGGACAGCGCCAAGCTGCTGCAATACTGTGACGCCGCCGCTAGAGCAGTTGTGAAGCATTCCGCTCTTCAGTCGTGTGGGATGACCCGCATTTTTGTTGCCTAGTGAGGTTGGTGGATGCTGTGGAGAGTTGTCCAGCATGAGGCGTGACGCTGCTCAGTCGATGCTGCTGCCGGCTGTTGTCCTGTTGCTGGCGACCTATGTGTTGCTCGCTTGGTCGCCGTTTCAATGGCGCGTACCGGACGTGCACACGAACCCGGTGCAGGTGGCCAGTGATGGAGCATTACGGATTCACGGCCCCGCCATTGTGCAGACAAACGGTGCCCCGGCGTGGATCGACCAGGTCGTGCAAGGAAGCCCGCTGGACATCAGGCTGCGGGTGACGGCGGCGGTCAGTGAACAAAGTGGGCCGGCACGCATTCTTACGCTCTCCGAGAATACCCGATACCGCAACCTCACCATCGGCCAGGAAGGCACTTCATTAGTGTTGCGGATTCGTACCGACGAGAGCAACGCGAACGGCCAACCGCCGTTGGCCCTGCCGGACGTCTTTGAGGCTGGCGCACCGGTCGATATCTCGGTGTTGGCCGGGCCTGGACTCATTCGCCTCGAAGCCGCAGGCCAAACCACTTCTCGGGTTGTCTCGGCGCGACCGTTTCTCGGCTGGGACCGGGAACACCGGCTTGCCTTCGGCAACGAGTTCACCGGCAATCGAACCTGGCGCGGGACTATTGACCGCGCGACCGTACAAGTCGCTCAGACTGTCTTCAACTATCTCGAAACGGAGGCCCTGCGGATCCCACGCTGGCGGATCGAATTTCACAGAGATCCGTTGCAGGAACCGCTGGTCGGCATCGAGCCGGGCGATGGTCTCCGGAACTTCCTGGGCTTCCTGCCGCTGGGTGTGTTGGTGGGCGTTTGGTTGCGATCGCGGCCACGAACGGCCGTGGTCGTCGGTACTGCGTTCGCATTTCTGGTCAGCCTCACCCTGGAGACCGGCCAGTTCTTCCTGCCGGCCCGGTCGCCCTCTATCAACGATCTGATCCTCAACACTGCCGGTGGTTTGGCCGGGGCGATGCTGGCAGTGGCCCATCGCGCAAATCGACCCCGATCGGTTTAGGACTACCACCATGTGCGAGCGGTCACAGCCGTTCGCACATCTTGTCCTCACAATCCCGTTACTGCTGCGAATCAACGCGCCAGTAACCAAGGGACAGAATCATGTACGCGAGTTGTGTCTATTGGCGGCAAGTTTGGACCGACAGTCTAAGCGCGGCGGGCTCCGCGCATCGGTTCCGCAACCATGTCGAGTCCGACAAAGTGGTGTTCGACGCGCGGCTCCGCCGGTTGCGCGGCCAGCGGTTCATTCGGCCGGACGTTTCCGGGACTTCTCGGTCGGGTGGACGCTGACCGATAGGCCCCAGGCCGACTAGACCGGCGCGGTGATGGGGGGTTCCGCCTCGATTAGGCGTGGCGGCACCGATACCAGGATTTCGCCATTGAGATTTCGCGTCTGGTCTTCGGACAAGCGAAATGCCTCGGCGATCATCCGTTCGACGTCCTGCGCAACCATCACCACAGGGAACGGCAGGAGCTGGGCAAACGGATTCCAGTCGAAGCAGCCGATGGCGACATCGTCGAAGCTGTCCGACGGCAGCGACTTGAAGTAACGGACGACGCCTTCGAAGGCGGTGATCGAATTGACGAACAGGGCGGCCGGCAGCCGGCCGAGTTCGCTGTAGATCTCCGCAATCGCGCGCGCCGTCTGGTCCGGATCGTAGCCACAGATCCGGGTGACACCGTCGGAAGGCTCAAGGCCGGCCGCAGTGATGGCTGCCTCGAAGCCGGCCACCCGCTCCCGGGTGGCGTGGTCTTCGCCGCGGCCGCCTAGAAAGAAGAAACGATCGGCCGCGGTGTGCCCGGTGGGCCGCCGCTGCCGGAGCAAACGTTCGGCCAGCATCTCTGCGCCGCCGCGATTGTCGGTGACCACTGAAGGCGCCCCTGGTCCGGGCAAGTCGACATTGACGCAGCGGACACCGGCACGGCGGATCGCTTCGTTCAACGGCGTTGGATTGACTGCACCGGCGAGAAAAATCGACTCCACCTGGTGCGCCAGCAGAGTTTCGACCACTTCGGTCTCGGTTGACGCGTCGCGCTGGGTGCTGACGACGATCGGACACAGGCCGCGTTGGCGCGCTTCGGCCTCGAACACCTCGGCCATCTCGCCGAAAAAGCGGTTCTGATATTGCGGAATGATCATCCCGGCGAGGCCGGACTGGGCCAGCCGCAGGCCGCGAGCGCTGCGGTTGACCGAGTAGTCGGCCTCGCGCGCGGCCGCAAGAATGCGTTCCGCCGTCACAGGACTGATCCGGTTGGCCCGCCACTTGCCGTTCAGCACCATGCTGACGGTTGCCGGCGAGGCACCGACGACGCGGGCCAGGTCATAGATGGTTGCCTTACGGCGCGACGGGGTCTTGCGGTCTGAATCGAGCGTCGTGGTCACGGGAAGAATTCGAGCCTCATGTCTTCTGGTGCTTTATCGCAGCGCATTCCGCCTTGCTTGTCTAGCTAAATAGATTTAGCATTCGGTTTCGAAAAGCAGACTGCGCCCGCTCAACGGGTGTGTGGAACAAGCTGAAACAGTCTAGCTGCGGTCAGGCCGCAAGGGAGGATAAGGAATGCGAACACTACCAACGCTATTGGCCGGTGCATTGGCCGTGGCCGTGGCCGGTTTCGGGCCGGCGATGGCTCAGGACGCTCCACGTATGGGCGTGGTCGTGAAGATCGGCGGGATTCCGTGGTTCAACGCCATGGAAGTCGGCATCAAGAATAAAGCCGAAGAGCTTGGCATGGATGCGTGGATGGTCGGTCCGACCAGCGCCGACCCGGCGTTGCAAGTCCGCGCCGTGGAGGATCTGATCGCCCAGGGTGTCGATGCCATTGGTGTCGTACCGAATGATGCCGAAGTGCTGGAGCCGGTGCTTGCCCGAGCCCGGGAACAGGGCATCAAGGTCATCACCCACGAAAGCCCCGACCAGCAGAATGTCGACTGGAACTTCGAGCTGGCGTCGTCCGACGGGTTCGGCGAAGCCCATGCCGAGTTGCTGGCTCAGAAGATGGGCGGCGAAGGCAAGTATGCGCTTTACGTCGGTTCGCTGACCGTGCCGCTGCACAATGCGTGGGCGGACGCGGCCGTGGCTTATCTGGAAGAAAAGTATCCGGGCATGGAACTGGTTGCCGATCGCTTCGGTGTCGCCGAAAGCGTCGATGACTCCCGCACGACCGCGCTCGACCTGATGCGCGCACATCCGGATCTCGGCGGTTTCCTGGCGTTCGGCAGCCAGGGCCCGATCGGCGCCGGCCGTGCGGTGGCGGAACGGCGGAAGACCGGCGAAGTGTTCGTGCTCGGCCCCTTCTCGCCCGGCCAGGGCCAACGTCTGGTACATGACGGCGTAATTACCGGCGGCTTCATGTGGAATCCGATGGAAGCCGGCGAAGTGTTCGTGACGATGGCTGATATGCTGATCAAGGGCGAAGAGATCAAAGAGGGTATGGAAGTCCCCGGTCTCGGTGTGGTCAGCCCCGATGAAGCAACACGCAACATCATCGTGGATCAGCTTGTCACCCTGAGTGTCGACACGGTCGACGACCTGGCGGCCATGGGCCTCTAAGAAGACCAAGTGGGAGGGGGCTGGGCTCCCTTCAACGGCCCCCTCCCTACAACAACGTTTTGCCGCCCGCCCGCGCGGGTAAGATGTAGACTGGGCGTTGTGGCCGGTGGCATGCAAAGCAAACAGCCTATCCTGCAGCTCACGCATGTATCCAAGGTCTTCGGCGGCAGCCGGGCCCTGCGCGACGTCGCGTTCGAGCTGACCCGCGGTGAGGTCCACTGCATCGCCGGAGAAAACGGGTCGGGCAAGAGCACCCTTATCAAGATCATCACCGGCGTCTACACACCGGAGCCCGGCGCGGAGATCGTCTTCGAAGGGCGGCGTTTTGACTCGCTGACGCCGGTGACCGCGCGGCAACTCGGGGTACAGGTGATCTGGCAGGATTTGGCGCTGTTTCCGGAAATGACGGTGGCCGAGAACATCGCGTTCGAGATGAACCTGTCGCGGAGGCCGCGTTGGGTGCGTTACGACACGATGCGGGCGCAGGCGCAGGAGACGCTGCAGCGCCTGGGCTTCGCACTCGATCTCGATAAGCCGCTGCGAGACCTGACCATCGCGCAACGGCAGATCGTCGCGATCTGCCGGGCCTTGGTCGCCGAGGCAAAGATCGTGTTCATGGATGAGCCGACGGCATCGCTGACGCAGACCGAAACCACCGCGCTTATGGATGTTGTGCGGCGGCTGTCGGAACAGGACATCGCGGTGGTGTTCGTCAGCCACCGCCTGGCCGAGGTGCTGGAGATCAGCGAGCGGGTGACCGTGTTGCGGGATGGCCTGCGCGTCGGCGTGTTCCCGACTGGTGAGATGACCCAGACCCGGCTGACCGAACTGATGACCGGCAAGACCATCAATCACGAGGTGCGCGCGCAGGACCGGTCGGACGCGCCGGTCGTGCTGGAGGTCCGGGGCCTGTCGCGGGACGCTGAGTATGAAGACGTGTCGTTCGAGATCCGACGTGGCGAGATCCTTGGTATCACCGGGTTGCTGGGCGCCGGCCGCACCGAGTTGGCGTCGACCCTATTCGGACTGACCCAGCCGGACAGTGGCGCGATTCGCCTGGACGGGCGAGCCCTCGCCCTGCGTTCCAACCAGCAAGCCATCGAGGCCGGTATCGCCTATGTGTCCGAAGACCGGCTGGCGCTCGGGCTGATCCAGCGGCAGGCCATCGCCGACAACATCGCTATCACGGTGCTGGACGAGTTGGAGGAGAGGCTGCGCCTGCTCTCGGGCAAGCGGAAATCGAACCTGGTGCAGGACTGGATAAGCCGGCTGTCGATCAAGGTGGACAAGGCCGAAGATGCGGTGTCGACCCTGTCCGGCGGGAACCAGCAGCGTGTGGTGTTGGCGAAATGGCTGGCGACAAACCCGAAGGTGCTGATCCTCGATTCCCCGACTGTCGGCGTCGACGTCGGCGCCCGCGCCGGCATCTTTGAGATCGTGCGCGGGCTGGCCGAGAGCGGCATGGCAATCCTGATGATCTCCGACGAGATTCCGGAGACCTACTACAACGCCGACCGCATCCTGCACATGCGTGGCGGGCGGATCGTCGGCAGCTACGCACCGGTGGCGGCCGATATTGCCGACATCGAACTGGCGGTGAATGCGTAGCATGAAGCTTGATCTGCCCCACACGACGGAAGGCTGGCTGCTGCTGGTCGTTGTGGCGATGGTCGCGCTGCTCGGCTTGTCGACCGATACCTTCTTTACCCTGACCAACTTCTTCGATCTGCTGAACAGCAGCGCGGTCAATGTGATCTTTGCGGTCGGCCTGCTAGTGGTACTGATCGCCGGCGGGATCGATATCTCGTTCGCTGTCGCGGCCTCGGTCGTGCAGTACTTGGTCGCCATCACAGTGATGTCCATCGGCGGCGGGAACTGGGTCGTGGGTCTGGCGCTCGCCGCCATCTTCGGCTTCGGGCTCGGCGCGATTAACGCCAGCCTGATCTACTATTTCCGGATCATCTCGATCGTCGTGACCATCGCGACCTTCAACCTGTTTTTCGGGTTGCTGATGTTCTTCACGCGCGGCGTGTCGATCTACAACCTGCCGGACTGGTGGCTGGACCGGATCGTGCTCTACGAGATCGAAACGCCCTCAGGCTATGCCGAGATTACCTTGCCGGTGGTTGTGATGATCGTGATGGTGATCGCGACCTGGCTGCTGATCCGGCGGCTGACCATCGGCCGGCAGCTCTATGCGATGGGCGACAACACCGACGGCGCGCGCCGGATCGGGGTGAACCTCGCCGGCATGCATTTCCTCGCCTATGGCTGGCTTGGCCTTTGCGCCGGTCTAGCCGGTGTGATGCAGGCGCATCGCGCGCAGGAGGTGGTGCCCAATGCGCTGATCGGCCAGGAGCTTGATGTGTTGGCGGCAGTGGTGCTCGGCGGCGCGCGGCTGGGCGGCGGGCGCGGCAGTGTGTTTGGCGCGCTGCTTGGGGTGGCGTTGGTGACGATCACCCAGAACGGCCTGAACCTGCTCGGTGTGTCGCCCTTTGCGTTCCGGATGATTGCCGGCGCGGTGATCCTGGTGGCGATCACCCTCTCCAGCGGTCAGGGCCGGTCCTTGCTCGGTCTGTTGTCGCTGCGGACGAAGCGCGCATGACCGAGCGGGTCAGCGAGCAATCGGGTCAAACCGTCATTGGCGGCGCCACCTTGCTCGATCTGTTGCGGCGGCAGCAGGGTGAGGTGGTCGGCCTCGGGCTGATCCTGGCGGTGGTCGTGCTGCTGTTTGGGCTGACGACGCCGCGGTTTCTGACGATCGGCACCTTCCAGTCGATCACCTTCCAACTGCCGGTCCTCGGCATTCTGACCCTGGCGATGCTAATGCCGATCCTGTCGGGCGGCTTCAATCTTGCCGTCACCTTCACCGCCAATATGGCTGGGCTGGTGATGGCATGGGTGCTGCAGTCCCAGGGCGGGCCGGATGCCGGGGTGTTTGCCTTTGTCCTGGCGGTACTGGCGGCGTTGGCGACTGGGGCGGCGGCGGGTTGGGTGATGGGGATCATCATCGCCTACACCGGCGCCCACCCCATTCTGGTCTCACTCAGCATGATGATCTTCCTGCGCGGCCTCGGGGAGTTTCTGACGCGCGGCGGCGATGTCTCGGGCTTCCCCGACTTCGTCGGCAGCATCGGGCACGGCACGGTGCTGTCGATCCCGGCGCCGATGCTGATCTTCATCGGCTGCGTGATCATCTGGCGGATCCTACTGACCCGGACGCAGCTTGGCTTCACCACCTACATGGTCGGCTCGAACCTGGTGGCGACCGAGTATTCGGGCATCAACACGAAGCGGACGCTGACGCTGATCTACACCCTGTCGGGCGTGATGTGTGCGATTGCCGGGATTGTCATGCTGACCCGGTTCAACTCGGTGCGGGTCGGGCATGGCGAGGCGTTTCTGTTGATCACCGTGCTGGCCTGCTTCCTGGGCGGCGTCGATCCGTTCGGCGGGTTCGGGCGGGTGGTGCCGGTGTTGCTGGCGCTGATCATCCTGCAGGTGATCTCGTCCGGCCTCAATCTGCTGGGCGCGAGCCAGCATTTGGCGACCGCGCTGTGGGGCGGGTTCCTGATTGCCGTGATGGTCACCCGATGGCTGCTCTGGTTCCTAAGGGGCGGCAAACGCGATTCCTGACGAACAAACAACGGTCGGAGGAAGCATATGAACAAGCTTGGCGTACACGCCCTCGTCTGGGTTGGCGGTTGGAGTGAGGCGGAGAGCGAGAAGGCAATCGCCGCCACGGCGGAGCTGGGCTACGACATCATCGAGATCCCGGTACTGAATCCCGAGGCGATGGATGCCGCCGTGACGGCGCGGCAGCTCGAAACCTATGGGGTGCGGCCGACCACGTCGCTCGGCCTAAGGGACGACAATGACATCTCCAGCGAAGACCCGGACATTGTCGCCCGGGGCGAAGCGACCCTCAGCGACGCTGTGCATTTCGCGCGCGATATCGGCGCCACCTATCTGGGCGGTGTGCTCTATTCGAAGCTCGGCAAGTATGCCGGGCCGGCGACCGCAGCGGGCCGGCGTAACAGTATCGAGGTGATTGCTCGGATTGCCGACAAGGCGAAAGCGGCCGGCATCGGCCTGGGGCTGGAGCCGGTGAACCGATACGAAAGCAACGTCATCAACACCGGCAAAGATGCCCTCGCCTTCATCGACGAGACTGGTTCCGACAACGTCACCGTCCATCTGGACAGCTATCACATGAACATTGAGGACGGCGATCACGCCGCGGCCATCGAGGCCTGTGGTGACCGGCTCGGCTATTTCCATGTCGGTGAGAGCCACCGTGGCTACCTCGGCACCGGCACCATCGATTTTCGGACGATCTTCCGCAGCCTCGCGAGCATCGGTTACGACCGGCCGATCACCTTCGAGTCCTTCTCATCGGCGGTGGTCGACCCGCACCTCTCCAGCACCCTCGCCGTCTGGCGGAACTTGTGGGACGACGGTGCGGATCTGGCGCGCGCGGCAAAGACTTTTATGGAAAGCGAGATCAACGCCGCGGCGAAGGTGCGCGGGTCCTAGTCAGTCGCCGGCAGTTCGATAACGACTTCCAGGCCGCCGCCCGCCGCGTTGCTTGCGGTGAGCGTGCCGTTGTGGACGCGGATCGCCTGCTGGGCGATCGCGAGGCCGAGGCCGTAACCGCCGGTCTGCCGCTCGCGGGCGCCCTCTACGCGGACGAAGGGTTCGAATAGTCGTGACAACTCGGCTTCCGGCACGCCCGGGCCCTGGTCGTGAATGGTGATGCTGATGGTGTCTTGTTGCTGCAAGGTGATCGCGACCACTGTGTCCGGCGCGGTGTGGCGGATGGCGTTGCGCAGGATGTTTTCGACGGCGCGGCGCAGCAGTTCCCGATCGCCCCTGCCCTGCACGCCAGCGGCAAGGTCGGTTTCGAGGCGGCATGGTTTGCCGGCGGCTTCCAACTGGGCGTCGTCGACGACTTCGGCGAGCAGTCCGCTGATGTCGACCGTGGTGAAGTTCGGGGTGTCGGTGCCGCTTTGCAGGCGCATCACCGTCAGCAGCTCGTCGATCAGTTCGCCGAGGCGGCTTGCTTCCAGTTCGATGCGGTCGAGTTCAGCGTCGACGCCCTGCCCCCGCTGTCGGGCCAGGCCCAGGGCCACATGCAACCGGGCCAGTGGCGTGCGCAGCTCGTGGGATACGTCGCGCAGTAGGCGACGTTGCGCATTTAGCAGTTCCTGCAAACGTTCCGCCATGCGGTCGAAGTCGGTGCCGAGCGCCGCGATCTCATCCCGGCGGCGGCCGATCGCCGGGCCGACGCGCACGTCCAACTCGCCGTCAGCCAGCCGCCGAGTGGCGCTTTGCAGATGATGGACCGGCCGCGCGAGATGGCGGGCCAACAGCCAGCAGACGAGGCCGCTGATCAGCACGGCGAGTGGCAGGCCGATGGCGAGAATGCCGGGGCGGTCGCGGCGCTTGTCGCGCTGTGGCGGGGGCGCGAACAAGCGATACGCGGTCCCGTCCGGCGCAGTCACGGTGGCGGAGAACCGGTCGAGGCGGCCGCTGCGCAGGGCGCGGCGTACGGGCTGTGGAATCGGCCGGCCCAGGACGTCGCGGTTGTCGGGGCCGACCAGCCACAGCGGGTTCCGCCCACGCTCGTTCTGCTCCGCCAGCCATTCCGTCAACTCCTCGCGGCCGCGCTGCAGGAGCAACTGTGCCGTCACGGCGCTGGTCTCCAGCCGCGCTTCCTGACGGGCGCGCTGTCGTTCCGGGTCGGCGCGTTCGACCAACAGGGACAGCACCACCACGGTGGCGACGATGACGATCGCCGTCGTCAGCCAGAAGCCGAGGAAGACCTTCCAGAAAAGTCTACCCATGCCGGTACATGAAGCCGCGGCCGCGGACGGTCTTGATTAGCGGCTCGCCGTCGGCGTCCGGCCCCAGCTTGCGGCGCAAGCTGCCGACATGGGTGTCGATGGCGCGGTCATAGGCCTGGAGCTTCCGCCCCAGCCCCTTCTCCGTCAGCACATCCTTCGACACGATTTGCCCGGCGGCGCGCATCAGCACCTCGAGGATGCTGAACTCCGCACCGGTCAATTCGACCGGCTGGCCGGCGCGGGTGACGGTGCGTTCCCCAGGGTGCAGGCTCACCTCTCCCAGTTCAATGGACTCCGTGGTCGCCGCGGGCTTTACGCTGCGGCGGAGGATGGCGCGCAGCCGGGCGGCCAGTTCGCGCGGATTGAATGGCTTGGGCAAATAGTCGTCGGCGCCCATCTCGAGACCGACGATGCGGTCCACATCCTCGCCGCGCGCGGTCAGCATGATGACCGGTACACTGGATTGGGCGCGGATCTGACGCAGCGCGTCGAAGCCGCTGAGCCGCGGCATCATCACGTCGAGGATGCAGGCCGCGAAATCGCCGCCGAGGGCGCTGGCGACCGCCGCCTCGCCGTCATGGGCCAGGGCGATGGTAAAGCCTTCGGCCTGCAGGTATTGCCGCAGCAGCTCGCAGAGTTCGAGATCGTCATCGGCCAGTAATATATTCGCCATGCCGCGATTGCCCCCGGAACTTTGCCTATCTTTGCAAAGGCTGGACCCAAGTTTGCAGGCCGATTGCTTACATCTGACTCGTACCCAAACACCAGAGAGCCAGTCAGATGAAGAAAGCAGGATTGATTGTCGGAACCATTGCCGTGGCGGGTATCGTGACCGTCACGATGACCAGCATTGCCGCGGCGGCGGGCGGCGGGCCGCGCCATGGCGGTAGTTTTGGGTTCGGCGGCCCTGGCCTCGCCGGCCCACAGATGGCGGAGCGGATGATCCGCTTCCTCGACTTGGAAGGCGAGCAGCGGGACGAAGTCCGGCGAATCGTCGACGAAGCCCAACCCGAGCTCCGCCGGCTGGGCGACGCGATGCGCGACAGCCGCCAGGAGATCCGTGAATTGGCGGAAGCCGACACGCTAGACACCGGTGCATTGCAAACCGCCGCCGACGAACAAGGCGACCTGATCGCCGACATGATCGTGGTCGGCGTCGGGGTGCTGAATGACGTGCGCGCCGTGCTGACGCCGGAACAGCTCGAAGAGCTGGAGGAGCGGCTCGACCGCATGGGCGACCGGAAAGGCCGCCGCGGTCAACGCCGGTAGAATGAGGAATGCGGACAGGTCGGCGACCATGTGAGTTGCCGACCTACCCCTCTCGACAACCGACCGACGCGTGTCGCCCACACTGTTTCATGCCGCCACGGCCGGCGAGCCTTGTGTCGATACTCCCGGCCCGGCACTATGCACGGTGAAACTCATAATCATTGATCAAACTGAGAGAGTAGTGGAGGATCCCGTGCAACAAGTGAGGAATTGGCTTCGCGGTGCCTGCATGGCGCTGCAAGTCCTGGCATTCGTCGGCATTGCAGGCGCCGCGACCGCGCAGGACCTCGAAGAGGTCAAAGTGACCTTCATCCAGCATTGCTGTCCTGGCGCAACCTTCTTCCAGCCGATGCAGTTCGGCGCCGAAGAGGCGGCCCGGCTGTTCGACGTCGACCTCACCTACGTGAACGCGGAAGGCGACGCGGCCCGTCACACCAACCTGATCGAAACGGCGATTGCCGAAGGCCAGCATGCCGTCGCGCCGACGATCACCGTTCCCGACGCGTTGGATGAAGCGGTGCAGAAGGCGGTTGACGCCGGCCTTGTGGTTATCGCCCAGAATATCGACGATCCGGACGGCGCGGCCGGCAACGCCCGCCAGTCGTTCATCGGTCAGGACTTCATCGCGTCCGGCAACATCATCGGCACGCGGATGATCGAGGAACATGGGCTCGGCGACGGCGACCACTGCCTGCTGCCGGTTGAGTTCCCGGAACTCACCTACGCTATCGAGCGCGCCCAGGGTGTGCAGTCGGCGCTTGAGCCGGCCGGGATTACCAGCGAAATCGTTGGCACCGGCACCACCGAGAGCGAGGCGCTGACCATCATCGCCCAGTCCCTCATCGCCAACCCGAACATCACCTGCATTGTCGGCCTCGGCACGACCCCGACCACGGTGGCGCCGGATTCGGCCAACGAGGTTGGACGCTCGGGCATTCCGAACGGCGGCTTCGATACCAATCCGAAAATCATGGACAACATCATGAACGGTGTGACCACCGCGACGATGGACCAGCAGCCGTTCTGGCAGGGCTTCCTCCCGGTCATGTTCGCCGCCTACGCGGTGCGTTATGGCCTCACCCCACCGGATATCGACACCGGCAACAACCTGATCGACGCCGCCAACGGGCAGAAGGCGTTGGATCACGGCGGCACCTATCGCTGATCGCCGGATCGACAAACCAACAGGAATGAGGGAGGCTACCGGGCGCGACAGTGTCGCGCCCGGTAGCCTCCAATCGCCAGGGGGGAACCAGAAGCATTGGCTGAGTCGAGGGTCGACCTTGCCGCGATGCGCCGACCAGCGGAGAGACCCGCCTGGCTGCGGCGTCTCAAAAACTATCAGGCCATCAACATTGTCATCGTCTATGCGGCGCTGCTGATCGTCCTGTTCGGCTGGAGCCTCATCGGCGACTTCAGTTTTGCGACAACGGGGAACCTTTCGGTCCTCGCGCGGCAGATCCCGATCACGGCCATCGCGGCCGTCGGCGTCGGGCTGCTGATGATTTCCGGCGAGTTCGACATTTCGGTCGCCGGAACCTTCACGCTGGTGGCCTTCATCGTGGCCATCACCTTGGGCGAGTTCGGCTGGGCGCTGCCCGTCGCGCTGCTGGCCGGGCTGGCGACGGCCATCGCCGTCGGCGCGGTCAACGGGCTGATCACCGCCTGGCTGGGCATTCCATCGTTCATCGCGACGATCGGCATGATGTTCTTTCTGCGCGGGATCGTCCGGTTCGTGTCGATCAACCCGCAGACCAACCTGCCGGACAGCATGGCCTTCTTCCCAAGCGAAGGCTTCAAGAGTCTGCTGACGGGCCAGATTGTCGGCCCGATCTCGGCGCAGTTCGTCTGGCTGATTGTGGTCGGGGTGATCGGCTACTTCATTCTCAACCGGCATCAGCTTGGCAACCACATGTTTACCGCCGGGGGCAACAAGGACGCGGCGACCGCGGTCGGCGTTAACGTCAAGCGGGTCAAGCTGATCGCTTTCATCATTTGCGCAGTCACCGCCGGGATCGCCGGAGTGATGCAGGCAACGCGGATCAACGAGATCGAGCCGTCCTTTGCGACACTCAGCGGGTTCGAGTTGAAAGCGATCGCCGCGGTGGTGGTCGGCGGCGTCAGCCTGTTCGGCGGGCGCGGCGCGATCTTCGGCATGATCGTCGGCGCCGCGCTGATCGAGACCGTCGACAATGTGCTGGTGCTCGTCGCCGCGCCGGAGACGGTGTTCAAGGGCTTGCTCGGCGCGATCATCATCGGCGCCGTCGTGCTCAACAATGTCCTGGGCCGGCGGGCCGTATCATGACCCCGGCTGACAGGCGCAGGTAGCAGACATGGCAGTCTCCGCAACATCGGACGCAGCGCAGGCCCGTTACAAGCCGGCGAGCTGGTCGACGCGGCTTCGCCAACACCCGGCCGGGCCGGTGGCGGTGGTCTGCGGCGGGATGCTGCTGGCTTGTGTCATCGCCGGCCTGCTGTTCCCTGACCGTTTCTTCTTTCTGACCCAGGGGAACCTGTCGCTGTTGCTGCGGGCCATCCCGAATTTCGGCATGGTGGCGCTCGGCGTCGGCATCTTGATGATCGCCGGCGAGTTCGACCTGTCCGTCGGGTCGGTCTTTGTCGCGGCGCCGTTCGCCATGGCATTTGCCTTTGCCAACGGGGTGCCGCTGCCGCTGGCCATCCTGCTGGCCTTCGCCATTGCCGTCGGCGTCGGGTTGATCAACGCGTTCATCACACTGCGCTTCGGTATTCCGTCCTTTATCACCACGCTGGGCATGCTGTTCATCGTGCGGACGGTGGCGCCGTTTGTCGTCGGCTATCAGCGTTCGTTGAGTTTCCGCCCGCCCACCGAGTTCAAGGCGCTGCTCAGCGGCAATGCGTTCGGGGTGATCCCGGCCCACTTCCTGTGGTTTATCGGGTTGGCGGTGATCTCCTACCTGCTGCTGAACCGGCATTTCCTCGGCAATCACTTCTTTGCCGCCGGTGGCGACCCGCGAGCGGCGCGGTTCGCCGGCGTCAACGTCAACCGGACCAAGACCATCGCCTTCGTGCTGGCGTCGGTGTTCGCGACGATTGCCGGCATCTTCGCCATCACCCGGGTCGGCACCGCATCGACCAACCCGCAGCTGTTCATTGAGCTGTTTGCGGTGGCGATCTGCGTGATGGGTGGCCTGTCGCTGTTTGGCGGGCGCGGGTCGGTGATCGGCATCGTGTTGGGGGTGACGGTCCTGCAACTGGTGCAGGACGTGATCATTCTCGCCCGGCTGCCCGGTTTTTATCTCGACATGTTCGTCGGCCTGATGATCGTCGTCGGCGTCGTCCTCAACCAGACGATCCGCCGCAAATACTGACCATGCCTGCCAAGGGAGACAAGCTATGACGGAAACGACGGAGTCTCTCGACGCACCGGCGGGACGTGCCGCGGCAACTCAGCAACCGTTGTTCGAAGCGAAGGGCGTGTCGAAAGCCTACGGGCACGTCAATGCCCTGATGGATGTCGACTTCGAAGTGCGGCCGAACGAGGTCGTCGGGCTGCTGGGCGACAACGGGGCCGGCAAGTCGACGCTGATCAAGATCCTGTCCGGCGTGGTTGATCCGGACAAGGGGACCTTCCTGCGGGACGGTGCACCCGTCGACATCGGGTCGCGGCGCAAATCCGAGGCGGCGGGCATCCAGACGATCTACCAGGACATCGCGCTGGTGCGGTCCATGTCAATCATGCGGAACATCTACGCGGGCCGGGAGCCGCTCGGATTGCTTGGTTTCATGCGGATGCGCGAGATGCGCGAAACGGCGATGAAGATCCTCGACGAATATGTGCGGATCGCCGGCATCACCTCGCCGGATCTGTTGGTCGAAGAGCTATCGGGCGGCCAAGCACAGGCGGTGGCGATTGCCCGCGCCGTTCACTTCAAACGGGACATCCTGCTGCTGGACGAACCGACCAGCGCCCTGTCGATCCGCGAGACGGAGAAGGTGCTAACCATCATGCGCGACCTGGCGGAGTCCGGCGTCTCGTGCGTGTTCGTGACCCACAACCTCTATCACGCCTTCCGGGTCTGCGACCGCTTCGCCATCATGTCACACGGCCAGAACGTGCAGAGCGTGCCGAAGTCGGAAACCACGCTGAACGAACTGACCGACGTGATTATGACGCACTAGATGGGTTTGTGCGTTGAGGAGCCGGGCGCGTGGGATTGGGCGCCGGCGCGATCCTCGTGCTTCGACAAGCTCAGCATGAGGGTTTGCTCTCAGATAGTCCCCTCGTCCTGAGCCTGTCGAAGGGCGAGGATCGCTCGTCCATCACCTAGAGAACCTTGGAAGCTCCCGGAAGGCGCCGCACAACAAAGGCCGTAGCAAAGCAGACCGGCAGCACAACGACCGCCGCCAGCGCGAACTTCGCTAACGCCGCTAGCTCGATCCCGCGCACCGCGAACGCCAGATAGACGATGATCGGGCTGTGGATGATGTAGACGGCATAGCTGTGCCGCGACAGAAACCGGGCAACCGCGCCGCCCTTGTTCAGCAGTCGGCGAAACAGAACGAGCAGCGCGCAGGATAAACCGACCGCTGTTATCGAATCCCACAGGGCGTAGACCGCGGATTGCCAGTGCCCGTTGCCGACGAAGTTCGCCGGTTCCGCGATTTCGCACGAAAACCAGTCGCCGCTGAGCGCCAACGGAAACAGAATGACAGTCGCCAGAACCGCCGCACCCGCGCCAACACCCCCTGCCCCGCTGGGCAACGTCTGCAACCAGCCGCGCCGGTACGCGACGATCCCCACAACGAAGAAGCTGAGGTATTGCGGCAGGTAGGCGATGGTCGGGAAGTTGAGGAAGCCAACAACCAGGCTGACCTCCTTGCCGAGGGGCACTACCAGCCGCATCGCATAGCTCACTGCCGCCAACAGCAGGACGAACGCGACGAGCCACAGGTAGCTGGGGAACGGCGCGGGCGCGTTGCGAGTCGGCGGCTCGCGACGCAACCAGGATCGCCAAGCGGCGTAGCCGGCGCCGAAGATCAGCAGCAAGGCCACGAACCACAGCGGTCCCAAGCCGAGCAATTGGGGAAAGGCCGACCAGTTCGGTGGTCCGCTGATCCCAGTCAGGCTCGCCGGCATTAGGAAGAAGCCGAGGCGGGAAATCGGCTCGAGCACAAGGATCGCCGCGACAATCGGCACACCCAGCCGCAGCAGCCGGCCCTTGAGGAATGCAACAGGCCCGCGCCGGTCGACCGCGCCCGGCGTGAAGTACCCGGCCAACAGAAACAAGGCACCCATGAACCAGGCCTGGTTCAGCAGTACGAAGACAGCCAGTAGCCGAAAGGCCAGCGGATCGTCGAATGGTGGCTCCTGATAATAGAAGGGCGCCGCCGCGCCATAGACGAGCGCGAGATGGTGCAAGACGACCAGGATCACCAACGCCGTGCGCAGATTGTCGATGAAGAAGAGTCGCCGGTCCGGCGCAACGTGGGACATGACAGGCGCTTGATCTATCGTCGGCCGCCGCGTTGTTCGTTGACCTGGCGCACCGTGCCTGGTGTTGCGGCCCTTCATTGCAGCGCGCGGTCTGTTTTCTTTACCTGCGGTCTGTTCTGTGGTATAGTGCGGTGTTTGAAGTGAGTTGATGTGCTGGCACGCACTTGGTTGAGATGGGTCAGCGACTGGCGCGCGAGAGATGGTGAACTCTTTGTTTCCGGACTGTTTAACAGACATGTTCACCAGATGGCGGCGCTAAGGCACTGAAAACACTCGTACTGCCAAACAAACCCTATTTCTGTCACAGGCGGCGGAAGTCTGCGAGGAAATGCTAGCGGATTGAAAACGCTGGCACTTTTTGTCCAAATTACCAAACGAACCCATTTGCCGTGTGCGATAGGACGAACCCGTGGCCCAAGACCCCTACACCGTGCTCGGTGTCAACAAATCGGCGAGCGATGACGAGATCCGAAAAGTGTACCGGAAGCTTGCCAAGGATTCGCACCCGGACCTGCACCCCGGCGACAAGGCCGCGGAGGACCGTTTCAAGGCACTAAACGCTGCCTACGATATTCTGGGCGATGCGGACAAACGGGCGCAGTTCGACCGGGGCGAAATCGACGCGAGCGGCGCCGAAACGCGGCCGCACGCCGACTACCGGCGCTACGCCGATGCCGGCGGGGGCCGGACCTACAGCTACACGAGCCACGGGTTCGGCGGCGAAGAGGATATGTCCGACATCCTGTCGCAGATGTTCCGGCAGGGCTTCCGCGGGCGCGGCGGTGAGCAGGTGCGGATGCGCGGCAGCGACGTGCGCTACAACCTGACCGTCGGCTTCCTCGACGCCATCAACGGCAGCAAACAGCGGGTGACCATGCCGGAGGGCGGCGCGCTCGACATCAGCATTCCGCGCGGCGTGCGCGATGGGCAGGTGCTGCGGCTGAAGGGCAAGGGCATGCCGGGCCTGGCCGACGGACCGCCCGGGGATGCGCTGGTCGGGATCAGCGTGTCGGCGCATCCGGTCTTTGTGCGCGATGGCGACAATATCGCGGTCGAACTGCCGATCACTTTGGCGGAGGCGTTGAACGGCGCCAAGGTGCGCGTGCCGACGGTGACCGGCGCGGTGACGCTGACCATTCCGAAGGGCTCGAACACCGGCCGGGTGCTGCGGCTGAAGGGCAAAGGCGTCGGCGGACAGGGCGATCAACTCGTCACGTTGAAGGTGGTGTTGCCCGATACCGTCGACGACCGGCTGGCGGAGGCGGCCCGGGACGCCGAGCAGCGGCGCCCCTATGATCCGCGGCGCGGGATGGATCCGTGATGCTGTCGTTCGACGAACTGCTCCGGCTGATCGAGGGGCTCCAGCGTCCTGAGCTGGAACGGTGGGTCGCCGACGGCTGGGTGCTGCCGGTGCAGGAGCAAGACGAGGTCCGGTTCCGTGAGATCGACGTGGCGCGGGTGCGGCTGATCTACGAAATCCGCTACGACCTGCAGCTCGACGAGGGTGCTGTGCCGGTGGTGCTGTCGTTACTGGATCAGATGTACGGGCTTCGCAACGAGTTGCGCCAGCTCACCGAAGCCATCGAGGCGCAGCCCGAAGGGATCCGGCGGGCGATCTTGGGCGCGGTTGTGGGACCGGGCGAGACTAAGCGCTAGACGGCTGCTTGCCGCGGGGGTGCCCGCATGGAAGAATCTCGGGTGAGGAAGCGAAGGATCATCAATGGGCAACCACCGTCATTGCGAGGCAGTCCGTAGGGCTGCCGTGGCAATCCAGCCAAGTGGCCGGGCCGGGGCTGGATTGCTTCACTCCGTTCGCAATGACGAGAGATATGAATGGGTGGAATGAGCGAAAACTGGTTGCAGCACCAAATGACGGACGCAGAAGCCGCGCAATTTGAGCGGGACGGCTATTTGGTCATCAAAGAGGCGTTGGCGCCTGCGCAAATTGCGCGGTTGTCGGGGGCGGTGGATCGGGTGAGCGCTGAGCTTGCCGCCGATTACGATGTGCCGGCCGGTGATTGGTACAACCTGCTGGACTTCCTCAGCCTCGACGATGCGTTCTTCGAGTTGATCGACCACCCCCGGACATTCCCCAAGCTGTGGCGCATCCTCGGCTGGAACCTGCGGGTCTATCATGCCCACTTGATCGTCGGACCGACGGTGGCACCGGCGACGCCACAAGCGCGGCACTCGGTCGAGACGTTTCATCCGGAGCGAACGCGGAGCAAAACCGCAATGACCACCGATGACTGGTGGGGCTGGCATCGGGACAGCGGCCAGGTGAACGGCGACCTCGAAATCGGCGGTGCGGTGCCGCCCCGGTTGTCGGTGAAGTTCGCCTACTATCTGAGGGACGCGCTGGGCGACGAGGACGGCAACATGTGGGTGGTGCCCGGCAGTCACGTGGACCCGGCCATGTTGCGGAGCACTGACGATCGCCGGGTTGCACCGGGTCCCGCAGTCTGCGTGCATGCGGCGGCGGGCGACGCCGTGTTGTTCGACCGGCGCATCGTGCACTCCAGTTCCCCGAACCGCGGCGCGGCGACGCGGCAGGTGCTGTTCTACGGCTACAGTCACCGCTGGGTGCGGGAACGCGACGACATGACCGTCGATCGCTACCTCGACCACTGCACGCCGATCCAACGGCAGCTGCTCGGCTACAGCCACACAGCCCACGGCTACACCTCGCCCGCGCCGGAGGACGTGCCACTGCGGGCGTGGTTGGAGGAGCATGGGGTTGGGGTCGGGTAACCGTTGTGTCGGCCGTCATTGCGAACGGAGTGAAGCAATCCAGTACCTGCCAAGCCGGTTGCTGGATCGCCACGGCAGTCCTTCGGACGGCCTCGCGATGACGGTCTTTGCAGTTGTGGCACTCACCCTTCGACAGGCTCAGGGTGAGGTTTGTTGCTTGTGTCCTTATCCTGAGCTTGTCGAAGGGTGAGGATCGCGCCCCACCCGAAATAGGACCGGCGGCTGGCTAGTCGTCGCCGCTGGTTATCCTTTTCGCCAGGTCGAAGAAGCCCTTTTTACGGGGGGAGCTGATGCCCCAGTTGACCGGGACGCTCTGGTAGCCATCGTCGAAACCTTCGCCGTCCATGCGGTAGTCGAAGTAACCCCAGGACGCGTACTCGCCGACCGCGGCGACGAAGTTATTGTCCGGCTTGTCGAAGTCGAAATGGTCATCCTCGTTGAATAGGATTGGCATCGGACGGTAGCCCTCGAGTTCGCGGGTCCGTCTGACCATTTCCCGGATGTAGTCCGGGTCCTCGACACTGTTGCCGTGGACCAGAACGAAGTCGCTCGATTTGACGACGTTGGTCTTCGGCACGGTGCGGCCGCCGTAGCTGGTGCCTACCAGAAGACGGCGGCCGTCGACGGTGCGTGCCTTGGCGCGTTCGATTGATTCATGCACGCCATCGGGCATCAGCAGCGGCTGCTGGTAGCGAATATTGCACTCGTTGTTGATCTCCAGCAGGACGTTGCGGTAGCCGCGCTGCAGGATCCAGTCGGCGGTGTTGTCGATGGCGGCCTCGACCGCGGCGGCGTCGTTCAACACCTTCTCCTGCCCGAAATAGAAGATCCCGACGATCGGAATCATGCCGAGGTCGTCGGCGTGGTCGAGGATACGGGCGAGCCGGCCCATGAAGTCGTCACGCAAAGCGCCTTCCGGCGTGATTGCCGAATTGATCCAGGGCTGGGCCTTTGAGTAACCGTAGGGGCTGCCGCCTTGCAGATTGATGGTGAAGCCGAGGACACCGTGATCGCGCCATAGGTGCATGTTCTCGATGAACTCGCCGGTGTTGCGGTCGGGGTCCCACTTGTCGGTGTCCGGGTAGACCCATTGGGCGGCCGTTTCGGGGTTCAGGTCGTCGAAGATGCCCTGCACCATGCGGGTGTTCATCAGCAGGCCTTCGATGCGCTTGCCGCGCCAGGTGATACCCGGATAGGTCACCTGCCCATTGATAAAGAACTGGTCGCCACGGATTTCGATACTGGTCTTGCTCATGCCTTGCTCCCAGAAGAAGAAGTTTTGTCGCTAGTTCTTGACCGAGCCGGCGGTCAGTCCGGACACCAGCCAACGCTGCATGAAAATGAACATGATCAGCGCCGGTACGGTGGCCAGGACGCAGGCGGCCATGAAGGCGTTGACGTAAGTGATGCCGCCGCCTTCGCTGGCGAAATCGCCGATGCCGACCTGGATGGTTTTCATCTCGCCGGAACTGACCAGCAGGCTGGCCCACAGGAAATCGTTCCAGGCGTTGAGGAAGGTGAAGATGCCGACGGCGGCGATACCCGGCGCGGAGACCGGCAGGACGACGCGCCAGAAGGCGGAGAAGTAGCCGCAACCGTCGACCATCGCCGCCTCCGCCAGTTCCGGCGGACAGCTTGACTGGAAATAGCCGCGCAGCAGCAGCACCGCAAACGGCAGCGAGAAGCCGACATAGGCGATGATCACGCCGGTGTAGGTGTTCAGCAGATGCAGATCCTGGATGATCGAATAGATCGGAAAGACGCGGGTGATCGGCGGGATCAACTGGGTGACGAGGATCAGCGTCAGGATTGTGGTGGCACCCGGAAAGCGAAAGCGCGACAGGACGTAGGCCGCAGTGGCGGCCATCGCGGTGGCGACGACCGAGGCGACCAGCGAGACGAGCGTCGAATTGAACAGGTAGCGCCAGATGGGGATCAGGACGCCGGCGTCGTTGTAAGCCGACAGGGTGAAGGAAGACGGGATCCATTGGGGCGGCATCTGCCGGATGTCGAAGCTGGTCTGGAAGGAGCTCTTCAACATCCAGAAAACCGGTAACAGGATGTAGATCAGCAGCAGACCGGCGACGACGATCACCACCGCCTTGGTCATCATGTCCGCTTTGGAGGATGGCCCCGACTCCCGCGCACGGCCGCCGACGAAGGTCGATAGGGTGTCGGCAATGCCGGTCACGGGCCGACCGCCTTGGCCTGACTGCGGATGTAGAAGACGCAGATGATGCCAGTGAGGATGAGGATCAGGCCGCTGGCGGCGGAGCCGGTGTCGAAGCGGAAGAAGGTGAACGCCTCGTTGTAGGAATAGACCGCCATGATGTTGGTGAGGTTCTGCGGCCCGCCGCCGGTCATGATGAAGTTGATCTCGAAGTGGCCGAGGCCGGTCATGGTCAGCAGGATCAGCAAGACGACCAGGACCGGACGCAACAGCGGCAACGTAATGTAGCGGAACTTCTGCAGCAGGGTGGCGCCGTCAACTTCCGCCGCCTCGTAGAGATCGCGGGGAATCGACTGCAAGCCGGCGAGCAGGAAGATCACGACAAACGGCAGGCCGTTCCAAACGCGGACCGCGGCGACCGACAGCATCGGGATGCTGAACGGACCCCAGGTGTTTTTGTCGGTCAGGAACTTGATGTTGGTGTCGATCCAACCCCACTCGCGCAGCAGGAAGTTGATCGGGCTGCGGTCGGTGTTGAGCAGCCACATCCAGATGGCGGCGGCGACGACCGGAGGGACGAACCAGGGGACGCAGACCAGCATGCGCACAAAGGTGCGGCCGCGGAAGTTGGCGCTGAGCAACTGCGAGAACAGCAACCCCATGGCCACCACCGTCGAGACGGCGATGGCGGTGAATAGCACCGTGTTGATCACCGTCTGCACAAACCTTTCGTCCTGCATCACGGTGATGTAGTTGCGCAGCCCGACGAACGGCGTGCCGTGCTCCCGCACGCGGATAAGGTCGAACTCCAGGAAGCTCATCTGCAGCGACGCGAGCATCGGGTAGATGCCCAGCACGATGGTGAACAGCAGCGCCGGGGCCACCATCAAATAGCAAAAGATGCGCTGCTGCCGCTTCACGGCACCTCCGTCCTAGGCGGACACTTTGCAGTCAGGAGAAATCCTCCGGGGAGCCCGAGGACTCCCCGGAGCCGAGACCAGTCGTTAGTTGGCGCGATCCATCTCGGCTTGCATGTTTTTCTCTGCCGCGGGCAACAGTTCTTCCAGGTCCTCTTGCTCGACGATGCCGCTGTACATCATGTCGTAGATGACCGCGCCCGGCTGCGGCGCTATGAGGGCGTTCCAGACCGGAGACGGATGCTGCGAGGTGCGGCCGTTTTCAAGGGTCGCCGTCAGTGTCTGCTTCCACTCCGTGTCACCCCAGAAGTCGGTGGCCATCACGGCCCGCTTCGGGTTGACGTTGCCGGTGCCTTCGCTGAGCCGCTGCATACTGTCGTCACGGCTGAGGAACTCGAGCCATTGCACGCAAGCCTCGACATTCTCGGACCCGCGCAGCACGCCAAAGTAGCCAGCGCCGCTATAGGTGTCCCGATCCTCCGGGCCCTGCGGCGCGATAGCCAGCGCCCACTTGCCCTCCAGCTCCGGAAACTCTCGGGCGATGCGGGCCGGCCAGGCGACCGGCACGCTGCCGATCATGGCGACGGTGCCGGCGACGAACTCGTCGAACGGCTCGTGGCCCTTCTCCATGAACTCCGGCGTGACGACCTTGTGCTCGTGGACCATGTCGCGCATCCACGACAAGGCGGTGCGCATCGCTTCGTTGTCGATGGTCGCGGTGCTGCCGTCTTCGGTCATGAAGTCGCCGCCAGCCTGCCAGTAATAGGGCACGAGGGCCTGACCGGCGTTGCCGGGACCGAAGGAATAACCCCACCGCTCGACGTTGCCGTTGCCGTCGCGTTTGGTCAGCGCCTTCGACGCGGTGACCAGGTCCTCCCAGGTGTCAGGGGCGGCCAGACCGGCCTCTGCAAACAGGTCGGTGCGGTAAAGGATCGGGCGGATATCGACGCGCCAAGGGATGCCGTAGAACTCGCCCTCCCAGTTCACGTCCTGCAGGCTGCCGGTGAAGAACTCGTCTTCCAGGTTCGGCCAGCGGTCGCGGAACTCGGTGATCGGCCGCGGGCCGAACTCCTCACCGCCGATGCCGGAGAAGGAGTGCAGCCAGAACATGTCGGCGCAATCCGGTGCGGCACCGCCTTGGGCCACCGTCAGCCAAGTGTTGAACGCCTGGGACCAGTTGACGATTTCGTGCTGCACCTCGATGCCACTCTCAGCCTCGAAGTCCTCCACCAACCCGGCGATGACCTCGCGCCAGGCGATGAGGTCCCCATAGTGCTGGGTCCAAAACTCGATCTTCTGGGCCTGCGCGGGCACCGGCGAAAAAGTGGCCGCAGCGACGATGGCGACGGCGGAAACTCCGGTCGCGAGGCCCAGGTGTTTGAAATGCCGCCGGGCCGCTCCGTCTCGGCAGGTGTGCGTGTTGCAAGGCATGGCGCTTCGTTCCTCCACGGTTGTGCCGGTTGCTGACGAATGTGTTCCGCCTTTTGTTGCGGCGGTTCTTTTCGGCTTTCACGAATTGAAGACAACTGAAATACATTCGTCAATACGCAGACGCATACATTGTAGATTCGTACATTATGCGTAGTTGGTTTGAGGTGCGGCGTGACCGCGCCTTGGCTTGTCAGAGAATCGGGGACGTCAACTAGCCGGCGGTGGCTGGCGCTGCGGCTTGGGCCTCGGCGAGGAAGGCGCTGACGGCGGCGGGGTCGACGAAGGCGCCGGCGAGCAAGCTGCCGGCGAGCAGGAACAGCGCTTCGTCCCAACGGGTCAGGTGATCCGAACTGAACCGCTCGCGCGCGATGAGCGCGAAGGTGCCGGTAAACAGCGCCGCCCAATGCAGCAGCGCGCTGAGAGTCGCCAGCATCAGTTGGGCCGGAACTAGCGAGGCGACGAAGACCGCGATGGCCGATATCAGCGCGACGCGGACGAGCGCGCCGCGGTTCGGGCCGTGAAAGAGGCTCGGCGTGTGGCTATTCATCGTCCAACACCCCTCCGGCAAGCGATGCGAACCCACCAGACCCGACAGGCATCTGGCCTCCTCTTATATATTGGGATTGGCCGGGTTGACCGCAAGTTGCGGCGGTTATTCGCGGCTGTCGCACCAGGCTTTGATGACCGCGCGCAGGTCGGGTTTGCGGGCTTTCACGTCGGCTAGGGTTTCGAAATACATGTAGCGGACGGTGCTGCCGCCGCCGACGAGATGTGGGTGGTCGCCGGGGGTCGTTGCGCCGCGGTGGAACATCAGGCTGACCTTCTTCTTGGTGTTCGGATTGGTGCTGGCGATGGTGCCTTGGATGG
>JANQOE010000027.1 GCA_028279245.1 Alphaproteobacteria bacterium
TTGTCCGACGCATCCGTCCAGCCGTCGGCATTGGCATTCGGTAGGAAGTAATCCTGATCCGTCAGGTCCCTCCACAGCGCCATCGCCGCCTTCACTTCGGCGTCGTCATAGGCGGCCGTGCCGTCCATCAGCTTGGCGCGGTAGTCCGGCCCGGCGGTGCGCAGCAGCAGATAGTCGAACCAGAACTGTGCCGGCCAACGGTCCTTGGAGCCGAGCGCGATCGGCGTGACCCCGGCGGCCTTGAGTGTCTCACCGGCGACGAGGAACTCCTCCCACGTCGTCGGGAGATCCGTTATGCCGGCATCTGCAAAGACTTTCTTATTATAGAACAAGCCCGCGTAGTGATAATTGAACGGCACCAGATAGCGCTGGCCGTTGTACATCGTCGCGCTATCCGCGACGGACTTCGCCACCACGTCGTCCAGACCTTTGGCGGCCCACATGTCGTCGATCGGGGTCAGACTGTCGGAATCGACCACGAATTGAACCCGTGCCCCGGCCCAATAACTGAACACATCGGGCAGGCTGTCGCCCGCCGCCCGGACTAGAATGTCGGTCTTGAAGTCCTCGTGGCCGACCGGGCTGTCTTTCAATTTGTAGCCGGTGTCCGCCTCAAACTTGGCGATCTGCGCCTGCAGGCTCTTCAGGCCAAGCTCGCCGGTGAAGTAGTGGCTGATGGTGACGTTGCCCTTGTCCTGCGCGTGTCCTGCTTGTCCGGTCAGCGTGACCGCCAGGGCCGCCATTGCCACCGTGGCCAACCGCATCTTTGTCATATCTCCTCCCTCAAGGAATCAGGATTTCGGCGCGTCGGACGCACCGATCTATCTTTTGAATGTATCGGATTGTGCATCACTGTTGCGCTATATTCAACAACAACCGATTATAGGATCGTGCGCGCCAGCGCCATGGCGAAAGGAACTGCCCGTTTTGGAACTGAAATCCCTCTCCCGCGGCCTGCAATTGCTGGAAATCCTTTCGCGGGGTCCGCAGACCCAGGGGGTCACGGATCTCGCCAGGGTGATGGAGGTCGACAAGAGCACCGTGTCCCGGCTGCTCAAGACCCTGCAGCGCCACGGCTACGTCGCCCAGGACGAGGCGACCCGCAGCTATGGCCTTGGGCCTGGGATTGTGCCGTTGGGCCAACGCGCCTTGCGCCGGATGGATATCCGCGTCGAGGCTAAGCCGTATCTGAACCGCCTGGTCGCCGCGACCGGCGAATGCGCCCATCTGGCGGTCCTCTACGGTAAGTCGGTCCTGTATGTCGATCAGGTAACGTCGGATCAGACGGTCAATGTCGACGCACCGGTCGGCACCCTGGCCCCCATGCACTGCACCGCCCTCGGCAAGGCGATGCTTGCCAGCCAGCCGGAGGAATGGCGGGCCGGGTTCGTTAGCGAGCAGTCGCTCCGCGCCTACACCGGCCGCACCATCACCGACGCCGGCGCTTTGCTCCAGCACATCGGAACCGTCGAGGCCGCCGGGGTCGCCATCGATGATGAGGAATTCAGCGTTGGTATCCGCTGCCTCGCTGCCCCGGTCCGCGATCATGAGGGCGGCGCCGCCGGCGCCATCGGCATCTCCGGCCCCAGCCCGCGGGTGACGGATGCGCAGCTTGCCGAATGGGGACCGGTGGTCCAGCAGGCCGCGGGTGAACTGTCGGCGCGGATCGGCTATGCCGCTGACGACGCCGCCTAACGAACGGGAGCGAAGCAATGGACAAGGTGAGGGCGGGCTTTATCGGCACCGGCCGCATATCCGACCTGCATGCCATCGAATACCTGGCCAACCCGCACGCCGCGATTAACGCTGTCTGTGACACCAACGAAGAACGCGCCCGTGCCAAGGCCGCCGAGTGGGGTGTTCCCCCCGAAAACGTCTTCACCGACTACCTGAAACTGCTCACCAGCGATGCTGTCGATGTCGTCGAGATCCTGCTGCCGCACCATTTGCATTGTGAGGCCACCCTCGCGGCACTCAATGCCGGCAAGGCGACCTCCGTCCAGAAACCGATGGCCGTGTCCGCCGACGAAGCCGACCGCATGGTCGCCGCTGCCGCGGAGAGCGGCTTGTTCTTCAAGGTCTTCGAAAACTTCATCTTCTACCCGCCGGTGATGAAAGCGAAGCAGCTCGTCGACGCCGGTGCGATCGGTGACCTGCTGACCATCCGAATCAAAAGCAACTCGGGTATCGGCAAGAACGCCTGGCAGGTCCCGGCCGAGGCCCAGGCCTGGCGCCACAATCCGGACAGTTGCGGCGGCGGCCCGCTCACCTTCGACGACGGCCACCACAAGTTCGCCATCGCCTGGCACTTCATGGGCATGGCCGAGGAAGTACACGCCTGGATCGACCGGACCGAAGTCGCCCCTGGTGTGATCCTCGACAGCCCGGGCATCATCTCCTGGAAGTTCCCGGGCGGTCGTTACGGCAACCTGGAAGCCGTCTATTCCCGCGATCTGGAAATCGACACGGTGCACTACGCCCAGGACGACCAGGTCGAGATCACCGGCACCAAGGGCGTAATCTGGGTCACCCGTGGCCACGGCCAACTGTTCGAACGGCCGCCCGTCACGCTCTATGCAGATGGCGAGGTCCGCCACTTCTCCGGCATGCCCATTGGCTGGGAGAGCAGCTTCGTCCATTCGACCCGCCAGACCATCGACGCCTTGCATGCCGGAACACCGCCGGTGCTCACCGGTGCCCAAGGCCGCGACATCCTGCGTTTCGCGTTGGCCGGTCAGGAGTCGGCCCGCCAGGGAGCCGCCGTCCGCCTCTGACAAGCGTTGGACGGCGTCTCGAAGTCCGGTTAAACCGGACTAAATGAGCGATCCAACTATCCGCCCGGCCACCACCGCCGACGCGCCCGCTATTCAGGCGATCTACGCACCCATCGTCGAGCAGACACCGATCTCGTTCGAGGAGGCGCCGCCGTCCGTCGACGAAATGGCGGCGCGCATCACTGACATCCAAACAAGATACCCGTACCTGGTCGCCGAACGGGCGGGTGAGATCCTCGGCTATGCCTACGCCGGCCGCTACAAGGAACGCCACGCCTACCGGTGGTCGACCGAGGTGACAGCCTATGTCGCCGAGCAGGCCCGCGGCTCCGGCATTGGCCGGCTGCTTTATCGAAACCTGCTGGACAGGCTGGACGCGGCCGGCTTCCACACCGCCATCGCCATCATCGCACTGCCCAACCCGGCCAGCGTCGCCCTGCATGAGTCGGTGGGCTTCACCCATGTCGGAACGTTTCGCGAGGTCGGTCACAAATTCGGCCGCTGGCACGATGTCGGCCATTGGCAGCGCTTGATCCGCAAGACCTAGCCGTCTCCGCTTGCCTCCACGGCCGGAAGGAATAGGTTGGGCCGAAACTGCAGGAGGATGGGATGGATTTCGGACTTAAGGGCCGTAAGGCGATCGTTTGCGCCGCGTCGAAGGGACTTGGCCGCGGCACAGCCGAGGCGTTGGCGGGGGAGGGGGTCGACCTCGTCATCAACGCCCGCACCGCCGATACGCTGAACACGACGGCGCAGGAGATCGAAGCCAAATACGGCGTCACCGTCACCGCCATTGCCGGCGATATCACCAGCGAAGCGGGCAGGGCAGCCGTACTCGAAGCCTGCCCCGAACCGGACATCCTCATCAACAACGCCGGCGGGCCACCTCCGGGTGATTTCAAAGACTTCGGCCTCGACGACTGGCGCCGCGCGGTCGAGGGCAACATGATCACGCCAATCGCCCTCATCCATGCCACGGTATACGGGATGATGGACCGCGAGTTTGGGCGCATCATCAACATCACGTCCTTCTCGGTAAAGGCACCGATCCCCACGCTCGAGTTGTCGAACGGCGCCCGCGCCGGGCTGACCGGCGCCATCGGCGCCCTGGCCCGCAAGGTCACCCACCGCAACGTCACCATCAACAGCGTGCTGCCCGGCGCCCATGACACCGACCGCCTACGCACCAACCTCCGCACCAATGCAGAGAAGAATGGCGTCGACCTCGAGACCTTCACCGAAGCCCGCGCCAACGACATTCCCGCCCACCGATTCGGCACGGCGGCGGAGTTCGGCTCCGTCTGCGCCTTCCTTTGCTCCGACAAGGCCGGCTTCATCACCGGCCAAAACCTGGTCGTCGACGGCGGCGCGATCAACGCAACGCTATAACACCACCCATTGTCATCCCGGCCAGAGAGCCGGGATCCAGATGACGTTCACGCGAGCGTTGAGATGGATCCCGGATCAAGTCCGGGATGACAGTACTGCGGCACAGTGCAGGGCAGTGCCCAGCGCTTCTGCGGATCGCGCTTGATTCCGGGCTTCAACGCATACATGCCGTCAGCGTAGCAACGTGAGTCGAGCCGCAGCCAGGAAGGAGAACCGCATGCGACCCTCGACCGGCCCATCCGAACCACCGGGCCAAGCCCAGCTCTACCCAGAGATCGAACCCCATGTCAGCGGTATGCTGGACGTCGGTAACGGGCACCAGATCTACTGGGAAGTCAGCGGCAACCCGCACGGCAAGCCGGCGTTGGCGCTCCACGGCGGTCCCGGTTCTGGCAGTTCGCCGACAACCCGCCGCTACTTCGATCCCGACGCCTATCGCATCGTGTTGTTCGATCAGCGCAACGCCGGCCGCAGCACACCCCACGCCAGCGAGGTGGAAGTTGACCTGTCCGCCAACACGACAGCCCACCTGCTCGCCGACATCGAACAACTACGCGAACACCTGAAAATCGACCGCTGGCTGATCTTTGGCAGCTCATGGGGCTCGACCCTGGCGCTTGCCTACGCCCAGCGGCATCCGGCGGTCGTATCGGCACTGATCTTGGCCAGCGTCGCCACGACGACACCCCGCGAGATTGACTGGATCACCCGCGGCGCCGCCATGTTCCTGCCAGAACAGTGGGAGCGGTTTGTTGCGGCGCTCCCGGAAACCGACCGCGTCGGCAACCTGGCCGCGGCCTATCATCGCCTGCTGATGCACCAGGACCCCCAAGTCCACCAAGCCGCTGCCGCGGCCTGGTGCGAGTGGGAGATGGCGCTGGTCGCGGTCCACCCCAGACATCAGCCAAGCAAACGCTATCAGGACCCGGCCTTCCGGCTCGGTTTCGCCCGTCTGGTCACCCATTACTGGGCCAACAACGCCTGGCTCGAAGACGGCGAACTGCTGGCCAACATGGAGCGGGTTGCCGAGACACCCGGCGTGCTCATCCATGGCCGCCTGGACATCAGTGGCCCGCTTGTCACCCCATGGCAGTTGCATCGCGCCTGGCCGGCCAGCCGGCTGGTGGCCGTCGGCGAAGCCGGTCATGATGCGGGCGACCCGGGCATGCGCGAGAGCATAGTGAGCGCCACCGAATCTTTCCGCGACATCTAGATGAACGATCTGGGCGCCGAACTCCTCGCCTTCGACGGCAAACACACCGATGTGCTGGAAAGACTAGCCAGCAGCCTCGAACCCACCGCGGGCGCAATCGGCGAACTCTGTGATCTCGCGGCAACGGACAATCCCCGGTTCCAAGTCGCCGCCACCTGGATCCTCAAGCGCTTTCTCGACGATGGCACGGCATTTGGCGCCGCTCAAACAGAACAGATCCTCGACTTATTCGGTCGCGTTTCCGAATGGGAAGCACGCCTGCATCTGCTGCAGCTTCTCCCCGGCACAACGGTGCCCAAGAATCGCGAAGACCAACTCCTCAAAACTCTCATGACCGAAGACTATCTTCGTAGCGACACCAAGTTTGTCCGCGCCTGGACCTACAATGCCCTCGCCGAACTAGCGGATCGGAACCCAGCCCTACGGCCCGAGGTCATCGATATGTTGGCCACGGCGGAACAGGGCGAAGCCGCATCGATCAAGGCCCGCATCCGCAACATCCGCAAGCAGATGCCCTGGGCACAAGTCGCCTAGTCGGGGAGGAGCCCATGCCATCACGTCGCTTCGCTGACCCCAACGTGAAATCGGTCTTCGACGCCTACCCAAAACCGCTGCGCGCCGACCTTTTGCACCTGCGGTCCCTGATCTTCGAAACCGCTGCAGAGCACAATGCCATCGGCGACCTCGTTGAAACCCTCAAATGGGGACAGCCCGCCTATCACCCGGCGAAGCCCAGGACCGGCAGCACCTTGCGGATCGACGCGGTAAAGGCCGATCCAAACGGCTACGCCATGTACTTCCACTGCCAGACGACCCTGGTCGACACCTTCCGCCAGCTCTACCCGGCAGACTTCACGTTCGAGGGCAACCGCGCGCTGCGCTTCTCGCACCGCAAGCCGGTTCCCGACGACGCCCTCAAGCATTGTATCGCCCTCTGCCTGACCTATCATCTGAGGCCGTCGCCGAGTTAGACGCGAATCAGCAGTCGTTCCTCGTCCCAGGGCATCGCCGTCTATAACTCTTCCAGTGTCAGTTTCTGCGACGTCCGTACATGGTCTTCGATAAGTTCGATCGCTCGGGCCACATCTCGGTCCTTGCAGGCCGAAAGGGTCTCAAGATGCTCCCGCAGTGCCGGAATAAGGCGTTGAGAAGGCAACCGGATCCCGGCACCACGCATGAGCCGTATCCGCGCTGCGTTAATGCGATAGGCTTCTGATATTATGTGATTATCCAGGCTGTCGATGAATGCGTCATGCATTCGCCAGTCGACCTCGACCGCCTCCTCCTGCAGGTGGGGTGTAATCGCCTGTTCCGCGCGCTGGACAGTCCGTTGCGTCTCCGCTTCCAGCCGGCTTATTTGCTCAAGGGACGCCTTGGCCGCGAAGTGGCCAACCGCTTCCTTCTCCAGCAACAAACGAAACTGATAGGCTTTGCGGACCTCACGCCCGTCCGCCATTGCCACCTGGATCCCACGTTGCGGATAGACCTTCAGGAGGGACTCGAACTCGAGCCTTTGGATCGCCTCGCGCGCCGCCCCCAAGGGTACACCGACGAGTTTCGCGAGTTCGCGCTGGGTCACGAACTGACCCGGCCTCAACTCGCCCGACAGCAGTCGCTCCCGGAACTCCTCGTATGCCTTCAGCCTCAACATTTATCCGCAAGACTCCGTACTACAACTATGTGGTGTGCTCGCAAGTGATTGCCAACTGATTAATCAGTGGTATATTAACCACCGGTACCAGGATAGGCCCGGTGAGCACTGCAATACAAATAGCCCGGATCGAAACCATCCGCCTGCGGGCCAACGTCGACGGACTGCCGACATCCGCTCTCGGTTCAATGGAAGCCCGAAACGGGCTTTTGGTCCGAATAGAAGCGCGGGATGGCGCCGTCGGTTGGGGCGAGGTTTGGTGCAACTTTCCGCCCCATGCCAGCCTCTCACGTCAGTTGCTGCTTGAAACCGTAATTGCACCTGAACTGGTTGGCCGAGACTTCGCGCAGCCTGGCGACGTCCGGCCAGCTCTCGAAGCACGCTGGAATGCCATGGCCACCCATGTCGGTGAACCCGGACCGTTCGGTCACTGTATTGCCGGGATCGATATGGCGGTCTGGGATATGGCGGCGCGGCGGGCGGGCCAGCCGCTGAGCACATTCCTCGCGGCCAATGCTGCACAAGACGTGAAGGTCTACGCGAGTTCCCTCAACGCGGCGAAGGCGGTCGATCTCGCTGCCAAACTGGCAGCTGACGGTCACACCGCATTCAAGCTCAAAGTCGGCTACGACCCGCAGCGTGATGAGAAACTGGTCGGCGCAGTGCGCCAGTCGGTCGGCGATCCGGCAGCTATCATGATTGATGCGAACCAGGCCTGGACCGTTGACGAGGCGCGCGAGGCGATCGCCCGTCTCGGCCGGTTCGATCTGACCTTCGTGGAGGAGCCGATATCCGCCAAAGCACCGCTGTCCGATTGGGCCCGCCTCGCTGAAGAGGCCGACGTACGGTTAGCGGCCGGCGAGAACATATGCAGCGATGAGCTGTACGACCGGCACCTCGAGACCGGCGCGCTGACGTTCTATCAGCCCGATGTCGCCAAATGGGGCGGCATTGGCGGGTGCGCGGCGGTCGGTCGCCGGGTAGTCGAGACCGGCGCAAACTATTGCCCCCACTTTATGGGGACGGGGTTGGGTTTGGCGGCATCAATTCACCTGTTGGCCGCTGCCGGGGGATCCGGATTCGTCGAACTAGATGCGAACGAGAACCCCCTGCGCACCGAACTCTGCGATTTGGACTTGAGCGTCAGTGAAGGTCGGGTCGCCGTGCCGCAAGGTGTCGGCATCGGCGTCGTACCGGACGACGCGGCGATCAATCGCTTTCGAGTAACCTAATCAAACAAGGAGAATGGGAGGAAACCATGAAGAAGTATGTCGGGCCGCTCATCACGATGCTCGCTGTATCGACTGCGTCGGCTACTGCCGCTGCGCAGGACATCAACATCTCATTCCGGTTCAACGACCCGGAATCACAAGAAATGCGGGCCGCCCTCGACCAGTTCGAGGCGGAGAACCCGGGCGTCAAGGTCGAACTCCAAACGATCGCCTGGGGTGAGTCGCGCGCGCAGTTCCTTCGCGAGGCGGCAGTGGGCGAGGGGCCTGATGTGGTCCACATTGCCTTCGTATGGCCACGCGACATGGGCGCTGCCGGCGCACTGTTGCCGCTGAACGACTTCCTGGACAATCAGCCAATCCAGAACGGCTTCGACGATTTCATCGCGACCGAATTGGCGGTCGGCGCCGATGGCAACATCTACGGTGTGCCCTGGACGACCGACACTTGGGCAATGGTCTACCGCACCGATCTACTTGAGCAAGCGGGTGTCACCGAGATCCCCGGTACATGGGATGCATTGCGCGACGCCAGCCGCAAGATCCATGAAGAAACCGGCAAGGTCGGTTTTGGCTTCCCGGCCGGTAGTGCTTCGAGCAACACCCTTTGGTTCCTCGCCAATTACTACTGGTGGTCCAATGGCCCGGCACTCGTCGTGGAGTCCGACGGCGGCGGTTTCGAGACCGGCATCACCGTCGACCAGATCGTCGAAGCCATGCAGTACTATCACTCCTACCTGCAGGAGGGTCATAACCCGGAAGCCATGCTCGGCGTAAACAGCTGGTTCGATCCATCGATCCTCGAGGGCCTGACAAATGGCGAGCAGGCCATCGGGATCATGCCGCCGCAGCAGTTCAAGCAGATCCTCGCGTCCTTCGAGGAACGCAACCCGGGCGTCGAGCCCCCCTTCGTCACCGCAACGACGCCGGGCGGTCCGGAAGGGCCGAAGACCCATCTTGGAGGCCGCATGCTCGGTATCAACTCCAATACGGAGCACCCGGAGATTGCTTGGAAGCTGGTCGAGTTCATGACCCGCCAAGAAGTCCTGGTTGAGTACTACGGCAACCAGTTCCCAGCACAGAAGACGCCGTTGCAGAGCATCGAGTTCGGTCCGGCGCTTGGCGGCTTCGCTGAGCAACTGACCCTCGCCCGGAGCTGGGGTGCCTACTCCGACGGTCCGGCGCAGATCGGCTCCATGTGGGACGACACAGGCCGCGCCTTCGGCTCTGCGTTCATCGGCGAGAAGTCCTATGAAGAGGCAGCGACAGAGCTGCTGCAATCGGTCGAAGACCAACTGAAGTAGAGTAAGGAGCGGGAGGGCTCAGCCCTCCCAAGCTCCACCGCCCGGCGGAGGAACGGACTTGATGGGAGAGCGGATGTTCGTGCCACTGATGTTGGCACCGATCTTCTTCTTTCTGATCTTCTTCTACGGATACCCGACCCTCTTCAATTTCTACAACAGCCTGACCGACCTCAGCCTGCTCGGGTTGAAACAAGGCGGCGCCTTCATCGGCCTCCGCAACTATGTCGAACTGCTGTCGAGTAAGGACTTCTACCGCGTCCTCTGGAACACGCTGTTTTGGCTGACCGCCGTCTCGGTGGCTCTGCGGATCGTCTTGGGCCTGCTCCTGGCTCTCCTGCTCAATTCGGCGACTCTTCGCCACTACCGACTGACAACCGCGTCACGCTTAGTCTTGCTCGTGCCCTGGGCCACCCCGCCGATCGTCGCCGTTGTCGTCTGGCGCTGGTTGCTTGATGGCCGGCAAGGGGTCATCAACAAGGCGCTCGAGGGTCTGGGACTCATCGACACGCCAATAGCCTTCTTGGCCAATGTCGACACGATCTGGCCGGCGCTCATCACGATCATTGCCTGGAACACCCTGCCGCTGGTCACCTTAACGTTTCTGGCTGGATTACAGTCCGTCCCGCCCGAACTGCACGAGGCGGCGGAGATGGACGGGGCCAACGCCATCAACCGGTTCTTCCACGTCACGCTTCCGCACCTCATGCCGACGGTGGTCGTGATGACGTTGCTGCTGATTTTCTGGACCTTCAACAATTTCGTCTACATCTGGCTGGCAACAGGCGCCGGGCCAGGACTGTTCACCAACGTCCTGGCCACGGAGATTTACATCAAAGGTTTCATCGACTTCGAACTCGGGTTCAGTTCGGCGGTCGGTATGGTGATGGCAGCGATGATGGCTGTCTTCGGCATCCTCTATTTCCGTTTCGTCGCGCTCCGCGAGTTCCGCGAGATCCTATGAGCACATCCTCATGAGCCAGGCCCAAGTCGCCGCACATTCCGTGGCACTCGATGGTGAGATAACGTTCCGGCGCAACCCGCTGATCGACGTCGCCGTGTTGGCAACGACCTTTGTTGTCTGGGCCTTTCTCATATTCCCGGCCGTGTGGATCTTCCTCGGGTCATTCAAGACCACCGAGACGATGTTCGCGGCAACCACATTCTCCTTCACGCTCGACAACTATCAAACAATCTTTCGCGCCGGTTTTGGACGCTTCATCTTCAACAGTTTGTTTATCTGCTTGATTGCGGTCGTCATCTCGACGTTTGTTTCGGTTATCGCATCCTATGTTTTCTCTCGGAAAAGATTCCGTGGGAAGCGGATCATCTTTGGTTCCGTGATCCTCGGCCAACTCTTTCCTTGGATAATCCTAGTAACACCGCTGTTCATTATGTTCGCCCGCATTGGCTTGTTGAACAGCTACGTAGGCATGATCCTTTCCTATGTAGCGATCTCGATACCGTTCTCGGTCTACCTGCTAGTCGGGTATTTGGAGACCGTGCCCCGTGAACTCGACGAAGCCGCCGTTATGGACGGCTGCTCGCAGTTTCAAATTGTTTGGACGATCATCTTTCCCATCATGTTGCCGGGCATTGTCGCAACGGCGACCTACGCGTTCCTCCTGATGTGGACTGAGTTCCTTTTCGCGTTGGCCTTCTTGACCAAGACCTCGTTGAAGACAATGCCGCTCGGCCTCGCACAATTCTTTGGCGAGCAAACCGTCGACTGGGGCGCGATCATGGCAGCATCTGCCGTGACGACCCTGCCGGCACTGATACTGTTCTTGCCTCTACAAACAAAGTTATCCGGCGGTCTCGCAGCCGGATCCGTGAAGGGATAGCGTCATGGCCGGGCTCAGTTTACGTGGCGTGACAAAGCAGTTCGGTTCGGTCACCGCGTTGACCGAAATCGATCTGGAGATCACCCATCGCGAGTTTGTTGTCATTGTCGGCCCATCTGGTTGTGGCAAGTCCACATTGCTGCGGGTGATCGCCGGACTGGAGCAGCTATCGGCCGGCGAAATCTATGTTGGCGACCAGCCCGTGCATCGCGTCCCTGCCGCCAAGCGCGGCTTGGCCATGGTCTTCCAGAACTACGCCCTTTACCCCCACAAGACGGTCGCCCAGAACATGGGTTTTGCGCTCAAGATGGCGAAGGTCCGGCGCGACGAAATCGACCGTCGGGTTGTCGAGGCGGCGCGCATCCTGCAGATCGAGGACTTGCTCGAGCGCAAGCCGCGGCAGCTGTCAGGCGGGCAGCGTCAGCGCGTCGCCATCGGCCGGGCAATTGTCCGCGAGCCCAAAGTCTTCTTGTTCGACGAACCGCTCAGCAACCTTGACGCCGCCCTACGCGTCGATATGCGCGTCGAACTCGCGAAGCTGCACAACTCGATCGACGCCACGATGATCTATGTGACCCACGACCAAGTCGAAGCCATGACGATGGCCGACAAGATCGTGGTATTGCGTGGCGGGCGGGCCGAACAGGTAGGATCCCCGATGGACCTCTATCACCGGCCTGCCAATGCGTTCGTCGCCGGCTTCATCGGCTCGCCAAGGATGAATCAGCTACCGGCAACGATCAGTGCCGTTTCGTCCAGCGGCGTTTCCATCACTGCTCCCGGCGGCCTTGAGCTGTCGCTGCCGGTCGCAGGGCATGACGCGCGGCCCGGGCAGCCGGTCACCCTCGGCCTCCGACCAGAGCATCTGACGGTGGGCCCGCAATCCGGCGGTACTTCACTGGATCTCGACGTCTACGTCACGGAGCCGCTCGGCGGCGAGACCATTCTCTACGGACATATCGGCGACAACAGCACGCTCGTGGTAAAGGTCCCCGGCGGTACGGACGTGGGCAAAGGCCAACGCGTGCCTGTCGGCGTCGTGCCGGCCATGTGTCATCTGTTTACGGAAGACGGCACCGCGTTTACACCGTTGCACACCAACGACAAAGTCGAGCGGATTGGGGCAAGTTCGTCATGAAAACCGTTTTTGTCCTGTTTGATTCACTAAACCGCCGGTCGCTCGAGCCCTACGGCGCCCAAACGATCAAAACACCGAACTTCCAGCGCCTGGCGGAACGCTGTGTCACGTTCGACACGCACTATGTCGGCAGCCTGCCGTGCATGCCCGCGCGCCGCGACATGCAAACCGGCCGCCTCAACTTCCTGCATCGGAGTTGGGGACCGCTCGAACCGTTCGACAATTCCTTCCCGGAAATCCTCCACGCAGCCGGCGTCTACAGCCACCTGGTGTCGGATCATTATCACTATTGGGAGGATGGTGGGTTCACGTATCACAACCGCTACACGACGTACGATTTCATCCGCGGTCAGGAACGCGATCCATGGAAGGCAATGGTACAGCCGCCGTGGGAGCGGCTGAGGGAAATGTACCACCCCGGGCAGTACAGCGAAGAACAGCGCAGCCTCTATTATCACTACATCGTCAACCGCGAGTTCACAAAGGAAGAGAAGGACTTCTGTTCCGTCCGTTGCTTCGACGGTGGGTTGGAATTCCTCGATCTGAATCGGACCGCCGACAATTGGCTATTGCAGATCGAAACATTCGATCCCCACGAACCGTTTTTCGCGCCCGCGAAGTATCGAGTAGACTATCCGACCAACTATGCCGGCCCGATCCGCGACTGGCCGCCCTATGAACGCATCACCGAGGCGCCGGACGAATGCGCTGAACTACGTGCCAACTATTGCGCTATCGTCGCACTGTGCGACGCGCAGATCGGCCGCCTTCTGGACTATTTTGATGAACACGATCTGTGGGAAGATACGGCACTCGTGGTCAGCACCGATCACGGTTTCCTCCTGGGCGAACACGACTGGTGGGCCAAGTTACGCATGCCTTGCTACGACGAGGTCGCCCACATTCCGCTATTCATCCACCATCCGGATGCCCGCAGCAAAGCCGGATCACGCCGTCAGTCCCTGACCCAAACCATCGATCTGATGCCGACGCTGCTGGATCTGTTCGATGTAGAACCGCCCAAAGAAGTCGAAGGCCGCTCCATCTTGCAGCTCTTGGAGGACGACGCGCCGATCCGCAGTGCGGGCCTCTATGGTGTCTGGGCCAGCGCCACCAACATCACCGACGGGCGCTACACCTACTTCCGCTACCCCGACGATATGCATGCGCAGGAAATCTATCAGTACACACTGATGCCCACGCACATCACCTCCTTCTTCACCACAGACGAATTGAAGACGGCCGAGCTGAGCGAACCCTTCGACTTCACCAAAGGGGTCCGCCTTCTGAAGATGTCGGGCCATGCCAAGTCACCCATGTACCGGGGTCAAGGCATGAACTTCTTCCAGGACACCGAAACCGTACTGTTCGACACGAAATCGGATCCCGAACAACTAAACGCAGTCAACGATCCCGAGGTCGAGGCCCGGCTCGTCAATGAAATGCGGGCATTGATGCAGGCGAACGATGCGCCACCGGAGGCCTATGTCCGGCTTGGTCTTGAGCTGCCTACAGGGCGGGCGCCGGCTAACTAGACTTGCCCGGCCGCGCGCGCTCGGCTACCGAGGCCCGGCTCATGACCCGCGAAAAACCACAGATCCGACTGCGCCAGGCCACCCCGGACCATCAGTCCCTGCTCGAACACTGGGACAGCCAACCGCACGTCATTGCCGCCGCTGGCGACGACGACGGCTGGGATTGGGAGTACGAATTGCCGCGCCATCCGCCCTGGCGCGAACTCCTGATAGCCGAATGCGACGGCCGCCCCATCGGCTTCATCCAGATCATCGACCCGGCCGAGGAGGAAACCCACTACTGGGGCGACATCGGACCGAACCTGCGCGCCATCGACATCTGGATCGGCGACCTGAAAGACATCGGCCAGGGTTACGGCACGGTCATGATGCAGATGGCACTGCAGCGCTGCTTCGCCCCGCCCGAGGTCACAGCCGTTCTCCTCGACCCCTTGGTCAGCAACACCAAAGCCCACCGGCTCTACGAACGCATCGGCTTCGAACGCATCGACCACCGTGTCTTCGACACCGACGACTGCTACGTCTACCGCCTGGATCGGCCGACATGGGAGCGCCAGCGGTGAACTGGCGATAGACCAGCTAAGGCCCTTCGGCGCGCCGCACGATGACCGCATTGGCAATGGCAGAGCCGATTTCGGCAATGGCAGCGTTGCGGTCGGCGAAGCTGGCTTCGGTTTCGGTAACGTAAACGGTTGCCAGCACCGGCAACCGGGCCGGCGGCCACATCACGGCTGCGATCGCCCGGGACCCAAAACCGCCAGCCCCGGTACGGTCGGCAACGCGCCAGTCCCGCGGCACACCGGCACGAAGCACCGCATCACCCACCTTGTTGCCGATCAGCCAAGTCGTGAGCTGCGTGCGCGCCGCCATGGGCAACGCATCACCTAGCACGAGCCTTCGCATGTTCTCCGCCATCGCCCGCGGTGTGGTTGTGTCTCGCGGATCGCCCGGCCTGCCTTCGTTCAGCGCGGTCTCCCACCGGTCGAGCCGGGTCGTGTCATCACCGATTGACCGCGCATAGGCCGTGACACCCGATGGACCGCCGAGCGCCATGAGGACCATGTTCGCAGCGGTGTTGTCACTCACAGTCATCGTCGCTTCGCAGGCTTCACCCAGTTCCATGCTACCCGCGGCGACGCGGGTCTTGGAGATCGGCGAGTGCGCGACGAGATCGGCCTCAAGGAAGGGCATGATCCGGTCGAGCCGCTCTTCCCCTTGTTCCACCCGGGTCAACAGGGCCGCACACGCAAGCGTCTTGAACGTGCTGGTCAGCGGAAAACGCTCGTCCGCCCGGTGGACCCAAACCGTGCCGGTCGCCGTGTCCTCAACGTAGGCGCCGACCCGCCCACCTAGTCGCGTTTCAAGCGCTTTGATCGTCGCAACAAGCAGATGATCGTCGGCATGGACCTCGACCGCAAATGACAGCACGAACGCCAAGCTCAGCAAACACGCAGCGACGATGCGCCTCATTAGATCCATGATGGATGCGTCCTCTTGGGCAATAACTCGTCCCCAGGAAGTGCTCCTTAACCAACCAGCCCAGCGTCTCGCGCCGCCCGCATGAAACTGCGGCTGACCGGCACGGCGAAACCGTCGCGCATTTCCAGCAACACCCGTCCATTCTCTCGCCGGCACCCGACCACGCCGTCGAACGCCACCCAATGGGAGCGGTGTACCTGCAACCCAGCGCTTGGCGCTGTTTCCGCCATCGCATCGCGCAACCGCATCAGCACCAAGCTGGTGCCATGAGCGGTCACCACCTCGACATAATGATCATGCACCGACATCCGGATCAGCGCGCCGCGCCGCTCCATTGGCAGCCGCCGTTGGATCGCCGGCGCGCCGACGTTGGATACCGGCTGTCGCACCCGCTGGAGCAGCAGAAACAGCAGGCTGACCCCCAGGGTCACCGCTGCCGCATTCCGATAGAGTACGGGCAGGTCCGACCCGTCGGTGTTCATCCCGAACAGGTAGCCGACACCGAGAATGAACAGCGAGACCGGCGCCGCCGCCACCAGCGCCCCTAGCGTCACAACGACGGCTTTTGACCGCAGCCGCCGCGCCAGCCAACCGTCGCTGAGGCCAAGCGAGAAGGTCACCAGGAAGAACGACCCGACCACCAGCAGTCCCCAGTAGGCGAGCCGCTCCACCAAGGCGACGTTCCCAAACGTGCCGAACGGCCCGACCAAACCGACGATGACCGAGACCAGCGCCAACACCCGCCAGGTGCTCCAGTCATTGGCGAGCTGACGCACTTCACGAAGCGTGGATAACATCGGCGCGCCGTCTGCGAATGAGAATTGCAATCCCTTCATCTCACCTTGCCGTCTCGTGGTGCCCGGTTCTGGATAGGGAGCAGCTCCACAATCCTGGACCAGAAGAATGATACAGCCGCCGCGCCGCACCGGCCATCTCACAGGGGTTATAGCCGCCGCCGCACTCCTGGGAAGCGCCACGGTTTCGCTGGCCTGCACCACCATGGCGCTCGGCCCCAACCACCAGCCGATAGTAGCCTACAGCTACGACTTCGCACCCCTGGGCGATGGCATCCTCTTGGTTAACCCGGCCGGTGCCGTGCGCACAACGATACTCGACCAACCCCAGGCCAACTGGCGCGCCAGCTACGGCAGCGTGTCGTTCAACCAGTTTGGCTTGGGCATGCCGATCTCCGGCATGAACGAGGCCGGCTTGGTCGTCACCCTGATGTGGAATGACGCGGTAGTCTATCCGATAGGGCAGGGGCGTCCGCGCCTGAACGAACTCGAATTCATCCAGTATCTGCTCGACGTTGCCGCGACAGTCGACGAAGCCATCGCCAAGGCGGAACGGGTCCATGTCGACGGTATGATTCCAATCCAGTACTTCCTGCTCGACCGTCACGGCGGCGCCGCCGCGCTCGCCTATCTCGATGGAGCCCCGGTCGTCCGCCAAGGGCCGGACTTCCCGATCCGCGCGTTGACGAACAACTCCTATGCCGAACTGCTCGATGGCATCCGCCGCTTCCAACCCTTCGGCGGCACCGACCCTCTTACGAAAGCCGACCCCGCCAGCCTGGCCCGCTTTGCCCACGCCGCGCTGTCCGGGCAGCAAACCCAGGAACGCGCCGCAGTCGCTGCAACCGACGCATTCACCGCCCTCAGCAACGTGCGCAATGACGAAACCCGTTGGAACATCATCTTCGACCCGATGACCAACGCCGTCTCCTTCAAGACGATTGCCACGCCAACGGTTAAAGCACTTTCTCTCAGTTCAACCGACTTCACCTGCCGCGCCGACCCGTTGTTCACAGACCTGGACACCGGATCAGTCGGTGCGATGCGGTCCCTTACAGCAATGGACAACGAAACACTGACATCGGCAGCATTCGGATCGTTTCCCGCATTCGCCTCGTTCGGTTCCGAGTTCGGCACGTTGGTCGCCGCAGCCCAATACGAATCTTTTAGCTGCGGCGATTAGGTCGCCAGTGCAGCCGTAGCCCCCCACCCTAACCCTCCCCCGCAAGGGGGGAGGGAACTAAACGGAAGCAACGGACGAATCCCTCCCCCTTGAGGGGGAGGGTTAGGGTGAGGGTGGAGCCGCGCGCAACAACCTCGGCAAACGCCTACGACCCGAACCGCACCGAAGCCTCCGCCGCCCGGAACAACGCCCGCGCCTTATTGAGGCTCTCTTCGTACTCAGTCTCCGGCACACTGTCCGCAACCACGCCGACGCCGGACTGCACATACATCGTGCCGTCCTTCACCAACGCGGTGCGCAGGGCGATGCAGGTATCCATGTCTCCATTGGCGCCGAAGTAGCCGACGCAGCCTGCGTAGAAGCCGCGCCGTTCCGGCTCCAACTCGTCGATGATCTCCATAGCCCGCACCTTCGGCGCGCCGGAGACCGTGCCCGCCGGAAAGCCGGCCATCAATGCCGACAACGCGTCTTCCCCCTCGGCAATCTTGCCTTCGACGGTCGACGAGATGTGCATGATGTGGCTGTAGCGTTCGACAACGAAATGCTCCGTCACCTCAACGGAGCCGACCTCTGCCACCCGGCCCACATCGTTCCGCCCGAGGTCGAGCAGCATCAGATGCTCCGCCCGTTCCTTCGGGTCGGCCAGCAAATCTTCGGCGAACGCGGCATCCTCCGCCGCTGTATTGCCTCTGGGCCGCGAGCCGGCGAGGGGCCGCACTGTCACCGTATCGTCGCGCAGCCGCACCAGGATCTCCGGGCTCGACCCAACCAGCACGAAGTCATCCAGGTCGAGGAAGAACAGGAAAGGCGAGGGGTTCAGCCGCCGCAACGACCGGTACAGGGCAAACGGCGGCAGCTTGTACGGCACCCGGAACCGCTGGCTCGGCACCACCTGGAACACGTCGCCGGCCCGGATGTATTCCTTCGACCGTTCCACCATGTCGCAGAACGCGTCCCTGCTCATGTTCGGCACTGGCTCGCCGACTGCTTTGTCGCTAGCGCTCGCCGCCCGCGCATGGGGCACGCTGCGTTCGAAGTCGCGCACCACCTCGGCCAGCCGTTCCCGCGCCTGGTCGTAGGCCGCATCGGCGCTGACGCCATCTGCCGGCCAGACCGGCGTCACCACCGTCACCACGTCTTCGATATTGTCGAACACCGCACATACGGTCGGCCGCATGAACACCGCATCCGGCAGATTCAGCGGATCCGGGTTGTCGTCGGGCAGCCGTTCGATCAGCCGCACCTCGTCATAGCCCATGTAGCCGATCAGCCCCGCAGCCATCGGCGGCAACTCCGCCGGCAGGTCGATCTGGCTTTCCTCGATCAAAGCCCGCAGGGCATCGAGCGCCGGCGCCGCGCAGGGTGTGAAAGCCCCTAGATCGAACCGCGCCTGCCGGTTGATCTCCGCCTGACTGCCGCGGCTCCGCCAAATCAGGTCCGGCTTCAGCCCAATCCCTGAGTAGCGCCCGCGCGTCGCGCCACCCTCGACCGATTCCAACAGAAAGCTATAGGGCCGCCCGTCGGCAAGCTTCATCATCGCCGAAACCGGCGTTTCGAGGTCGGCGACGAGCTCCGTCCAGACGACCTGCGGCTTACCGGCGTCATAAAGCTCGCGGAAACGATCCTGGTTCGGGGAGAAATCCATGCGGGAAGCGGTGGTCCAACGGGCAGCGGTCGCCCTTCTTAGTCATCCCAGCCCGGCCATGCAAACACGCCGGATCGGCGCCAGATGGACCGCTACCTAGTGCCAGCTCAGAATGTCGGAGAGATCCTGGCCTCGATAGTAAGACGCGAAACGCTGCACCCGCTCTTTCAGCTCATTGGGAAGCTCACGGCCACGGCCGGTCACACCTTTGTTGAATCGAGTTCCAACGCCACCGGCTTTCTCAATAGCGCACTGCACGGCTGCATCGTCCACCATCACACCCGAGTACGCCGCAATAAGGCGCAACGTATCGGACGGATTGCTCGTCCAGTTTTCATACCGCAGCATGAGCTTGTCGGGGCACAGCTGCCACGAACAGTAAAAGTTGAAGTACCAGGGAAGAACCATGTCGACGATAAACGAGAGGATCTCCTCCGTCGGCCGGCGCATCATATCGCTTGGCACCACCGCATGCGGCCCGTCCGTACCCTCCCGCAGCATGTGGTCGTGGATGCTGTACACGATGTCATACAGGTTTCGGATCAGTACGATTGGAAACAGCGAGAACTGATCCATCAGCTTCTGTGTGGCCGTGTGGTAGCGAACGTGATGCTGCGCAACGTAGTTCACGTGATGGAAGGCGAGCAGTTGCTCGCCCGCCAGCTCCTGCTCCCGGCGTTCGTAAATGCCGACCAGGTTCGCATCGTGAAAGTCGGGAAGATGCCGGATGAGCGCGGTCATGTAGGTCGATCCGGACTTCGGCATGCAGGCAACCAGCAGGTGCTTGTGCTGACAAGGCACGGCTCTGCCTTGGAAATAATCCTGGATGTCTGACAGTTGTACGTCCATATCGACCAGCAACCGTGAGTAACAACGGTTTGGCCGAGAAGTCTTAAGGAAGTACTAAGTCCATCGAACCGGTTCGAAAGGGCTGCGTCCTAGAACAGGGTATCGATACTGTCCTGATTGATCTCTACCTCGAAACGGTCTTCCAGCGCCACCGCCAGCTGCGCCTGTAGATCAGCGATAAAGCCGTTGCTCAGATCGTCCCGCACCTCGATCAGCCCGACCGACCCGGTCGGTTCCGTCACCGTCAACAGCCGGCCCACCGCAAACCCGTCATGGGTCTGGGCGACCACCACCTCGTTCTCCGCCGCCTCGAACAGCGGATCGATCAGCGTCGCGGGCACCGCGACCTCCTGACCGCCGGTTCGGTTGAACGGCTCCGACGACGCCGCCACCAGGCCAAAGCCCGACGCCGCCTGCAGCATAGTTTGGCCGTCCCGCACGGCCGCGGCGATCACGTCAGCCCGCTCCTGCGCCAGTGTCTGCCGCTGTTCGTCCAGCCAGGCGGTCACCACGTCTTCCCGCACTTCGTCCAACTCCCGCGGCCGGCTTTCGATGACCTCGTCAACCCGCAGCAGGAAGAACCCGCCATCGTCGGTCTCGATCACGTCCCCGTCCTGCCCGACTTGTTGCGAGAACGCCGCGGTGATCGACTGGTTCGGCGCCGGCAGGTCAGTCATCGGCGTATCGCTCTGGTCCAACCCGCCGCGCGACACCGCATCGAACGTCGTCACCACCAGCCCATTCTCCGACGCCGCATCTTCCAGCGTGCCGCCACCGGCCAGCGTGTCCTCGACCGATTCCAGCACCTCGAAGATGTCGTCCCGCGCCAGCGACAGCGACAGTTCCTGCGCCAACTGGTCCCGCACTTCTTCGAAGGTCGCGGTCTGCGCCTCGAACACTTCGCCGGCAAGCAACAGATGCCAGCCCAGCGGGCTCTGCACCGGCTGGCTGACTTCGCCCGTCGCCAGCGCGAAGGCCGGTTCCGCCAACTCGCCGAACAGGTCAGCTTGCACGACTTGACCAAGGTCGAGGGGCGGCGCGCCCAAAACGTCCTGCACGACCGCGTCGAACGCCTCGCCGGCATCGATCCGATCCTTCGCCGCCCGCGCCGCCGCTTCGTCGGCGAACACCGCCTGCTGCAGTTGGCGCTGCTCCGGCTCGTGGAACTCCTCCTGCCGCGCCAGATATTCTTCCTCGACCTCCGCTTCGTCGACCGCGATCTCCTCGGCATATTGCGCCGGCGTCAGCGAAGCGACGGTCAAACGGCGATACTCCGGCGCCTGATACACATCCCTGACCGTCTCGAAGTATGCGGTGACCTCCGCGTCCGTCGGCGCCGCAACGTCGGTGAAGCTGTCCAGCGGCACCACCACCGTCTCGGCCGTGCGCTGTTCCTCGCGATACTTGTAGAGCGTCTCCGCCAATGTAAACGGTGCCGCGCCACCGACCTGCACGGCGTTGACGTAGAGCTGCCGCGCCACGTCGCCGCGCATGGTCTCGACGAACTGCGCCTCCGAGAGGCCGGAGCGGGCGAGGAACGTCGCGAACAGCCCGGCATCGAACCCGCCGCCATTCTGGAACTGCGGCAAGCTGAAAATCGCCTCGCGCACCTGATCGTCGGAAACCGCCAGCCCCAGATCCCGCGCCCCGGCCGCAAACAGCTCCGCCGTTACCAACCGGCCGATCGCCCGGTCCAGCAGGCCAAGCTGCCGCGCCTGATCGGGGTCGAGCTGTTGGCCGAACACCTGCTGCATCGCCTGGATCTCGCGGTTGAACGCCTGCGAGATCTCCCGCGCGCCTAGCTGCACCCCGTCGACCTCCACCAGCACGTTGGAATGGCCGCCGCCCCCACCATGCCCGCCGCCCTCGAACTGGCCGAAGAAGACGACAAAAGTCGCCGCCAGACCCAGCAGAATAATCCGCATGGTCCAGCTCTTGGTGCTCCTCCGCAGGCCTTGCAGCATGTCCGGTTTCCCTTATGGCTGTGCGCGGCGATCATATAGGGGCCCGCTCCGGCCTCGCAAGGCGCGGGGAGGGCCCAAACACACACGTGATCCGGCGCCCTGACAGCCGCCCGGCGGCATGGTAAATCAGCCCCGCGCAGTCGAGGGAGGACCCACCGCATGGCATCGCAACGCCGGCCGCTGATCGCCGGAAACTGGAAGA
>JANQOE010000041.1 GCA_028279245.1 Alphaproteobacteria bacterium
CATTCCTAGGCCCGTTGCCGCCGCTGCGTTGCCGGCGACGGATGAGGTTGCGCCTTTCGCGGTGCAGCTCGCGTCCTACCGCTCCGAGGAGTTGGCAGCGCAAGCCGCGGCAAAACTAACGGACGCACATCTGAGCGCTTTGCAGACTGGTTCGGCGCAGGTCGTGCCAGGGCCGAACGGTGTGTATCGGGTGATGTCGGCGCGGATGGAACGCCGCAGTGACGCGGCGGCGTTATGCGAACGGCTTAAGGGACGTGGGCAGGACTGCCTGGTCGTGCAGCGATAGTGTTCAGCCGGCGATGATTTTGCCGTTGGCGGCGCCCAGCAGGTAGTTGATCGTCTCGCCGTTGTCGCTCAGCGGCAACAGGATGCTGCGGAACAGCAGTTGGGTGCCGTCGAACCGGGTGATTTCGTCTTCCAGCATGACCGGCTGCCGGTGATCGACGGCATCGCGAAAGCGATGGGTCGCCTTGTCCAGCAGTGTCAAACTCCAGTCGTCCTCGCCGCCGAGAAACACGCCGGAATACTTCGCGAGGCTGCTGCCGAGGTAGTGGAAGTAAGGCGCGTTTGCGCTGTTGCCGACTTCCAGGACGAAGCAGGACGGCCACATGTCGGCAATCGCTTCCGGATCGATTTCGTCGAGGCACGGATAGGGCCGGCCGTCACATTGCTGTTGCCAGTAGCGCATGATGCGATAGACCAGCCGGCGTTCGATTCCTTGCAGTTCCCCGTCCGTCGGTTGCGGCGGAGGCAGGATAACGCCGATGGTAACCGTTTCGCCGGTCCGGGCGGATCGCTCCGGCACACGATCTTTTGTGCGACGATCGTCTGTACGGCGATCATCCCTGGCCCAGTAGGCACGCAAGCGGTCGACCAGCCAGCCTTTGGAAGGCTCGCGGTCAACAAGCGCTGAAGGACCAGCGTGACCACTCAGATCGTCAGGCATCGTTCCGCCTAGCTATTGCGTTCTCGGGGCGGGAGTCTAGGCAGTCCCGGTAAAGGGATGTTTAAGGATTCCTCAGGCTGGGTCGAAACCGGATGTTAAGGTTAACGGACCTCCCAAACGTGGCTTCCCAAACGCGTAAGTGTACGTTGCCCATAGCGCGTGCTAGCTTTTTTCCCTCGTTATAGCCATGCAGGCATGGGGAGGGCACGATGCGGTACCTGGCTCCCGGGGAAATACCCCAATACGAGGCAAGCGGGCAGGAGCGGCTGGACCGTTTGGCTGCGTTTCTCGACACTGTCCAACCCGGACGGCTGACCTTTACACGCTGGTACGGCGAAGGACGCGGTTGCGCCGTCGGCCTCGCCGCGGCGATGGACCCGTGGTTTCAGGCGCAAGGTCTGCGGTTGGAGCATGACGAAAGCCTCAAGGACTGCCGGCCGGTGTTTCGTGGTGCAAAGGAATGGCAGGCGGTGACGGCGTTCTTTGGCGTCAGCTTCGATGACGCGCGCTGGATGTTCGGCCGGGCGTCTTATTCGAGCGCCACGCGGATGCACCCGCGCATTGTCGCTTCGCGCGTGCGGGAACACCTGGCCAAGGCAAAGCGCGAACTCGTCGTCGCCTAACGTCGCCGCAGGCTATTCCTTCCCGCGGGACACTTGCTGCAGGATACGGAAGCCCAGGGGCGCCAAGACCAAGACGATGGCGATGCGGCTGATGTGGTGCGTTGCCACGAACGCCGCATCGATGTTCAGGGCCAGGGCCACCAAACTCATCTCGGCAATCCCGCCAGGCGCGTAGGCCAGGAACAGCGGGCCGAAGCTCAGGCCGGTCAGTGGCATCAGGATCGTGGCGAACGCCGCGGAGACGGCAATCAGACCGGCGCTGACGACAACGGCGTTGCGCACTGTCACGACGAATTCGCGCATCGTAATACCGGCGAAGCGGCAGCCGATACTGGCGCCTATGACAATCTGCGCCAGCGCTACGACTTCTTGCGGCGGCGGTGCGGATGTCCACCCGACGAGGTGGACGGTGGCGCTGGCGATGGCCGGGCCGGTCAGCTCGGCACCGGGTAGCCGCGACCGCTGCGCCAGCAACCAACCAACGACGCCACTGACCGCCAGGATGGCCAGATCCAATATCGTTTGATCGGCGATGTTGACGACGGCGTGCTCGCGGGCCTCGGGTGAGTAGCCGCCGGCGAAGAATTGGAACCAGATCGGGATGACCATGATCACGAAGAACAGCCGTGTCGTGTGCGCCAGGCTGATGGTGCGTTCGTCACCGCCCGACTTGCCGCCAAGGATGATCATCTCCGTCAGGCCGCCGGGTACGCCGGAGAAGTAACTGGTGGTCGCCTCGGTGCCGAAGAAGCGGCGGTAGATGAACGCCGCGCCCAGTCCAGCGACCGCGACGTAGGCAACCAGTCCAGCCAAGCTGATCGACCAGGCACCTGCCTTCTCGAGGATCTCTGGCGAAAAGGCGCTGCCGAGCATGACGCCGAGCACGATGATCATGCCGCGCCGCAGGCGCATGTCGATGCGGAGCGAGAGGCCGGCGCCGCTGGCCAGTGCAGTGAACAGCATGGCGCCCAGCATCCAAGGCAGCGGCAGGCCGAGCAGGGTGAACAGGTAGCCGCCGGCTGCGGCAACCGCGAAGGTCCGCAGGAACGAGACGAGATTGGTCAAACGCGGCGGCCGATGCGGACGGCGGTTTGCCCCTGGACCAATCGGCGGGACGGCATAATCAGCACGGCGTTGTCGTAGGGCGCGCGAATCGGTGTGGTGCCGTCGTGGGCGAAGATTTCGCCGGCCTTCGGGATCTCTTCGAGGCCCTGAAACGGTTCGGTGAAGCGAAAATCTTCCGTCCTCACCGTGATGCGGTTGGTCACTTCGATAACCTGTTGTTTTGGCAATGGGGCGCGGGCGGTTTCGGGCAGTGCATCGCGGGGCACGATGCCGGCATAGGCCAAGAAACGGTAGGCGACTTCAAGCGCGGTGGCGGCGCTTTCCTTGGCCCAGTGTTGACCGCATTCCACCAGGAGCGCGTTGGCGGGGTGCGACGGATCGGCAAACCTGCCATAGTCGCGCAGGCGGCGGCCGCCGGCATGTCCAGCGTCCACCACAATGACCGCCGGCGCACCGACGGCGATCGCCAGATCCCGGCCTTTTTCCAGCGGACCGGATAGCCCGAGGGGCGCACACGGATGCTGCATCGAATGCAGGTCCAGTAGCAGGTCGACCGTGTCGATCAGTGGACGCAGTTCGCGGGCGCGTCGGCGTTCGCTGCTGTCGGCTGGCTGGTCCAGTTTGTCCGCTGACCAAAGCCGATTGAAATCCTCGTCGACATATCTGGTCGCCTCGGGATAGCGCCGGTCGAATTGCTGATAGGCGGCGATGTTGGCGAAGGCGAAGGTAAGGCGGCCGCGGTTGGGGCGGATGTTCCGTTGTAACAACTGGTCGAGAGCGATGGCGCCGCAGATTTCGTTGCCGTGTACCAGGGCCATCAGCATGACGTGCGGCCCGTCAGTCTGACTGTCGTAGGAGATGACGTAGTCGGGGCCGGCACCGGCGTTCCGGTATTGGCTTAGGTCGGGCGGCGAGAGCTCGACCGGATAAGCCTCGCCGGCCGCGGCGGTCATACGTCGAAGTGAAGGGCTCTAAGTTCCGTCTGGAGTCCTTCGGCGCTGGTGAAGTGAATGGACCGAAGCCCGAGGTCGGTGGCGGCGGCGATATTGCGCGGGCTGTCGTCGATGAAAACGGCGCTCTTGGCGTCAATGTCGAACCGTTTGAATAGCAACTCGAAGATCGCCGGGTCCGGCTTCTTCAATCCCTCCCGCCCCGAGACGAGGATCCCATCGAACCAGGAGAGAAAGTCGAACCGCTTCAAGGCCAACGGAAACGTCTCCGCCGACCAGTTTGTCAGGGCATAACACGGCACTTGCTGGCGCCGCAGCGTGTCCAGGATCTTGACCGTGCCGTCGATCGACCCCGCCATCATCTCGTCGAACCGCTCGTAGAAGGCGTTGATCAATTCTGATTTGTCCGGGTGCCGCGCGGTTGCTTCCGCGACGGCTTCGGCGATGGTGCGGCCGCCGTCCTGCGCTTCGTTCCAAGCGGGCGAACACACCTCCGTCAGAAAGAACTCCATCTCGGCTTCATCGTTGATTAGCCGCCGGTACATGTAGCGCGGGTTCCAGTCGACGAGGACGCCGCCGAGATCGAAAACAACGATGGTTGGACGGTTCATATGGCCACTGCTTACGGGGTGAATTGTTCTTTTAGGATGCGTTCGCGCAGGCTGTCGTCGGGGTCGAACAACAGGGTGAGGGTGGTTGGGTCCTCGGTGACCTCGACTTCGAGAACGTCACGCACCTCGGTGTCGTCGGCCACGGCGCTGACCGGGCGTTTCTCCGCCTCTAAAATGCGGAGACGTACGCGGGCGGTGTGGGGCAGCAGCGCACCACGCCAGCGCCGCGGGCGGAAGGCGCTGATCGGCGTCAGGGCGAGGATGCCCGCACCCAGCGGAATGATCGGCCCGTGGGCGGAGAGATTGTAGGCCGTGCTGCCGGCCGGCGTCGCCACCAGGGCGCCGTCGCAGATCAGTTCGTTCATGCGGACGACGTCGTCGATCGAGATCTGCAGTTTGGCGGCCTGATAGGTCTCCCGCAGCAACGAGACTTCGTTGATCGCTTGCGCCTCTTTGGTTTCGCCGGTGGTGGTGGTGACGCGCATATGCAGTGGGTGGATTTCGACCGGTTCCGCGGCGGCGAGCCGTTCCGGCAAGCCTTCCGAGCGGAAACTGTTCATCAGGAAGCCGACGGACCCGCGGTTCATGCCGAACACCGGAACCCGCCGGGGCAACGTCTGGCGCAGCACCTTCAGCAGCAGGCCGTCGCCGCCCAGCGCAACGACGACATCCGCGTCCGCCAACGCGGTCTTGCCGTGGCGTTGTTCGAGTTCCTGTAACGCTGCTTGGGCGTCCGGCGTGTCGGCGGCCGCGAACGAGATGCGGTCGGTCTTCGGCATCGCTCCGGGGACCGGCGGGCTAACCGCCGGTGACGCTCATGTGCCGGCCGACGGCAGGCTGCTGACGGCGGCGGTCGATGACGAAGTCATGGCCTTTCGGTTTGCGGGTGATCGCCTCGCGGATGGCGTCGTGCAGCACTTCGTCGGACTCGGTCGTGCGGAGTGCCTGGCGCAGATCCGCCGCGTCGTCTTGGCCTAGGCACATGTACAGCGTGCCCGTGCAGGTCAGGCGAACCCGGTTGCAGGATTCACAGAAGTTGTGGGTCATCGGTGTGATGAAGCCGAGGCGCACGCCGTTCTCGCGGACGCGGACGTACCGCGCCGGGCCGCCGGTCGAGTAGTCGATGTCTTCCAATTCCCAGTGCCGGGCGATCTGGGCGCGGACCATGCTCAGCGGCATGTATTGGTCGACGCGGGTCTCGCCGCCGATGTCGCCCATCGGCATGACTTCGATGATCGTCAGGTTCTGGCCCAGGTCGCCGCACCAGGCGATCATGTCGTCGAATTCGTCATCGTTGACGCCGCGCAGGGCGACCATGTTGATCTTGATCGACAGCCCGGCGGCCTGCGCTGCGGCGAGTCCGGCCTTCACCTTCCGCAGGTCGCCCCAGCGGGTGATACGGGTGAACTTGTCCGGCTGCAGCGTGTCGAGGGAGACATTGACCCGGCGTACTCCAGCGGCGACCAAGTCCTTCGCATGCCGGCCCAATTGGGTGGCGTTGGTGGTCAGGGTCAGCTCGTCCAGGTCGCCGCTATCGAGGTGACGGCTGAGCCGCTCGATCAACCACATGACGTTGCGCCGAACCAGCGGCTCGCCGCCGGTCAGCCGGAGCTTGCGGGTGCCGAGCGCGACGAAGGCGCTGCACAGCCGATCCAGCTCCTCGAGGGTCAGTACCTGCGCTTTCGGCAGAAAGGTCATGTCCTCCGCCATGCAGTAGACACAGCGAAGGTCACAGCGGTCGGTCACCGAAACGCGCAGGTAGGATACCTTGCGGCCGAAGGGATCAATAAGAGGGGTCACGGAACGAATATTGCGCATGTGGATGGGACCGTAAAGCTCTCCAGATAGGCTGTTTTGGCCTGCTGACCATCACGCCCCGTTGATCCTGCGGCCAACCGCGCCGGGGCGGCCCGGGAATCCGCCGGTTTCCTCATAAACCCGGAAAAACTCCTCAATCTTTCAATGGGTTTCGGCGGCTTTGGCTTGCGTCTTGTTAACACTCGGTACCGCAGAATCGGCCCAGAAAAGGATTTGTGGGGTGGAAGATGTCGGGCCTCTTCCTAAAGGGCTGGCGCCGGTTCCGGCGCGACGAGCGCGGCGCGCACAGCGTGTTTCTGGCGATGGCGCTGATCCCATTGGTCGGCTTCGCCGGGATCGCCGTGGATACGGCGCGCGGCTACACCCTTAAGAACCGGCTCACCTCGTCGCTGGATGCAGCCGGTTTGGCGGCGGGCCGAGTGTTCTTCTCTGCCGGTGCAACCAACGACGCCATCGATTTCTTCCGTGCCAACATCCCGGCGGACTTCATGGGCGCGACCGTGCCCGATCCGGTGGTCACCAAGGACGATGTCGCCGGCACGGTGACGCTGACGGTGACGGCCACCATGCCGACCTCGTTCATGCGGATCTTCGGCATCGATGATGTGCAGGTCAGCCGGAAGACGGTCATCCAACGCGAGAACCGAGGGCTCGAGCTGGTCATGGTGCTCGATAACACGGGTTCGATGCGGCATCCGCCGTCATCCGGCGGACAGAAGCGTATCTACAGTCTGCGCGACGCCGCCAATCAGCTGATCGATATTCTGTACGGCACCAACGAGACGGTCGAAAATCTCTGGGTCGGACTAGTGCCCTATGTGACGCAAGTGAATGTCGGGTCGGCGCACAATGCGTGGCTCAACAGTTCCTATGATCCGAACACTTTCCTGCCGGACACCTGGGACGGTTGTGTGCTGATCCGTGAGGGTCTCGACGAGTCGGACACGCCGCCGACCTCTGATGCGACGCGCTTTCACGCCTACAACTACGATAGCGGCGCCGACAACACCTGGCCCCCGATCTCGCCGGCGCCGGGGGGCGAGTCCGGTTGGGCGAAGAAGCCGAACCAGAATGGCCAATGGACAGGGCCCAATGTCGGCTGTCCGCACCCGATCCTGCCGCTGACAGCGGAGAAGTCGACGATCAAGGCGGCGATCGACGTGATGCGGCCGTGGCGGTCCGGCGGCACCCACGGCAGTGTGGGGATGGCCTGGGGCTGGCGGGCGATCTCACCGCAGTGGCGCGGGATGTGGCAGGGCTCGCCGTCGCAGTTGCCGCTCGACTATGGCGATCCGCAGATGGACAAGGTGGTCATCATCCTGACGGACGGGTTCAACCAGGCGTTCGACCACTACACGCCGGGGCCGGAGGGCTGGGACTACACCGCTTATTCCGAACCGGCCTTCTCCGACACCTCGAACTACAACAGCTATGGGCGCCTGAACTGGTCGAGTGCGCAGATCGTGAGTATGGTCGACCAGAGCCTGGCGAGAATCTGCGAGAATATGAAGGCTGAGGGGATTATCGTTTACTCGATCACCTTCGACGGCGGCTCGCCCAGCCTGTTCCAGAACTGCGCAACCTCGATCGGCCACTATATCGATGTGGAAAGTGGCGACGACCTGACCGCCGCCTTCACCCAGATCGGCGAGGAGTTGGCCGACTTGCGGATCAGCCAGTAGCGGCTATTCGCAGCGGGCGGTGCCTTCGCAGGGCGGGGGCACGGGCCGCGGGATCTTGCGTTGGACCGGCCGGTCGAACGGCCCTTCGACGACGAATCGGGCGCGGTCGATGACGTCTGAGGGGAGGCGCAGTTCCATACGCTCCGCCGTATCTTCGTTGAGCACTACCCGGGTCGGCCGGGCATCGATCAGACCGAGGTCGCCCGGCGCTTCGCCGGCCAGTATCTCTAGCACCTGCACGCCGGTCTGCCGCCCGACGTCGTACGGATCGTAGTCGATCGTCGCCAGGGCGCCGCGGGTCACCGCGTCTTCGGTATCGGCAAAGATCGGCACCTGCCGCTCGACCGCCAGTTCGACCAGCGGTTCGATAATTGCCTCGATGCTTTGATTCTGCAGCAGCAGAATGGCGGTGCTACCGTTCAAGTGTGGGGCCAGCATGTCGCCCATGCTTTGCGCGGCTCTCACATGCACGGGCTGCAGGGCGAGGTCCGCCGCCTGCGCGGCGGCGCGGAAGTCGCTGTCGATATTGGCTTGATCGGTGCGGTGCGGCACCAGCAGCTGCTTTGTCTCCGGGGCGATGGCCAAGACCAGCTCAAGCTGCTCGCGGAACGGCGGCGGTTGCACCAGGCCGGCGACGCTGCCGGTCCCGTTGGTGATGCCGTTCGCCTTCTCGGGGCCGAGCGCGGTGATAACCAGGGGCATCCGGTCGCCCATCGGCACCATCGCCCCGGCCGCCGGCGCTGATATCGCAATGGCGACGTCGGGCTGCCGGGCGGCAAAACGCTCGGCAATGTCCTCGGCCATTTGGGGGTCGGCCTGGGCGCTCTCGTAGATCAGTTCCAGGTTCTCGCCTTCGATCAAGCCACGGTCCTTTAGCGCATCGCGCACGCCGTCGCGGACCGCATCCAGGGTCGGATGCTCGATTGTCGTGAGAATGGCAACGACCGCCGGCGGCGCCTGCGCCATCGCGGGCGCTAGCGCGACGGCAAGCAGAAGAGCTGCCAGCGTTGCCCCCAACTTTGCCATAGCCGTTTCTCTGTCTGATCGATTGGTGCGCCGGATGGATCAAACGTGCCCAGAGGTTAAAGACCCGTCAAGCGGGGCTTCGGCTTGCCCCACCTTTTGCACAGGCCATCATTTCGGCGATGCCGGCGCCCCCGACCGGGTACCTCTCAGCGGGTGCCGTTGCCGCCGGGCGAGGCCGGCATCATAGTCACGGCATGAATGATGTGCGTCTGATGCCGGCGCCGGAGACGGCCGGCCTGGCCCGATCTGTCGGCGGGATCGATCAGGATGGCAAGCTGGTCGAAACCGCGGTCGTCGAGGAGCGGCCGCTCACCCTGTTCCTCAACGGGCAGGAGATCGTCACCATGATGACGGTCGGCGACTACCCCGAGTATCTGGCAGTCGGCTATCTGCTGAACCAGAACATGCTGCGAGCGGGGGACGAGGTGACCGCGGTCGAGCACGATGCGGACCTCGATGTGGTCGTCGTGCGCACGCCCAGCAAAACCGACTACGAGCAAAAGCTAAAGAAGAAGACCCTGACCAGCGGCTGCGCCCAGGGCACGGTGTTCGGCGACCTGATGGAAAGCCTCGAAGGGGTGGTGCTCGACCGTTCGGCCCGGTTGCGAACATCGTGGCTTTACGCCTTGACCAAGCAGATAAATACGACGCCGAGCCTGTATCTGGCGGCGGGGGCGATTCATGGCTGCGTGCTGTGCCGCGAGGACCGGCCGCTGATTTATATGGAGGATGTCGGCCGGCACAACGCGGTCGACAAAGTCGCCGGGTACATGTTTCTCAATGGCATCGCGGCGCAGGACAAAATCTTCTACACGACCGGCCGTCTAACGTCGGAGATGGTGATCAAAACCGTGCATATGGGCATCCCCATCCTGGTGTCGCGGTCGGGGTTCACGGCGTGGGGTGTGGAACTGGCTCGCCAGGCCGGGCTGACCCTGATCGGCCGGGCGAAGGGCCGGCGGTTCCTGGCGCTGTCCGGGGAGGACCGCATCGTCTTCGACGCGGCCGTGGACGCCGGCGCGTGAGTTCACTTGCTGTTGAAGGTGTCGTCGGGGTGTTGCTGGCCGGCGGCGCGGGGCGGCGCATGGGCGGTGGCGACAAGTGTCTGCGCGAACTTGGCGGCCGTACCCTGCTGCAACACGCGCTGGACCGGATCGCCCCGCAGGTGCGGACGGTGGGGCTCAATGCCAATG
>JANQOE010000085.1 GCA_028279245.1 Alphaproteobacteria bacterium
GGACGACAACGACCGCCAACTGCTGGAAGCGACGGCGCGTCAGCTCGGTGTGGCGCTGCGGCAAATCCAGGACCAGAAAGAGCTCTATCGGCTCTCGAATACCGATGGCCTGACGGGCCTATTGAACCGCCGCGCGTTCAATACGGCGCTGGCAGACGCAATCGCTGGATCAGGCGGCAACGGTGGTGCGCTGGTCTATGTGGATCTCGACAACTTCAAACCCATCAACGACCAACTGGGCCACGCCCAGGGCGACGCAATCCTTAAAGACGTCGCCGCAGTCCTAGCCAAATTGGCCGGCGAGAGTGACTTCGCCGCCCGTCTCGGTGGCGACGAGTTCGCCATTTGGTATGGGCAGGCAAGTGTTGCGGCCGCTGAACGGACGGCCACGACCATCCTCTCCAAGATCGAGGCGCTTGGACGCACCCTCGGCGAGGCTATCGCGCTAGGAGCGTCGATCGGAATTGCCGTGCTCGAGCAGGGTGACGATCCGGACGGGAACAGTCTGGTGGCGCGCGCCGACGCCGCGATGTATCAGGCCAAACATGGCGGCAAAGGTCGCGTCGCGATCGCGCCCACAGGGATGGCCGGATCATGAGCGGCGCGGACCGCATCGGCTACGAGGAGGCGAAGCGGCAGGCCCGCGGCACGCCGGACGAACGCCGCCGTCTCGCAGCCGACCCTGAAACCCGGCCGGAGATCTTGTACTTCCTGGCGGAAGACGAGGCGGCGGAAGTACGGCGGGAGATCGCCCGCAACGACAAGACACCATTGCAGGCAACCCGCATGCTCGCCACGGACAGGGACGAGGACGTCCGGCTGGCCCTGGTCGAGAAACTCGCCCGGCTCACCCCGACCCTTTCCGTTGAGGAACGGGCCGGTGTCTATGAGCAGATAGAGGGCGCCCTGGAAACCTTGGCCCGCGACCAGCTTGCCCATGTCCGTCAGGTCCTAGCGACCGCGCTCAAGGACCTGGTCGAAGCGCCGATCGAAGTCGTCCGCCGTCTCGCCCATGACGAAGAGCTGTCGGTGTGCGGCCCGGTGCTCGAGTACTCGCCGCTACTCTCCGATGAGGATCTGCTCGAAATCGTTGCTTGCACGACGACCGCTGGCGCGCACGCGGCCATCTCCCGCCGGCATCAGGTCTCATCCACCGTCTCCGACGCCATCGTTCGGACGGGCGACACCGACGCCATTGCCGATCTGTTGGCGAACAACAGTGCGCAGATCCGCGAGGAAACACTCGATCACATCATTGACCAGGCCAGCCAGAAACCGCGGCTACATGCACCGCTGGTCCGCCGGCCGAAACTATCGTCGAAGGCTGTGCTGCGGATCGCCGAGATCGTCGCCGACAAACTTCTTGAGGAACTGAACGGCCGCCTGGACCTGGATCAGGCGACCCAAACGGCGCTCGCCAATGTCGTGCAGACTCGGTTGCGGGACGACTCCGAACAGTCGCCGGCATCCAATGGCCGACAACTCGCCGACCCGGATTGGGCCGAGTCTTCCAGCGACTCCAAGGTCTCGGCGGAAGAACTATTCCGCACCGGCAAGTTGACAGAGGGGTCCATTGCCGATGCATTGCTGTCCGGCGACAAGCGTTTTGCCATGTCGGCTTTGTCGCTCACCACCGGCGTTGCAGAAGCAGACATCGCCAGCATGCTGTCGTCCCACAACCCGAAAGGCATCGTCGCCCTGGTCTGGAAGGCGAAATTCAGCATGGACTTGGCCGTCCGGTTGCAGATGCAACTCGGCGGCATTCCTCCAGGCAAAACCCTGCGCGGCCGCTCCCGCGGCGGCTATCCGCTGTCCGTGGAAGAAATGGAGTGGCAGATCGAGTTTATGACGGGCTAGGTAGCGTCCGCCAAATCGCCGTGCCAGCACCCTGATCGGTAAAGGTCTCGAGCAACAACGCGTGTTTGGTGCGCCCGTCCAGGATCACCGCAGCCTCGACTCCCTCGTCCAGCGCGTGCAGACAGGTTTCGACCTTCGGAATCATGCCGCCATGAATCGTCCCGTCGCCGATCAGGTTCCGTGCTTGCGCACCATCAACATCGGCGATGAGCTGCCCGCCACGGTCCAACACGCCGGTCACATCGGTCAGCAACAGTAGCCGGGCTGCTTTGACGGCACCGGCAATCGCCCCGGCCACCGTGTCCGCGTTAATGTTGAAGGTTTGGCCATCGTCACCAAAGCCAATTGGCGCAATGACCGGAATGATCTCCGACCCCCGCAGCGTATCGAGCAGGGTCGTGTCGATCACATCGGGCGTGCCAACGAAACCCAGGTCCAGCACCGCCTCGATATTGGAGTCCGATTTGCGCGGCCGGTGTTGCAGCTTCTGCGCGCGGATCATGTTGCCGTCCTTGCCCGACAGGCCGACGGCAATCCCGCCCGCCGCGTTGATGTCGGAGACGACCGACTTGTTGATCGAACCGGACAGCACCATTTCCGCGACTTCCACGGTCGCCGCCCCTGTGACCCGCAGCCCGTCAACAAATTCGCTTTCGATCTTCAGACGTTCGAGCATGGCGCCGATTTGCGGACCGCCGCCATGCACCACGATGGGCCGGATGCCCACCTGCTTCATCAGCACCACATCGCGCGCGAAACTGGTGGTCAGCGACATGTCGCCCATGGCGTTGCCGCCATACTTGATAACGAAGGTTTCGCCGGAATAGCGCCGCATAAACGGAAGCGCTTCCGCCAGAACCCCGGCCTTGGCGACCAGCTCGCTGACAGTCTGTTCGTTTGGCGCACTCATGCCTTTGGTCGTACTCCCGGGGCCCGAAAATGTCTATTGCCGCACCAGCCGGCCGATTTCCGCCCGCAGCGGCTGAATCCCCGCGCCTTTCTCAGCGCTGGTCGCGCAGACCACGGGCATCGCCGCCGGCCGCGCCCCAAGGGCGGCCGGGATCTCGGCCTGCAAGCGCTTGAGTGCTGGGCTCTTCAGTTTGTCCGTTTTTGTCAGGACCAGTTGGTAGACCACGGCGGCCTGGTCCAACAGGTCCATCACCTCCTCATCGACCGGCATGATGCCGCGCCGGCTATCGATCAGTAGGAACAGGCGCCGCAACACCGGCCGACCCGTGAGGTAGTCGCGGACCAGCGCCGTCCATCGCGCCACATCAGTCTTCGACGCCTTTGCATAGCCATAGCCGGGCAGGTCGACCAGCACCAACTCGCCGGCCAAGTCGAAGAAGTTGAGCTGCTGCGTGCGGCCCGGCGTATGGCTCGTCCGGGCCAGGTTGTTGCGGTTGGTCAGCGCGTTGAGCAGGCTGGACTTGCCGACATTGGACCGCCCGGCGAAGGCGACCTCGATCATGTCACGATCCGGCAGACCCTGCAGATCCGTGGCGCCGAAGAAGAAGGAGCATTCCTGCGCGAACAACCAGCGGCCGTATTGCAGCTCCTCGTCGGTGTAGGCCTCCGCACCGCGGAGTGCGGGGTCGGTCATCGACTAGGTCGTACTGGCCTTACCGCCGCCAATCGGCACACCCATCCGCCGCATGATGACATACTGCTGCAGGATCGACAGCAGATTGTTCCAGGCCCAGTAGATCACCAACCCGGCCGGGAACCGCGCGAGGAAGATGGTGAAGATCACCGGCATCATCAGGAAGATCTTCGCTTGGATCGGGTCCGGCGGCTGCGGGTTCAGCTTCTGCTGCAAGTACATCGTGATACCCATCAGCAGCGGCCATGCGCCGAGCACAAGGAACGACGGCGGGTCCCAGGGGATCACCCCGAACAGGTTGAAGATATTCGTCGGGTCCATCACCGACAGGTCGGTGACCCAGCCGTAGAACGGCGCGTGCCGCATTTCGATCGAAACGAACAGCACTTTGTACAACGCAAAGAACACCGGGATCTGGATCACCATCGGCAAACAGCCGGAGACGGGGTTCACCTTCTCCCGCTTGTACAGCGCCATCATCTCCTGCTGCAGCTTCTGGCGGTCGTCGCCGACACGCTCCCGCAACTCCTGCATCTTCGGCTGCAGCGCCTTCATACGGCTCATCGACTTGTAGGATTTGTTCGCCAGCGGGAAGAACGCCAACTTGATCAACACCGTCACGAACAGGATCGACAGGCCGAAATTCTGGAACATGTCGGCGAAGAAGATCAGCATCAGCAGGAACGGCTTGGTCATGAAGAAGAACCAGCCGAAGTCGATCGCCCGGTCGAACAACCCGATGTTCATGTCGGTCGCATAGCGGTCGAGGATGTCGACTTCTTTCGCCCCGGCGAAAAAGTTGTTGGCGACTTCGACGCTGGAACCCGGCTGCACCACCATTTCAGCGCCGAGATAATCGGTTTGGTAACGGTGCACGTTGTCGCGCAGGTTGTGGGAGAACCGCATGTTGGCTGGCGCGTCCGTGCTGGGGATCAATGCCGTCAGCCAGTATTTGTCGGTAATCCCGATCCAGCCTTCTGTTTGTTCCTGGACGATACTGCCTTCGTCGCGCAGGTCGTCGTAGTCGACCTCCTTGAGATTGCCGCCGAACACGCCGATCGGGCCTTCATGCAGGATGAAGAACCCAAGAATGTCGGGCGTGTTGGTCCGTCTGATCCGGCCGAACGGAAACAACCGCACCGCTTCGTCGCCCTCGTTCACCACCTGCTGGGTGACCGTGAACATGTAGTCGCTGTCGACAGCCACCGTGCGGATCAGGCGCAGCCCGTTATCTAGCGTGGCCTCCATGACAACTGGCCGCTCGACCGTCAGCTCGGCCTGCCGGGTGGACCAATTGGTGTCCGCTGCGCCAAACACGTTACCGCTGCCATCGACCCAGCCGAACTCGGCAAAATACGGGCTCTCGGCGCCGGTCGGCGACAACAGCACGATGTTGTCACTGTCGGGTTCGACGGTTTCGTTGAACTTGGCCAGCACCAGGTCGTCGATGCGGCCGTCCGACAGATTGATGCTACCCCGCAGCGACGGCGTCCCGATCGTCACCCGGGCTGCGTCGGCAACGACGTCGTCACGGCTTGGCGGAAGCACCGAGCCACTGCCGGCGGGCGCATCGGGTACCCCGAGCGGGGCCGGAACCTCAGAGGCCTGTTGTTGTTCTAGTTGCTGCCGGCGCTGTTCCTGGCGCGGCGCCTCGAATAAGAATTGCCAGGCAAGCAGGATGGTCAGCGACAGGATGATCGCCATGAAGAGGTTTTTTTGATCCACCATGCGGGTGGCCGTCTCCTTTCGGTCTCAACCCTGCTGCGCGTCCGGCTTGCGATCTGGCACCGGGTCATACCCGGCGCCGCCCCATGGATGGCAGCGGCTAATCCGTCTGACAGCCAACCAGCCGCCGCGCAACGGTCCATGAGCGGCGACCGCGTCATACGCATATTGGGAGCAGGTTGGCTGATATCTGCAATTCGCGCCGAGCACCGGCGAAAAAACGTACTGGTAGATGCGGATCAACAGGCGCAGCACCAGCCCCGCCGCCCAAGCCAGCGCTCGGATCACGCTCGCCGCCCCCGGTTCACCCGGCGCACCGCTGTCTCCAGGTCGGCCAGGATCGCTGCATAGGCACTCTGTGCGGTGCGGGCCCTGGCGATCAGCACATAGTCGGCACCGGGCTGGCCGTGTTCGACCAAAACAGTCATCGCCGCTGCCCGCAGCCGTCTGCGGGCCCGGTTGCGGACGACCGCGGAACCGACCCTCCGGCTTGCGGTAAGGCCCACCCGCACAGCGTCATCGCCCGGCGACGGCCGGGGTGCCATTTGCAAGACCAGCGTCGGCCGCGCGCAATTGCGCCGTGCTGCGGCAACGCGCAGAAACTCGCCGCGTTTCTTAAGCCATCCAAGGTCTGCGGCCATGACCGGCCCATTGCCGGGCGGCGGCCGCTAGGCGCTGAGACGTTTGCGTCCGCGCGCCCGACGTCGCGCCAGGACGCGCCGTCCCCCGACGGTCTTCATCCGTGCGCGAAAGCCATGCCGGCGCTTGCGCACAAGGACGCTCGGCTGAAAGGTCCGTTTCACCGTCGTGCTCCACTATGAACGGGGGCAGGGATCCGCGCGGGTATAGGGTCTTGGCCTACCGAAGTCAATGTAACCCGAGGGTAGGAGCAACCCAGTACTTTCACGCACAGGTGAATGGTTCGGTCGTCGGGCTGTGACCACCTTGTGATGGGCTTCGGCTAACCACACCTATCCGAAAATGAAAGGGCCCTACCCGTGAAGAAGACCCAGGCCAAGACCTTGCGCCGCCTTTGGCCGCTGGCCGCCCTCGCCGTTGTTTTGGGCGTCTTTTTCGCGCTCGACCTCGACAGCTATTTCAGTTTCTCCGCCTTGGGGGAGCATCGGGCAACCCTCCTGACCTGGGTGCACGATAACGCCGTGCTGGCGGCCCTCACCTATATGGCCATCTATGCCGGAGCACTGATCGTCTTCCCGCCCTCCGGCGCCATGCTGACCATAACCGGCGGCTTTCTGTTCGGCAGCTTTCTGGCCGGCACCTACGTGATCTTCGCCGCCACCCTGGGCGCCACCCTGTTGTTCATCATCGCCAAGACCACCGTAGGCGCCTTCCTGCGGGAACGGGCGGGCCCTTGGCTGCAACGCATGGAGGCTGGCTTCAAGGAGAACGAGCTCAGCTACCTGCTGGTGCTGCGTCTCATCCCGCTGTTTCCCTTTTGGCTGATCAATATCGCCCCGGCGTTCCTCGGGGTCTCATTGCGGAATTATGTGATCGGCACCTTTGTCGGCATCATTCCAGGCACTTACGTCTACGCCAGTGTCGGCAACGGTCTCGGCGCCTTGCTCGATTCCGGCGCCGAGCCGGATCCCGGCATTATCTTCGAGCCCGCGATCCTCACGCCGATCCTTGGCCTCGCCCTTCTGGCCCTACTTCCGGTTGGCTACAAGAAGTTGAAAGCCCGCCGGGCCTAGCCCGCCCATTAGAAAAGCTAGGTGCACCATGGCGTCGACAGCGATCAAAGCGGACATTTGCGTTATTGGCGGCGGTTCTGGTGGCCTCGCCGTTGCCGCCGGAGCCGCCCAGATGGGCGCGCGCACCGTTCTATTCGAAAAAGGCAAGATGGGTGGCGACTGCCTGAACTACGGCTGTGTCCCGTCGAAAGCGCTGCTTGCCGCCGGCAACGCCGCCGCCGGCTTCGGCCACGCCCGCCAGTTCGGGGTTAACGGGGCAAATCCCCAGGTCACCTTTCGGCAGGTGCACGATCATGTGCATGGTGTCATCGGTACCATCGCCCCCCATGACAGCGTCGAACGATTTCAGGGCCTCGGCGTTGACGTGCAGACCCAGGCAGCGCGCTTCACCGCACCGGATGAAGTGGCCGGCGAAGACGGTGTCCGCGTCAAGGCCCGGCGGTTCGTCGTCGCCACCGGATCCTCGGCGGCGGTCCCGCCCATTCCGGGGCTCGACGGCGTGCCGTTCATGACCAACGAGACCGTCTTCGACCAGACCGAGTTGCCCCAGCACCTCCTCATCATCGGCGGCGGGCCGATCGGCATCGAAATGGCCCAGGCGCACCGGCGCCTCGGCGCCCAGGTCACGGTGCTCGAGATGTTCTCGGTCCTGGCCAACGACGACCCCGACTTGGCCGCCGTGGTGAAGGAGCGCCTGGTTGCGGAAGGCATCGTGCTGCGTGAAGGCATCGCCATCGACCGTATCGAGGCCGCCGACGGCGGTATCAGTGTCGTCCTGAAGAAAGACGGTGCCGAGGAACGGGTCGACGGCTCCCATCTGCTGGTGGCCGCTGGCCGCCGGGCCAATCTGGCTGGCCTCGATCCGGACGCGGCGGGAATCGATCACACGCCGAAGGGCATTACAGTCGACGCGCGGCTCCGTTCCAGCAACAAGCGAGTGTTCGCCATTGGTGACGTGGCCGGTGGGTACCAATTCACCCATGTTGCCGGTTACCACGCCGGAATTGTCATCAGGAACGCGTTGTTCCGCCTCCCGGCCAAGGTGAACTACCGGGCCGTCCCGTGGGTCACCTACACGGACCCGGAACTCGCCAACGTCGGCCTGACGGAGAAGGCGGCCCACGAACAACATGGCGACACCATCCGTGTCCTCACCTGGCCCTTTGCCGAGAATGACCGTGCCCAGGCGGAGCGTGAGACCGCTGGCATGGTGAAGGCGATCACCGACAAGAAGGGTCGGATTCTCGGCGCCGGCCTGGTCGGCTACCATGCCGGCGAACTGCTGCAGCCCTGGATCCTGGCGATTAACCAAGGGCTGAAGATCTCCGCCATGGCCAACATCATCGCGCCCTATCCGACCCTGGGTGAGGTCAACAAGCGGGCGGCCGGCGCCTATTACACGCCGAGTCTGTTCTCCGGCCGAACCCGCCGGCTAGTCCGATTCCTCGGCTTGTTCGGCTAGGCGCTACGCCTAAATCATTAGGAGCACAGCGATTTTCTGATAAGTAGGGCGCATGGCCGGCAAAGAGCGCCGCATCACGCCGCCCCTGGCGCGCAGTCTGTCCGTACGCCTGCTCGTACTGACTATCTTCTTCGTGATGCTGTCCGAGGTGCTGATTTACGCACCGTCGCTATCCAATTTCCGGATTCGCTGGTTCGAGGAGAAGATCCAAACCGCCCACCTGGCGATCCTCGCCCTTCAATCGACCCCTGAACAACTCGTCAGCCCAGAGCTCAAGACCGATCTGCTGCGATCAGCCGGTGCCCATGCGGTCATTTTGCGGACGCCGGATCGCCGATTGCTGCTCTACACGACCCGGCCGCCTCAGGTGGACGAGACCATCAACGTTCAAGACCTCTCGCTGGTCCGCGGCGTCGGCGACGCTTTGGCGGCGTTGCTGCGCAACGAAAGCAACGTCGTGCACCTGCTCGGTCCATCACCGCGCGACCCGCGCCTCACGGTAGAGGTGGTTTTCGACGACGATGAGCTTCGCGAACAGATGCGCGTGTTCTCCCGCAACATCCTGTTCCTCGCGCTGATCATTTCGGTTTTGACGGCGGGTTTGCTCTACGTCACCTTGCTCGGACTTGTCGTTCGTCCGATGCGCCGCATCACCAGCGGCGTGACCGAGTTCGCCAACAATCCCGAAAACACCCTGGCTGGGCTACAGCCGACCCAGCGCCGTGACGAAATCGGGTTGGCACAAACGGTCCTGGTCGACATGCAGAAGGACGTGCGGGCCTCGCTCAAACAGAAAGAACATCTGGCGGCGCTTGGTTCGGCTGTCAGTAAGATCAACCACGACCTGCGCGGCATTCTGTCGACGGCCCTGCTGATGTCCGATCGCTTGTCCCAGCTCGACAATCCGGACGTGAAGAAACTCGTGCCGCCATTGGTGCAGGCCGTCGACCGCGCGATTGGCCTGTGCACCCAGACCCTAAGCTTCGCGCGGGACGAAGGGCCGCAACTCGACCACGCGCGGTTTCGTCTGCGTGGCTTGTTGGAAGACGTCAGCGCCGACCTCGCGGCGTTGAACGCTGGTCTGTCGCAGCTGGAAAACAATGTCGGCGACGAATTCGTTATCGAGGGCGATCGCGACCAGCTCTACCGCGTCTTCGCCAACCTGGCGCGTAACGCCGTCGAAGCGGGTGCAAAAACCGTGACCGTGTCGGCACGAAACACCGAAGACGAGGTCTTTATCGACGTCAATGACGATGGACCCGGGCTGCCGCAGAAAGCCCGCGATGGCTTGTTCATGCCCTTCTCCGGTTCCGCCAAGAAGGGCGGCACGGGTCTGGGCCTCGCCATCGCCCGTGACGTCATGCGCGCCCATGGCGGCGAGATAGAACTCGCGGCATCTGGCGAAAGCGGCACCCACTTTCTGCTGCGGCTGCCGAAGTCACGCAGCCGGCTCGCCTAGTCCAACTGTAGGACCAGCGCCTTCAGGTAAGCGGTCTCGGGCAGGAAGGCATGCGCCGGATGGTCGGGCGCCGCGCCGGCGCTCCGCAGGATTCGCCCTGTCCGCTTGGCATCGCGCAGGCCCCGCCGCACCTGATCGGCGAATGCCGCCGTATCG
>JANQOE010000112.1 GCA_028279245.1 Alphaproteobacteria bacterium
CTTCGGCCGGCGCGCTCTCCTCTCGAACGATGGCCGCCAAGTACTCGGTCGCCAGAGGATGACCCTGCGCCGCAGCCCGCCGATGCCAATCCGCAGCGATCCGCGCGTCTCGTGCGACGCCACGTCCTTCGGCATACATGATGCCCAGATTGAATTGCGCCGAAGCAAGCCCACGCTCCGCCGCTGCCTCAAACAACGCGACCGCCCGAGCATAGTCTTGCTCGACAAACAGCCCCTTCTCGAACATCGCGCCCAGATTACTCTGCGCCTCAGGAACACCCTGGGCCGCCAGTTGCTCCCAAATCTCCACCGCGCGCGCGAAGTTGCCAGCGGCATAGGCGTCTAAGGCTTCAACAAAAGCCAGTTGCGTATCAACGACCTCTTCTTGAGCCGGTGCAGGAACTGGCTCCACCTCGTCATCAACCGGCGTAGCCGCAACGACCTTTGCTTGCTCGTCTGCGGCAACGGGAGTGGTCACTGCAGCTGTTTCAGCAACAACAGGCGCCGGAGTCACAGCTGCAACTTGCCGTCTTGGATTCGGAACCGGCCCAACGAACTGCGGCAACTCCGCCGAAAGCATCGGCAACGCAGGCTTCGGCACCGGGACGGGAATCGAACCGGAGGCGTCAGCACCAGGCAAGAGTGATGACGCCACCTGCCGCTCAATGGCCGGCTCGACGGGCTCAACCGGTGGGATCTCCCTTACTGTCGGAGCCGCCTCAGCGACAGCCGGCGCCTCGGCCACAGCAGGTGCCGGTGCAGGGGCGGGTGGCTGAACAGGTCGTGGTGCATCCAAAGAGTTAACCGCACCGCGAGAGCTGAGCGCGATGTCTGGCCTGCTGGAACTGAGCTGAAACGCAGCTTCTTCGCTGCCCTGGGCAGCCGCGGCCTCGTACCAGCTACGTGCAACAGCTGCGTTCGCCTCGACACCGACGCCGTCGCGGTACCGTTCCGCCAACTCGACTTGAGCCGACATGACCCCGGCTGTCCCCGCCGCTTCTAACCACCGAATCGACTCGGCGGGATCCGTTTCCCGATAGAAGTCGACCAACGCTAACAGCGCATTAGCCTGACCCTGCGCCGCCGCTGCTTCGAACCAGCCGAGAGCCGTCGCTTCATTCCGGAAGGGTGCGTCGTCGACCAGATACAGCTTGCCCAGTTCGTATTGCGCACTTGCGTTGCCGGCATCTGCGGCACGAGCAAACCACTCCAGCGCCTCCGTCAGGTCACGCCGAACCCCGCGCCCATCCCGGTACATCACCGCCAGGTTTCGCTGCGCGGCTATATTCCCTTCATCGGCAAGCGGCAACCACTCGTCCAGTGCAGCTTGGTAGTCGCCGCGAACATATGCCGCAAACCCCGAACTGTAGTCGGCTTGCGCAGACCCGAGTACCAAGCCAAGGAAGCCGACTGAAGCAATGATGAGTCTCATAAGAACTACTATGAATCGTGTTGGTCCGCGATCAAGGCTGTCGAATAGCGTAACAACCAACCTCTCATACGACCTAAAAACCTCCCTCGCGAAAAAACTATTGGATAGGCAATCAGCCCATTGGGGTAGTCATTGGGAGGCATACCCCTTAACTATTGCGCTCACCTGCCCCGATCAGATGCATGTAGTTTTCCGCAGGCAAAACGCTGGTATCTGCTACGCAGCAAAGAGACAGTACACCTTCGCGTCGTAGTCGGCACTGGGTATTGCATGTTAACCTTAATTTTCGCTACGACGCTCCAGCAAGACAAGCAGAGCGTCAGGTGTTTGGACAAAAGGGGTAAAGAGATAATGCACAAACGGCTGGCATGGATCCCATTGCTATTTGCTACGCTCTTTGTCATAGCCGCTTGCGTCCCACAGGAGGGCTCTTTGATCGTCGATGCGCCGGTGACAGGGCCAGCGCTTGACGAAAACTACCTTCTGGGACCGGGTGATGCTCTGAACCTTGTGGTATTCAACCAACCGGAACTGTCAGGCGAACACCTCGTCGACGAGGCGGGTAAGATTTCGGTGCCGTTGATCGGCCCAGTACCCGCGGCGAACCGAACGACTGAGCAGGTTCGGCAAGAGATACGAGATCGGTTTCTTGACGATCTACTAAAAGATCCAAAGGTAACGCTATCGATCACGAGATACCGCCCGTTCTTCATTGTCGGTGGTGTCAGGACGCCAGGCGCTTATGAATACCAAACAGGCCTGACAGTTCTTCACGCAATTGCACTGGCCGGTGGCCACAGTGAGCTCGCGCTCCGCACGGTCCAGCCGGAAATCCTTCGCGCCTCCGGACCTCAACCGGTTGGCGTCAACGTATACACCCCAGTTCTCCCCGGCGACATTGTCGAAATCCCGGAGCGACGCCGACCGGTCAACTAGTTCAGCACCTAATCGATTTGGAACGTCTCGCATTATAGATCGACTGGATAGAGTATGCCTGTTTTACAATACAAAAACGCTGACTCGGGCACTGCCGACCGCACACCACCAGCATCGATGCCCGCCCCACGCGTAAGCTTCGAGGCCGCTGGCGGCCTGCAACTCCGCGACCTCGTCCTAATGATCAGGCGGCGGGGCATAGTCCTGCTCGCCGCCGTATTCACCATTACAGCAGTGTCCGCGATCCTCGCCGCCAAGCTGCCGTCCCGCTACACGGCAAGCGCAACCGTGCTGATGTCAGGTCAATCCAACACCGTCGTCGACATCGACTCTGTCGCCGTCGGCACAGAAGTTCGGCGCGATGTGGATGAGACTCTGAATAGCGAGATGCAAGTCCTGCGCTCGCGGGGACTCGCCGAACGTGTTGTCGAACAGACCGGCCTTGCGAACCTGCCGGAATTCAACGCGACGCTGCGGGAGCGGTCGCAACTCGGCAAGATCAGGTCTTGGGTCACCGGCATCTTCGCCGCTGACTCGGCAAACGCCAACGCCGTCTCACCGGAACTGAGGTCTGAGCAGGTTCGCAACTCTGTCGTGAGCCGATATCTGAATGCACTCAGCATCACACCGCGCGCCAACTCGCTGGTGATCGCACTTCGTTTCGAATCATCAGATCCGGTTATTGCGGCAAACGCCGTCAACACACTCGCCGACCAGTACATCGCGCTCCAGGTTGAGCAGAAAGCGCAAGTCACAACAGACGCGCAGGCATGGTTGGCCGGAAGGCTTGAGAACGTCCGGACAGAGGTCGAAGCGGCCGAGCGTGCCGTGGAAACCTACCGTTCCGAGAACGATCTCATCCAGGTTGGATCGGAGACGGTCGTCGCCCAGCAGGTAGCGGAACTGAATTCCCAGCTTGTATTGGCGCGAGCGGACCTTGCCGAACAGGAATCCCGCTTTGCCGAGTTGGATCGCCTGGCACAAAGCAGCGATGCAGGGTCTTCAAACAATGCACTGGACTCAGCAGTGATCCAGAACCTCCGCGCGCAGGAAGCGGAGATTGCCCGCCAGGAAGCGGAACTTGCCTCGCAGTACGGCCCGCGCCACCCGCTGCTCATCAATACGCGGGCAGAGTTGGCTGAGATCCGCGGCCGTATACAGGGCGAGCTCGGCCTGTTGGTATCCAATCAGCGTAATGAGCTTCAGGTCGCCCGTGCTCGGGTTGCCGCGCTCGATACTGACCTCCGACGCCTGCAGGGCCAGGCTTCGGACGCCAATCAGTCCCAGGTCAGGCTGCGTGAGCTGGAACGTGAGGCCGAGTCCGCTCGCCAATTGTTCCAAACATTCCTGAACCGATACAAGGAAATCGAGGACCAGGAAGGGCTGCAAACGCCGGACGCCCGCATCATTTCTTACGCCGCGGTTCCGAATAACCCTTCAAGCCCGAATCGTCAGTTGATCGTTGCGGTCGCATTCTTGATGTCAACGATTGTCGGACTGCTGCTGGTGTTCGCTGTGGAGCATTTCGACCGCGGTTTCCGGAGTTCCGACCAGATCGATGCCGAGATGGGTGTCCCCTCACTCGGACTTGTTCCAGGGCTGGAACGGGCTGACCTTAAGCGCGGTCCGGCTGAATCGTTTGTTCTCTCTAACCCGACCTCAGCCTTCGCCGAATCCTTCCGCACCTTGCGGACGAATCTGCACCTTGCGGATAGGCAGACGCCACCAAAGGTCATTCTCTTCACCTCGGCACTCCCGGGAGAGGGCAAAACGACGTCAGCCGTCTCGTTGGCACGGCTTGCCGCGGCGATGGGCGAAAGCGTGCTCCTCATCGATGCGGACAATCGCCGGCCCCGTGCGCACGATGCTTTGGGTCTGAGCAAAGAGCCGGGCATCGTCGAGTACCTCGAAGATCAAGCGAGCCTCTGGGACATCATCCAGTCCGATACAGAGTCTCCGCTCCACTTCGTCTCGGCTGGCCGCCCGATCACGAACAGCATAGAGCTGTGGCGTTCGGACCAACTCAAATACTTCCTCTCCCAGCTACAGAGTCGCTACGACCTCATTATCATCGACTCCTCGCCAGTCCTTGCCGTAGCCGACGCGCGAATCCTATCGTCTGTGGCCGACGCGACAGTATTCGTTACCAAATGGCGCGACACAAAGCGCGAAGCGGCGATCCACGGCGTGCAACAGACGCTGGAGGCAGGCGCAAATCTAGCGGGCGTACTTCTCACCCAGGTGAACGTCCGAGAGCACGCGCGATATGGGTTCAGCGACTCTGGATACTACCAGTCCTACTACACCGGCTACGCCGACAGCTGAGCTGACCGGATTATTTGAACGGTGATGACATTATGCAGAACACAGTACCGTCCTATTTTGGACTGAAGATCTATACCGATACGCAGAAATCAGCGATTTCCACTATTCAACAAAACATCGAAACGAAGACCCCAACTTTTATCGCCTGCCTCAATGTCTACAAGATGTCCTATGCATTTCGTATGCCAGGCTTCTCGAAGATCTTGAGTAAGGCAAACATGCTGATAACTGACGGTGTAAGTGTCTTGTTGACAGCCCGTCTTCTCGGCTGCCCAGTCAAAGAGCGCATTACCGGTGTTCAACTCTTTTGCGATCTGCTGGAGGTCGCCCACCAGCACCGCTACCGCATCTTCTTCCTCGGCAGCCAGGAGGCGGTTCTCCAGAAGGTGCTAGACAAGATCAGGGCAGAGTACCCGAACTTGATTGTCGCCGGATACCAGAACGGCTTTTTCGAGGATGAAGCGGCAATAGCAGACAGGATTCGCGAGAGCAACTCCGACATCCTTTTTGTCGCGATGGGTTCGCCCAAGCAAGAACTGTTTATGGAGCAGTACGCGGATCGCCTTGGTGTACCTATTCGAATGGGTGTCGGCGGATCATTCGACGTCTTCAGCGGCCTGACCCCTCGCGCGCCCCTTCTTTCACAGAAGCTTGGCCTAGAGTGGCTCTATCGGTGTGTTGTTGAGCCCAAGAAATACTTACGCCGCTATTCACAAACGATACCGATTTTTCTTTATGAATTCACCAAGCATTATCTGTCGTTCGGGCGATCGCGACGAAGCACTTCATAGTCTGGGCAGCACAGCCATAGCCATCAGTCCGAACAAGGCTGACCTCCACGGCATCTACCACGCCCTCGAGGTACGGCTGCGCGCGGCAGACTACAAGGGCTGGGACCCATTCGACGGCCTCAACAGCCAAGTATTCAATGCGCTGGGCATGAATCGCAGTGCCCTGTTGAGGCTCATCTGGATCCAGCTATTCAAACGTTCGCCAGTAAACTTCCGTCGACTGGCGGCTGTCCCGCCCACCCAGAACCCCAAAGCCATCGCACTCATGTCGATGGCATACGCGAAAATGGGGGACACCAGCCGCCAGCGTGAGCTGATCCAACGCCTACTTGCGACCCAGCTCCCAAGCGGTGGATGGGGCTATCCGTTCGATTGGCAGGCCCGCGCCTTCTATGTTCCGACTGGTACGCCCAACGTCATTTGCACGGCCTATGCCGTTCAGGCTCTCTGTGAACATACGCGTGCGACTGGAGCCGACCATCGGGATCCAATCGGCCGCGCCGCCGACTTTATCGCAGCCCAACTTGTGCGCCGGAACGACGGACAAGCATACATCGCCTACATCCCCACCACGGACGCCCTTGTTCACAACGCTAGTTTGTGGGGCGCCTACGTACTTGCAGCAGCCATTGGCCTCAGCGCTAGCCACGAACGCTCCCTAGTTCAAGAAGTCGTCCGGAACTCGACATCCGCGCAAGGAAAGGACGGCTCTTGGGTGTATGGGAACAGGTCTCATCACCAGTTCGTCGACAGCTTTCACACTGGGTTCAATCTCCACGCCCTGAGACTGATAGACGGTCTGATTCCCGAGCTGGAACTAGCGGGGCCAATCGACAAGGGTCTGGAATACTACGTGGCGAATTTCTTCGAAGAGGATGGCAGGCCCAAGTACTACAACAGCTCTGCCTGGCCAGCTGACTGCCACTGTACCGCCCAAGCTTGCGTGACCCTACTTCACGAAACATCGCCCATGGCGCATCGTGAACTCGCGACCAAGGTCCTATTCTGGACAATCAAGAACATGTGGAGATCGAACCAGGGCTATTTCAGATATCAGCGCCATCGTTTCTACACAAACAGCATCGACTATATCCGGTGGACGCAAGCTTGGATGTTCTTGGCCATTGCCCACAGTCTCACCAGTTCTAATGAGCCTGACAGCCCCGGAATCCACGTTGGTCATCTCCCGAAAGAATAGCCAAACCAAAGAAACGCATACTACCTCGGCGCCGTGGAACGGCGCTTTGTTTCACCTTATTTAGTGTTACCACGCTGAGGTGAAGTTGTATCCGCAAAAGCGCCCGGATAGCCAACCGAAACAATCGATCGACCGGAGCCAACGAGTGTTGACGACCAACGCGCAAGACGCTGCGACATTCACAAGTGCCGGCCAATCACGATCGGCTCGATTGCCCGTATCCCGTGTAGTTTTCCTCGACTTCGTGCGGCTTGCAGATATCCTCGCCGTCTCGCTAGGCGCCGTTGCTGCCTACGTGATTTATGTGGTCGGTATTCAGGAAGCCGCACTGAGGATTTGGGAACCGGAATTCAGTGCAGCCACGCTTGTCGGTATCTTTGTTGCGGTTGTCAGCCTAAACCTCTCCGGCACCTATCGATTTGACCGGCTGGGAAGTCTCCCGTTCCAAGTCTCCCGCGCGTCGATTGCTTGGGCGATTGCATTGGCAATCCTGCTGTTGCTGGCATTCATGACGAAGACCTCGGCGCTTTTCTCACGCGGTTGGTTCGTTGTGTGGTTTGCCACCACCTCTGGGCTCATCTTCGTCGTCCGCTATGCCGCCTATCAGCGGGTGCAGCAGTGGCAACGGGAAGGACGCCTACAAACGACAGTCGCCATTGTCGGCAGCGGCGAGGAGGGAGCACGCCTCGTTCGAAGTCTCCGGGCGATGCCAACCGATGACATCCGCATATCAGGCATTTATGACGACCGTGAAAGCCGTCGGCCAACCGCCATTGACGGCATCCCGGTTCTCGGCACCGTGAGCGAATTGATTGAGGCGGGTAAAGACGACTCAATCGACCGAATCCTAATTGCGTTGCCACTCGCCGCAGAGCAGCGCATCAAACACATCTCGCACAGTCTTCAGCAACTGCCGACTGATATTGAACTCAGCCTCGATGTCGCTGGCCGCGGTTTCTTGCATTCTGGACTGGTGCAGGTAGGTACCGCACCCGCACTACGACTAGTGCGGAAGCCGCTGTCAGACTGGCATGCGGTACTCAAAGCAGTCGAAGACAAGGCAGTTTCGGCGCTCATCCTCGTCACGATTATGCCTGTCCTCGCCGCCATCGCCACAGCAATCAAGCTGGACAGTCCGGGGCCTGTCCTATTCCGGCAGCGACGTTTCGGCTTCAATAATCGAGAAATCGTCGTCTACAAGTTCCGGACCATGTTCCAAGATCTTGGCGACCCGTCAGGTGCGAAGCAGACCGTTCGGAACGACCCACGCGTTACGCGGGTCGGTCGCTTCCTCCGCCGCTCGAACCTCGACGAGCTGCCTCAATTCATAAACGTACTGCAGGGACGGCTGTCGGTCGTTGGCCCCCGCCCACACGCACTTACCATGCGCGCCGCGGACAAACTCTATCATGAAGCGGTCGACGACTACGCGGTGCGCCACCGCGTCAAACCAGGCATCACCGGGTGGGCGCAGGTCAATGGCCTACGCGGTGAAACCGACACGATGGAGAAGGCAACGAACCGCGTCCGGTACGACCTCTACTACATCGACAATTGGTCATTGTTCTTCGACATCAAGATTATCTTTTTGACTGTGCTCCGCGGGTTCCGCGACCCGAACGCCTACTAGGTGTCAGTCCGATGCAAGACGGAGCAGGGCCAGTCGCGCACCACAACCTAACGGCCGTCTCCATATTCGGCGCAGCGACGATGATCGCCGGTTCGGGCGGGCGGCTGGTACTGCAGTTCTTGATGCTGGCCATCCTCGCGCGAATATTGACACCAGCAGACTTTGGCCTGGTGGGCGCAACAACAGTGGTGATGGGGATTGGTGAGATTCTCGTTACAATTGGCTTTGGCGCTGCCCTGGTTCAGCGTCCCGATCTGACAGAGCAGCACATTCGAACGGCTTTCTCCGTAACGATTGTTCTTGGCATCGCGCTGACCACGCTGACAATTCTGATGTCAGATGAGATTGCCGGGCTGTTTCGCATCCCCGAGTTGTCAGACCTGGTCAAGCTCGGCGCATTCATGCTCTTGATAAAGAGCAGTGCTGTTGTCGCCGAGGCGTTGTTGTTCCGGAAGAGACGGTTCAAGGCATTAGCCCTGGTTCTATTCATCTCCAATTTCATCGGCTTGGTAATAGTAGGATTACCACTCGCGCTGGCAGGTTTTGGCGCTTGGTCTCTGGTTGCCGCGACCATAACAACAGCAGCCGTCACGGCCGGCGCACAACTCTGGATGGCCGGCCATCCGAAGAAACCGATGTTTGACAGGAAAGCAGCCGGGCAACTGATGCGGTACGGTGGCGGCCAATCGCTATCTGCAGTGTTCAACAGCGTCTCCCGTCAGGTCGATAACCTTGTTGTGGGCCGGGTCCTCGGAGCAGAGGCACTCGGTTTGTATGGCCGCGCCTATCAAATCATGTCGCTTCCCGGGATTCTCATCGGAGACGCAATCCAGTCGGTCTTTTTCCCGGTGTTTTCGAACGTACAGACCAACAACCGGCGACTGTCGCGCGGCTATAGAACCGCCCTCGCCGCCATCGCAATCGGCGTCGCGCCGGCATCGGTTCTCCTTGCTATCCTCGCCCCGGAACTGATTCTGCTTGTCTTGGGACCAGGATGGGAGGGCATCGTCACCCCCCTTCAGATATTGGCGGCTGCGATGGTTTTTCGTGTTGGCCAGAAGGTTGGCGACGCAATTGTCAAAGCAAAGGCGGCAGTGTATCGGCGTGCTTTCCTTGTTGGCATGTTTGCTCTGTCGGTCTTCCTCTTCTCCTGGGCCGGAACGCCATGGGGTCTCACCGGCGTTGCGATCGGTGTCCTAGTTGCCATCGTCGCCTATTACGTCTCCATGAGCGTTTTCGCGGCGCGCCTGACCGAGACATCGATCCTCGATCTCATTGCAACTCACCGCGGGGGAGCGGCGATCGCAGCGGTGGTTGGAGCTATCGCTTTGCCAGCCGCCTATTACCTGCGGACCATTGACGCCGCTCCTATCACGATTGTCATCGGCACAACTCTAGCGGCCTTTGTCTTCGTTTCCTTGGTGGTTCGAACCGCTCCCAGGACGGTTCTCGGTAGCGACGGCCTACAAGCTTCGGCACAGATCTTCGATACGGCCCCGCAACTGCATCGAATTCAGCAGTTTCTGTTGCCCGTCACCAAACTGGGTTAGGACGTCGTGAGAGTGGAATAGTGGAGCAGACATGAAGCCCCAACTCGTCTTCCTACTCTATGTGAACCGTTCCGGGTCAACCTTCCTGGCGTCTCAGGTTGCCAGATACGATGGTATGGCCGTCTCTGTAGAGAGTTCCTTCCTCTGCAGTTTGCTAGCACGAGGCATATCCGTCGTTCGAAACCAAACCGAACTGAAATCAGCAATTGACGTCGTCTATGATGATCCGAGTTTTCAGAACTGGGAGATCGACAAGAGCGAGTTGCTGAACGACCTGGTCGCACGGCCGCTACCCATGACGGTCGAGACCTTGCTTCGAGCCATTCTTGACCACTACCCGTCCACCGACGGCAACATCAACGCATGGCTCCTGAAGATTCCAGCCCTGTCTCACTACGTGCCAACGGTACGCTCGGCGATCCCAGGCGCGAAGTTCATTCATGTTGTTCGGGACCCGAGAGCAGTTATCAGTTCTCAGGCGCGCTCGAGATCCTCGAACACTGGCATGGCAATGTCTATCAATCCCGCCACCTCGGCCGCGCGGTGGAGGAAGCTGGTTCGCACATTGCACGGTCAGCACGGTCCGGACTTTCTCGAGGTTCGGTACGAGGACCTCGTCACAGAGTACGACCGAACAATTCAGACAGTCATCGACTTCATTGGCGGCTCAGGATTGCCACCGAAGCTTGGAAATGCCGGCGACGTCGGCTCTTACTATGGCAAGATACCGGCGGCGCAGCGGCACCTGCACGCAAATGTAGCCAAAGGCAGGCCCATGCCGAAGCGCATCGATGGCTGGCGGACCGAGCTCGAACCCACCGACATTCATATTGTGCAGAACAGTCTAAGGCCAGAGATGAGCCGGCTTGGCTACGAGGCCATCGCTATCCCGGATCGGCACCGGACACTGCGCCGCACATTCCTACGCCGACTCCAAAATCAGCTCCGGTCACTGGTAGCCGCCCCTCGTAGGTATCTACGGTATGCCTCCGACCCCAGGGTCCTGAAGACCAAGCTTGCAACTAAGTTGTTTGAGCTGAAGCACTCATAACGAGTGGAAAAAAGGTAAAAATATACCATAAGGTATCAAAAATTAACGAGTACGTCTGACACACTCGTCCCGGACACGTCGGCTAAGGCACCAGCCATAAAGAGAATATTGACCGACCTCGCTTATATGGCCCGAAACACAGGAACAAGAGCAGCGCATATGCCCCGCAGTGCAGCAAATCCGACTCAAGTCATGCTTGTAACCAGCCCCCTCGCGAATGGTGGAGGCGTTGCGGTTTTTAGTGAGCTTCTTCTGTCCAAACTATCAGGTGGCTTCGATGTCCATCATGTGGAGGTCGGTGCGCGGAACACATTTGGTGCAACACCAGTCAGACCGGGTGCGTCCAGGACAATTGCGCGGCTGGTCCAAGACTTCTTCAAGCTCGTTTACACGCACCATAGGCACAAGTGCCAAGTCGTCCACATCAATCCGTCGCTGCAGACCAAGTCGCTTCTACGGGATGGATTCTTTCTACTCTACCTTCGCCTTATCGGGTTCCGTCGCGTAGTCGTATTCTATCGCGGTTGGTCGCCGCAACTTGCCGACCGAATACTATCGAACCCGCGCCTGACCCGCCTCTTTCGCCTCGCCTTCGGCTGGGTAGCATGCTCGATAGTTCTATCAGGTACGTTCAGAGACAGGCTGGAGGAGATGGGGCTTGGACGTTCGAACATCGTGCTGGGTTCAACCATGTTCGACGGTTCGGTCCTAGAAACCGGCCAGAGCCAAGCTCGGCAGCAAAAGACCCAAGCCATGGAAGTGCTCTTCATGTCCCGGGTCGAACGGAACAAGGGCGTCTTTGAGCTCATTGATGCCATAGGCGCTCTCATAGCCGAAAACCGAGCTGTTCATCTAACGGTTGCCGGTGATGGCACGGCACTCAGCGACGCGAAGGAATATGCGCAGAAGAAGCATCTTTCAGAACATATCTCGTTCCTCGGCTATGTGCGCTCGCCATCCGAGAAGGCAGAGTTGATGCACAGCGCACAGGTGTTTTGTCTGCCGACATCACACGATGAAGGCTTGCCGGTGTCTCTGATGGAAGCGATGGGCGCAGGCTTGGCGGTCATCAGTACCCGCGTCGGCGGGATTCCCGAGGCGCTAGGCGAGCATGGCGGACTACTTCTATCCAACCCAGTAGATGCAGCTCATCTCACTTCCGCAATCAGAACACTTCTCGATGATCCGGCTTCGCGCGAATCAATGCAGACCAACAACCGCAAGAGAGCCTGGCAACGATACGAAGCGACGGCCGTGGCGAAACGGATCGAGGCCATCTATCAAGCTGTCGCGCGGGACGATTTCCATAGCGAAGCCATTGAGTCTGTGGAAGCCCTACCACAGGCCTAGACTTATGGCGCGCTCAGTCCCCTAAGGACGCCCAGCGGCGAAACGAAGACCGCCCCGCAGTCGGGATGGAATTGACTGCAAGTGCGGGCTGAATTGCACGCGCTGCACCATCATTCCGACGGCAAGCCAGAACAGCATATATGCCATGGCCCGATGCATAATGCCGCTGCCAACCAGAGATCCGGCCAGCATCGCCGCCAAGAACGGCAGATAGGGGCGTCCAAGCACCGCCAGCGGTGCCAGGATGATCGCGTGAAGCACGATCGTCCCCACGACGCCAGCCTCAAGCATGTAGGTCAGAATCAAGTTGTGCGAGTGGGTGAGTTTGGGCCAGGTCGGACTGCTATAGTTGTCTGTCGCTATGCCCTCGCCAATCAAAAGCTGGGTAGCATTTCGATTCTGCAGGCGATCAATTCGGTCAATCCATGTACCAACGCGGCCCGTCCCGGCTGAAGACGCCTCGTAGGCAGCCGCACCCCTATCCTCCAAGCCACGGCTTTCTTTTTCTATGATCAGGGCACCAACAATGCCTACAAAAACCAAGCCGGCAATAAACCTGGTGCCCCAAGAGACACGCTTATACATCAGTGTATGCACACCGAAGTAGGCAACCAACGCCAGTTGCACCTGGCTCGACCAGTATCCAACGATCAAGACAACGCCCGCCGCGACAAAGCCCCAGCCCAATGTCTTCGGGATCTGACGGCCAAGCAACGCCTGGTGCGTAATAAGGACGCAAGCAAGTATGATGTAACTGCTCGCATGCGCGTTCTTTTCGTCACCGCCGTGAAACGGCGCGAAGCGCGACAAATCAGAACCGGAGCCATGAAAGTAGGAGGGCTGGAGGGCTGCCCAAACCACGGCAAACGCTATCGAGGCACAGGCACCAAATGCGAGGAATCTAGATGGCAGTTTGTCGGCAAAACCGATGAACAACAACGCAGCGAGGACTGGCGCTAGCCGCCGCAACGCGATCTCAGCCTGAAACGGGTTCCCGAGAACAGCATGAGATATCAGCCAGACGCTGACCAGGAGTATTATCAGCCCGAATACTCTGATCCGCCAAAGATCTATCCGAAACAGAAGGCTGGCAATCCCAAGCAAACCCTGCCCAAGGAACAGCGTACCAATGATGACCAGGCGCACTTCATCTGGAAGTAGGTTGAAGGACACCGCATAGACGAAATCGAGAATCGCGAACACGGCAATGATCCACACAAGAGGATCGGCCCAACTAACCGTTGGGCCATAATCCGCAACACGCTGGCGGCTATGTCCGGCCGTCGCCATGGTCGAGAATTCCTGTCGGGCTACGCGCATGGGGTCCCAATTCCGGCCTCAGACGAAACTTCTGAGTAGGCTAGACGGTTAAGTCTGTAAATCCCTGGTCCAGAGGTATTACAAATCAACGCTCGGCTATCCAGAAAGAGGTAGACAGCACACCAGTATCAGCGGCCGCCCTCGCTCTCACCGTTGGCCAAGTCGAGCACATATTGGCCGTAGTCGCTCTTGGCGAGCCGCTCTCCATTCTTCCTCAGCTGCTCAAGATCGATGAAACCCATTCGGTACGCAATCTCCTCCACACAGGATATCCGCCAGTTCTGGCGTGTTTGTAAGATGCGCACATACTCAGCCGCCTCGTGCAGAGAATCGAACGTACCGCCATCCAACCAGGCGATACCGCGTCCCAACTGCTCGACGGTCAACAGGCCCTTCTCCAGATACCAACGGTTAACGTCGGTAATCTCGACCTCGCCGCGGGCGGAAGGCGCCAAATCAGCGGCAACGTCGCACACTTGGTGATCGTAGAAGTACAACCCGATGACCGCCCATGGGGACTTCGGAGCTGTTGGCTTCTCCTCCAAGCTGATGGCCCTCTTGTCCGGACCGATTTCGACGATCCCGAAGCGCTCCGGATCGTGCACTTCATAACCGAAGACAACCGCGCCTTCCTTGATGGCGGAGGCGCGCTGAAGCATCTCGGGCAAACTATGCCCGTACAAAATGTTGTCGCCGAGAACGAGCGCACAAGCTTCGCCATTGACGAACGAGCGCCCAACCCTGAAAGCATCAGCAATCCCAGCCGGTCGCTCCTGAACAGCGTACTCGAAATGCAGCCCGAGACTTGATCCGTCTCCCAGCAATGCTTCGAACTTCGGCGTATCGCGCGGCGTTGAGATAACTAGAATTTCGCGAATACCGGCCAGCATGAGCAGCGACAAGGGGTAGTAGACCATCGGCTTGTCGTAGACCGGCAGTAACTGTTTGCTAACCACGTTCGTAACGGGGTGAAGCCGGGTATTCGCGCCGCCGGCAAGGATTATGCCCTTCATGGTCTTTCGCCTCCTATGGTCCGATGATCGTAGGCGCGAGGCCCTGCAGCATAGTTAACAGGCATTATGCGGACGCCACCGCAACCTGATGACCTGACGCATGCCTTCCTGCATCCAGCAGTTGTCGCGTGTGTTCCGCTATGGCCAAGGAAGCCGTCAGACCCGGCGATTCGATACCAAAATGGTTAACCAACCCAGCGACCCCATGCTGGTCGTAGCCTTGGATAACGAAATCCGCCACAGCTGTTCCCGGCCCATGGATCTTGGGCCTCACGCCGGCATAGTCCGGCACCAGCGCACCATCAGGCAGGCCGGGCCAGTACCGCCGGATGGCCTCGTAGAAGGCGTCACCCCGTTCCTCCGAGACATCGTAATTCGGCTCATCGAGCCACTCGACATCCGGCCCGAACTTCGCTCGCCCGATGAGGTCCAGCGTCAGGTGAGTTCCCAGGCCCCCCGGAACCGGTACGGGATAAACCAGATGCCGGAACGGACTGCGGCCCGAAAGCGAGAAGTAGTTGCCCTTGGCATAGTAGGGTTTCGGGACAAAGCTGTCGGGCAAACCATGAAGGTTACTTGCCAGTCGGCACGCGCCCAATCCCGCTGCGTTAACCACTTCGCGGCAAAGGAATTCCGCCTCCTCGGCCCCGCCAATGGTTAACACGATCCCTTCCGGCACGATCTCGCCCCGTAGTACCGGGCTGCGGAAGGCAATTGACGCCCCGTGAGCCTCTGCATCGCCCTCCAGAGCCAACCCAAAGGCGTGGCTATCGATTATCCCTGTCGACGGCGAGAACAGCGCTCCAGTCACGTCTAACGCCGGCTCCATATCCCGGAGTTCGACCTCGTCGACCCAGCGCAGATCATCGACACCATTCGCCGAGGCCCTCTGACGAATGCCATCGAGCGCGGCCAGTTCACTTCCGTCAGTTGCGACGATCAGCTTTCCGAGCCGTCGGAACGGCACCGCAAAGTCGTTGCAAAAGGCATACAACTTTTGTTTGCCCTCCACGCACAATCGCGCCTTTAGACTACCTTTTGGGTAGTAGATACCGGCATGAATGACTTCGGAGTTGCGGGAGCTCACACCGGAGTTGATCGTATCTTGCCCCTCCACGACGACCACCTCTCGCCCGGATCGAGCCAACTCTCGACCAACTGCGAGGCCAACCACGCCGGCGCCGACAACGACGGTCTCCACCTGCTCCACTTTAGAGTCGCCAGCCCCCACCTACGCCCGTTGAAACGAGGCGTACTCTAGGCCTGATAACAGCCTCATTTGGATCATCCAGTCGGCCATCGCCAGAAGCTCTTTCGACAATCAAACCCGGTCCGGCCGTCGATACAGCGAGTCGGGAACAAGTAATCCACACCCAAGGCCAGCTAGGGCTAGACCAAATCAGGAGGTGAATGGACTCCGAAACGTGCGGAACTTTGGTTGCGCCTTATCCTTCGCCGAAAGAATCACCTCACTCCCTGGGATAGGCCAATCAATACCCAGGTCTGGATCATTCCAAATGAGGCCGCCCGTGTTCTCCGGCGAATAGTGTGCGGTTACCTTGTAGAGGACTTCAGTATCCGGCTCCATTGTGACGAACCCATGAGCGAACCCGGCCGGCACCAGGATCTGATTGAATTCATCCGCACTCAATTCAGCAACGACATGCTGACCGTAACTGGGCGACCCCATACGGAGGTCAACTGCAACATCAAGAACGCGGCCGCGGGATACACGGAGCAGTTTGTGTTCCGCGTACGGCGGCTTCTGGAAGTGCAGCCCTCTAAGCGTCCCGCGTTTCGAGCTGAACACGTGGTTATCTTGCACAAAATCAAGCTCAATGCCGCACTCGGCAAGCACTCTCTGATTGTAGGTCTCCGAGTAGAAGCCCCGCTCATCACTGAATCTGCGCGGCCGAAGAATCTTAACATCGGGAATCTGAAGTTCTTGCAGATCCATATATTGGACTTTCCCACAAGGAGTTAGCAGGCACCTTGGTCTGGCCAGACTCTGCCCTCACCACCAGTACCTGGGGCGTGTCAAATGGAATAATCGAGGTTTCTGTCCGGAAGAGGCCGGTACCTCGATTTCACTAATCCAGTCTGACACTTGCATCCACAAAAGTGCGATGAACGACCTCACTGAGGTAGTGCAGAATGCCAAACTCAGCCGATCGATCCTGCGGCACAATAGCTCTGATAGTCAAACTATGATTTTGGAGCCCAGGATGAAGCGAGGATTACTGTTCGCATTACCTCTGGCGATTTCTTTGACCGGATTTGCCGGTGTCGCATTTGGCGAGACCAACTTCCCCCAGCTCGTCAGCGGCAATGGCAGCGAGCGGTTATGCTCGCTGAGACCAGCTAAGAAGTGCGTCGATCATATTTGGAAAGTGGTTGACCGGAACGGCGACGACTTGCTGTCGCCAGAAGAAATCGACGATTTCGCCTCCCACGTTCGTCGCTGGTACGAAAGCTCGGATCGAGAGCTAGCCGATCTCACCACCGCGCGGATCGCACATCTATCGTTCAATGTGGTCGGCGCCAAGCGGATCGTCCGCAGTTACGACATGGACGGTGACGGCATGTTGAACATGGCGGAGGCAACAGCCGACATGACCGACTTTGAGACGGAGGAGCGGCCACTCGCTGCCCTTCTGCTCGATCCCGATGCCATGGACCACGAGGCACTGGCTGACCGCTTCGGCATCATGGGCGCCAAGCTCGTCAACCTCGCGCAGAGCGTCGGTTCGAGCCTGATTGGCAATGGCGACGTTGAGGTAGCCGGCGCACTCGCCGACGAAGCTCGTGCGAGCGATCAGCTGAGTGAAGCTAACTAGCCAACTGTTGGCGGAGAGGCTGTCAACGGACAGCCCTCCGTCACACATCTGTTGAATAACTCTCGGGAGCAAGAGCAAAGCGCTCCATCGAGCAGCCTGTCCAACAGCCAGAGCGCCCAAGCTCTGTACGCTCAACGAAATCACCTAACATAACCAACCGGCCACGTTGTTGAGGGGCGTCGCCCTTCGTCCATTATCCCGTGTAGCAAGACAAGCTGAACCAAGACGACTGCGCCCTGATTCCTTGGCTCTGCCGGCGCTAACGCAGACAGAACCCGGCCAAGTCAGGCACGCACGACTGTGGGACCGTTTGGCACTGTATTCCTCGTATCGACCACCAGCGGCATCGCCGCGACCAGCGCTTCGTAGTCGACATCGCTATGATCGGTGCAGATCAGCGCGGCATCGAAGTCGCCTGAGGACACATCCTGCCAACTAACGCTTCGCCGTCCTTCCAATGCCGGGTGCTCTCGTGTCTTTGGTATCACGGGAACAAACGGATCATAGTATTCGACCTTGGCGCCTCGAGCCTCGATCAACTCCGTTAGCCGGAAAGCCGGACTCTCTCGTTCGTCAGCCACATCGGGCTTGTAGGAAAAGCCGACCAGCAGAATGCGAGTTCCCTTTAGTCCCTTACCAAAGCGGTCGTTCATCGCCTCAGCCAACTGGCCAACCACATACTGCGGCATCGCCGAGTTGATTTCGCCGGCCAACTCGATGAAACGAGTCTGAATACCGTATTCTCGCGCCTTCCAGGTCAGGTAGAACGGATCGATCGGAATGCAGTGCCCCCCAAGCCCGGGGCCGGGGTAGAAGGCCATAAACCCAAACGGCTTCGTCTTCGCGGCCTCGATGACCTCCCAGACGTTAATACCCATCTGCGAGTAGATCACCTTCAGCTCATTGACGAGCGCGATGTTGACCGACCGAAAGATGTTCTCGGTAAGCTTCACCGCCTCCGCCGTCGCTGCCGAGGAAACCGGCACTGTCCGCGTCACGATCTGGTCGTAAAGGGCGCATGCCAGTTCGGTAGCCTCCGGCCCATCACCGCCGACGACCTTCGGAATCGTTCCGGTGCTGAACCGTGGGTTCCCTGGATCCTCTCGCTCGGGCGAAAAGGCAACGAAAACGTCTTCACCCGACTTACAGCCACCAGACTCAATCACCGGTCTGAACTCTTCCAGCGTGGTCCCGGGATAGGTCGTCGATTCCAGAACGATCAGTTGGCCCGCGCGGACGTGTGGCGCGATCGACCGTCCCGTGCCCAGGACGTAACTCAAGTCCGGCTCACGATGTTTGGTTAACGGGGTCGGGACACAGACGACGATCGCGTCCGCCTTGCCCACCTCGCCAAAATCTAAAGTAGCGATAAATTGGTTATTATCAATTAAAGATTGAATTGTGCGGCTGTCGATATGGCGGATGTACGATTCACCGCGGTTCAGCTGCTCAACCTTTGCGGGGTCCACATCTACGCCGACAATCTTGAATCCAGCGGCACCAAACTCCCGCACTAAAGGCAAGCCTACATAACCAAGGCCAATTACGGCTACAGTCGCCTCTCGCCGCAGAAATAGGCCCTTGAGCGCGTCACTCTTCGACACAGGAAATCCCCTCTGCTCCGCCATTCAGAACCGCGCTTCTATACAGTGAATCCGGCGACATTCTGCACTTTCTTTCGGCCTATACCGAATTCATCCGCCCATGCCGGCAACCTCCAAGCTAGCATGTCCGAGGTTTGTCGAGGCGCCAGCACAACTGCGTGCTCAATTCATGGAGAATGGAATGACTTCGGTCTCAAAGAGCACCCTCAAAGTGCATCTGATCGCCGCCGCACGCCCAAACTTTATGAAGGTTGCGCCGGCCTATCACGCCCTGACGCGTCAATCATGGTGCGAGCCGCTTCTCGTTCATACCGGCCAGCACTACGACGCCAAGATGTCAGACACCTTCCTCCAGGAACTAGGGCTTCCACAGCCTCACTTTCATCTCGGCATCGGCAGCGGCACGCACGCGGAGCAGACCGGTGGGGTCATGGTGGCGTACGAGAAGGTCTGCTTAGACCAGCGGCCGGACTGGGTGATTGTCGTCGGTGATGTCAACTCCACGCTCGCCTGCACCCTGACAGCGAAGAAGCTGCACCTGCCCGTTGCTCATCTGGAGGCAGGATTGCGCAGCAACGATCGCACCATGCCGGAAGAGATCAATCGCTTGGCAACCGACGCCATCGCAGACCTGCTCTGGACGCCATCACCGGATGCAGACGAGAACTTGCTGGGCGAAGGTGTTCCGGCGGCAAAAATAGATCGCATCGGCAACATCATGATCGACTCTTTCGAGATGATGCGCCCCCGCATTGAAGCATCTTCTTCCGCGGAGAAGTTCGGTGTCCGCGCCAACAACTACGCTGTCGTGACGCTGCACCGCCCGGCCAATGTCGACAACGCCGAAACGTTGGGGCGACTGGTTGACACCCTGTGCAAGACGGCCAAGGACTTGCCCATCGTCTTTGCGGTCCATCCGCGCACTCGCAGCCGGCTGGAGCAAACCGGACTTATGGCCCGGCTCACCATGGCGCCGGACCTGCACCTGACCGAACCGCTCGGCTATGTAGAGTTCATGTCCCTGGTTCGGGAAAGCCGGTTGGTTCTGACCGACTCTGGCGGCATCCAGGAAGAGACGACCTATCTGGGCATCCCCTGTCTAACCCTCCGCGACACGACGGAACGTCCGATCACCATCACCCACGGCACCAACAAGCTGGTTACGCCGGACAGTGTCGACCGCCACATACAAGTAGTCCTGGCCGGCCAGTGGCGTACCGGTAACAAGCCCGACCGCTGGGATGGACAGACTGCCGAACGTCTGGCGGACAGCCTGTACAGAGTGTCATTGGCATGTGCAGAGGCCGCGTGAGCAACCGGCAGCTGGCTGAATGGAACGGACAATGGGGCACCGCTCCATTAATCCCGGAAGGAACCCACACGCGCCAAGATCGCCAATATTACTTCCGATATAGCGGATCACATGACTCTCATGCGAACGATAGTAAGGGCCTTGATCTGACAAGCATCGAACGCTAATCCCACGCCGCAGATCGCCCCAGCGGCGCGCCAGCGGAAACTTGAAAGTCACGAAATGGTTGTTCTCGTTACCGGAGTTGCCGGTTTCATCGGCATGCACCTGGCCCTAGCCCTTGGGGAGCAGGGCCGCGAGATCGTCGGAGTAGATAATCTGAACGACTACTACGACCCGTCTCTGAAACGTGCCCGCCTGGCCAAGCTTGCCGAAATCGAAGGGTTCTCTTTTGTCGAAGGAGATATCGCAGACCAAGCGACCTTCGGTGAGATCAAAAACAAGCACCCCCAAATCGGACAAATTGTGCACCTCGCCGCTCAAGCCGGCGTTCGATACAGTCTGGAGAGCCCGCGCTCATACATCCGGGCGAATATCGATGGTCACCTCAATATCTTGGAATTCGCCCGCGAACTGGGCGGCGGGCTCAACCACCTTGTCTATGCGAGCTCCTCCTCAGTCTACGGCGGGAACAAGAAGCAACCCTTCTCAATAGAAGACCGGGTTGATCGACCGGTATCGCTTTATGCCGCCACCAAGCGCGCTGACGAACTCATGAGCTACACTTACGGCCATTTGTTCGACGTTCGCTCGACGGGCCTCCGGTTTTTCACGGTCTACGGGCCCTGGGGACGCCCAGACATGGCGGCCTATATCTTCACCCGAAAGATGTTCGCCGGCGAGGTACTGGACGTTTACAATCACGGTGAGTCACGGCGGGATTTCACCTATATCGATGACATTGTTTCGGGGGTCCTCGCGGTCCTCGACCGGCCGCCGCCCCGCGATCCGGACGGCGTGCCACACCGAGTTTACAACCTCGGCAACAACCGCACGGAACGGCTCAAGGATTTCATCGGTGAAATTGAGGCCGCCACCGGTCGTGAAGCGAAACTGCGGCTATTGCCGTTGCAGCCAGGAGACGTACCTGAGACCTATGCCGATATCGACGCAAGTAAGCGGGATCTTGGTTACGAACCTGCTACTACTATCAAAGAGGGCATACCACGCTTTGTCGACTGGTATCGGTCCTATCACAAAGTCTAGCATCCGCTCCGTCGCAAGCGGCAACCCGTTTGCTCGTCGCAATACCAACGCCTTAACGACGGAGCCTAGAGCCGAAACATGGAGCCAAGTGTGCGCCAATCCCATCTAGATCAGCTCGAGGCCGAGAGCATCTACATCTTCCGTGAGATGTTCGCGCAGATCGAGAAACCGGCGATGCTGTGGTCGCTCGGCAAGGACTCCAACGTCATGCTGTGGCTGGCGCGGAAGGCCTTTTTTGGGCACGTCCCGTTCCCGCTGGTCCATGTCGACACCGGCAAGAAGTTCCCGGAGATGTACGCGTTCCGCGAGAAGTATGAGAAAGAGTGGAACCTGAACCTGATCCGCGGCGGCTGCCCCCCGGTCGAAGATATCGACGACTCCCTGCCGCCAGCCGCCCGCTCGGCCGCCCGCAAGACCGAGGGCCTCAAGTGGATCCTGGCTGAGCACCAGTTCACCGGTGTCGTCGCCGGCATTCGCCGCGACGAGCAGGCAATCCGTGCCAAAGAGCGGGTTTTCAGCCCGCGCAGCGATTCCGGCGAGTGGTCATTCAAGGACCAGCCGCCGGAGCTTTGGGATCATTACAAGACCGAGTTCCCGCCGGGCACCCACGTTCGCATCCATCCACTCCTGCAGTGGACCGAGATCGATATCTGGCGCTACATCCAGCGTGAGAACATCCCGGTCGTTGATCTGTATTTTGCCAAGGACGGTCTGCGCTACCGCTCACTCGGCGATCAGGACATCACCAACCCGGTCCCCAGCACCGCGAGCACCATCGCCGAGATCATCGAGGAGCTCGAACACACCTCGGTCTCTGAGCGGGCCGGCCGTGCCATGGATCACGAAGCTGAAGACGCCTTCGAACGTCTCCGTACAGATGGGTACATGTAGTGACTCAGAACGTCGTTGAACTGAAGCCGACTTCTCAGCCTGCGCCGACGGGCCAGCGCGAAGTCCTCCGCATTGTCATCGTTGGCCATGTTGACCATGGCAAATCGACGCTGATCGGACGCCTCCTTTACGACACGAACTCGATACCGCCCGAGAAGGTGAAGGCCCTCGAAGAGGTCTCGAAGAAGCGTGGCAAGGGCATCGAGTGGGCCTATCTGCTCGACGCCCTACAGGCTGAGCGCGACCAGGGCATCACCATCGATGTGTCCCATATCTGGTTCAAAAGCCCCCAGCGCGACTACGTCATCATCGACGCCCCGGGCCACAAGGAATTCATCACCAATATGGTCAGCGGCGCCGCCAGCGCCGACGGCGCCTTATTGGTGGTCGACGCCAACGAGGGTGTGCGCGAACAGACCCGCCGCCACGGCTATCTGCTGCAGATGCTCGGCATCGACCAGGTCACGGTCGTCATCAACAAGATGGACCAGGTGGACTACGCGGAAGACCGATTCTACGTCCTGGAACGCGAGGTCACGCAATACCTGCGCGAGATCGGCATCACCCCCCGTTTCATCCTGCCAATCTCCGCCTACGTCGGCTCCAACGTCGCCAAGACGTCGGATCAGATGGAGTGGCATCACGGCCCGACCCTGCTGTCGGCCCTCGACAAGATGGAGGTGCGCCCCTCGGCAGAGCACCTGCCGCTCCGCGTGCCGCTACAGGACATCTACAAATTCGACGACCGCCGCATCTTCGCCGCCCGCATCGAAAGCGGTGTCCTCCGCGTCGGCGATGAACTGGTGTTCTCGCCCTCCAACAAGACCTCACGCGTCAAGACAATCGAGGCCTGGAGCAGCCCAGTCGAACCCGTCGTGGCCCGCGCCGGCCAAACGGTCGGTTTCACACTGGAGGAGCAGATCTTCGTCGAACGCGGCGAAGTCGCCAGCCATGCGGCCGACGCGCCATTCGAGTCCAACGTCTTCAAGGCCCACCTGTTCTGGCTCGGCCGCGAACCGCTGAAGGTCGGCAAGCGCTACCGGATGAAACTGGCCACCGCCCGCCATGACATCGTGATCGAACAGGTGGACCGGCTGGTCGACACCGACACCCTACAATCCCAGCAGGGCGAAAGTGTCGCCCGACACGGCATCGCCGATGTCGTCGTCCGTTCCCGCTCGATGGTTGCCTTGGACGAGTACCGCGCGCTGCCGAAACTCGGCCGCTTCGTCCTGCTGGATGGCTACGACGTCGTTGGTGGCGGCCTGATCAGTACCGAAGGCTACCCGGACCAGCGCGACGCCACGACCATACGGTCGACCAATATCACCCACGTCGACCTGCGCGTCACCGGCGCCATGCGGTCGGCGCAGAACGGCCACCGCGGCGGCGTCCTCTGGTTCACCGGACTATCCGGCGCCGGCAAATCGACCCTGGCGGTCGAACTAGAACGTCGCCTCCACCAGCGCGGCTACCATGTCTACGTGCTCGATGGCGACAATGTGCGCGAAGGCCTCAACGCCAACCTCGGCTTCTCGCCGGAAGACCGGGCGGAGAACATCCGCCGCGTCGGTGAGGTCGCCGGCCTATTCGCCGATGCTGGCCTGATCGTCATAACGGCCTTCATCTCCCCCTACCGGGCCGACCGGGACCGCGCCCGCGACGCCGCTAGGGACGCCTTCCACGAGATCTACATCAAGTCAGACTTGGCGACCTGCGAACAGCGCGATCCAAAGGGTCTGTACGAACGCGCCCGGCGTGGCGAGATCAAGGAGTTCACGGGCATTTCCGCACCCTATGAAGAGCCGGAAACGCCGGAACTCGTCGTTGATACGTCAGTCGCGGACGAAGACGCCTGCATGCAGCAGCTGATGAGCTTCGTCGAGGGGCGGTTCCGCCAAGCCTAGTTGGTCGGTTCGGCGCACTCGGGACTGTAGGTCAGCAGGCCCCAGCCGTAGACACTATCCTTGCCGGGCGCCCCAAGGTCCCGCACGGAGAGGCTGAGGTTGTCCCGCAACGCCGCTGGGCTGCGCTCCGTTCCGGTGGCCATCTGCATCGCCACAGCGGCGGTCAGGAACGGCACGGCAAATGACGTGCCGCTTTGGAAGCGTCCGCCATCGGTCGTCGCGGTCCACAAGCTCACCCCAGGCGCCGCAAAGTCGATGTAGTCGCCTCGATTGGCATGGGCATAAGCCCGCAGCTCCGGATCTACCGCCGTCACCGCCAAGACATCAGGATGCGCCGCCGGATGGGCCGGCCGCGCCTCGGCGCCGCCATTCCCCGCCGCCGCAGTAATCACGATGTCCTTGGCCATCGCCTTCTCCAGCGCCACCGACAGAATGTCGTTCCTGCCTGTCTCCAGACTGAGATTGAGCACATCGACCCTGGACCGGATCATCCAGTCGAAGGCACCGACCAGTGCAAACACGTTGCCCAGCGCCTGTCCAGTTTGTGTCTCTTCGAAGATATTGGCTGCAAACAGTCGGGCCCCAGGCAACAGCCCGTCAAACGCCGGACTTGAATTGCCGATCAGCAAGCCCGCGATAGCCGTCCCGTGATCCCGCCGCGCCGGCATCTTCTCCTCTGGCAGAAACGACCGCTGAACCAGCCGGTTCGAGGTAATGGCGTTATCCGGATTGTGCACACCTGTATCGATCATGCCGATCGAAATCCCCTGACCACAGAGCCGCGCCCCCCGCGGCCAGCCAACGGTACCTAAGGCGTCCCACCCCCGAACATCGGCTGCCAGGTGAACGAACCCGTTCAGGTCGGCAATTGCCGACGGGAAAACTGTTCGGAAGGTCAACAGCGCGTCCGGTGCGGGCAGGGCGGCCGGCGTACGCAGGCGATAAACCGTGAGATCCAGGTTCGCCAGTTCCGCTCGTTGCAGGACCGGGAACCCAAGGCCGCGCACCCGCCCGGCAAAGTCCGGTGCGTCGCTCACCGCCAGGATCTCCCCGGGCACGTGGTCGTCCACGGGCCCCGCGGCTGGGCTCACCGGCGCCAGCGGCTGCGTCGGCTCGGCCTCCAGCAACGCCGGCTCGTTGGAGCGACCGCTGAACTCGCGCTTGATACGCCCGATGACCCGGCCTTCCTCATCATATTGCAGAATTGTACCGGTGGATTTGGCCGGCGCGGCAGTACCCGGTGCAACCGAAGCAATGGCACCGGTCAGCAGGATCGCCGCCCAGAGAGCGCTTCGCTTCGACGGACCAGATGGCCAGAATTGCTTGGTTTGAGGAGACTTCGTCGACATCCGCTCTCCCGTCCAACCCGACGGAATCTGCGGCCACCGGAACTAACGAAACGTAAACTACGGCAAGTTGTCTCGGCCAAATGAAAGGGTAGCGACGGCCTGCGCGGCGATCCCCTCCTTTCGGCCGGCAAAGCCCAAATGGTCGGTGGTGGTTGCCTTGACGCTGACCCGGCCCAAGTCGACCCCCAGGATGTCGGCAATGCATTGGCGCATTGCCGGCACCGCCGGCGACACCCGGGGCACCTGGCAAATCAGCGTGACATCCACATGGACCAAGCGCGCGCCGGCCTCTGCCGCCAGATCGGCGGCGTGGCGCAGGAACACCGACGAATCCCGTCCCCGCAACTGGTCGTCCGAGGATGGGAAATGTGTCCCGATATCCCCTGCCCCAAACGCCCCCAAGATCGCGTCGGTCAACGCGTGCAACCCGACATCCGCGTCCGAATGGCCGGCCAGACCGTGATCATGGGGGACGTCGACGCCGCATAGCCGAACCGTCGTACCGGGTCCGAACTTATGCACGTCGAACCCCGACCCGACCCGCATTTCCTCTTGGCCGCCAAGCATCCGCTCCGCCTGTTTCAGGTCATTCATCGTTGTGATCTTGAGGTTATCGGGATCGCCCGGCACCAACGCGACCGGCACGCCGGAATGCTCGGCGACTGCCGCATCGTCCGTCAACTGCAGATCCGCCGCGGCCTCATGCGCCTGCATTATCGTCTCATACCGGAAGCCCTGCGGGGTCTGCGCGGACCAAACGGTCCGGCGGTCCATCGTCCGCCCAACCAACCGCCCATCGTCCGAAACCTTGATCGTATCCGTCGCCGGACAAGCAGCAACCGATGCATCGGCGTCGCCCAGCGCGTCGAGCGTACGCCCGATCAGATCGGCTGAAACCAACGGCCGCGCCGCGTCATGGATCAGCACGTGGCTAACACCCCGCCCCGCCAAGCTCTCTAGGCCCAACCGGCAACTCTCCTGCCGCGATTGCCCACCGGTGACAGGCGGCAACAGATCCATCCCGTCGACAGCTTCGGCATAGGCCGCAGCGTGAGTTTCATGAATAACCGCGCGCACCAGACTGATGCGGGGATGCCCGACGAACGCCGCGAGACTGCGCCGCAACACCGGCTGTCCTGCTAGCATCTCATATTGCTTGGGGCGCGCGCCCCCGAACCGTTCGCCGACCCCTGCCGCGACGATCAGCGTCGCGGTGACCACTCAGGCCCGCGATTTGGCCGGCAACGTGTCCTTGCCGACAGCGGCCAATGCCGCCCCCATGATATGCTCGGCATCGAGTTCCGCCTGCGCGTACATCGCCGCCGGCGCGTCCTGGTCGATAAACCGATCCGGCAGCATCATCGGTCGAACCCGCAGCCCATCACAGAGATCGTTCCGCGCCAGGAAGTCGATAACCTGGGTCGCAAACCCGCCGATCGCCCCCTCTTCCACGATCAGCAGCACTTCATGCTCACGTGCCAAGCGCCCCACCAGATCCTCATCGAGCGGCTTGGCAAATCGCGCATCGGCGACCGTGCTCGTGAAACCGTGCGCCGCCAGTTCGTCGGCGGCCTTGAGGCACTCCGCCAACCGTCCGCCGAAGGACAGCATCGCAATCGAAGACCCTTCCCGCAGCACCCGGCCACGCCCGATCTCGAGCGGCTCGCCGCGCGTCGGCATTTCAACACCGACACCCTCGCCCCGCGGATAACGGAAGGCGGAGGGGCGGTCATCGATCGCCGCCGCCGTCGCCACCATGTGCCGTAGCTCGGCTTCGTCGGCCGCCGCCATCACCACAAACCCAGGCAGGCAGGCCAGGTATGTCGTGTCATACGCACCGGCATGCGTCGGCCCATCCGCACCCACGAGCCCGGCGCGGTCTATCGCAAAACGTACGGGCAGCCGCTGGATCGCCACATCGTGCACGACCTGGTCGTAGGCACGCTGCAGAAACGTCGAGTAGATCGCCGCGAACGGCTTGTAACCCTCGCTCGCCATGCCCGCGGCGAATGTCACACCGTGCTGCTCCGCGATTCCGACATCGAAGCACCGATCCGGGAAACGGGCACCGAACTTGTCGAGCCCCGTCCCGGCCGGCATCGCCGCCGTGACGGCAACGATGCGGTCATCCTCTTCAGCCTGCTGGATCAGGCTGTCCGCGAACACGGAAGTGTAGGAAGGCGTATTCCCCTTCTTCTTCACCTGGGTCCCGGTGATGACGTCGAACTTCGACACCCCGTGATACTTGTCCGCCGACTCTTCCGCCGGTTGGTAGCCCTTGCCCTTCTGCGTCACGATGTGAATCAGGAACGGGCCCGGCCCTTCCGCGTCCCTGACGTTCTTCAACACCGGCAACAGGTGGTCGAGGTTATGTCCATCAATCGGCCCGACATAGTAGAAGCCAAGTTCCTCGAACAGAGTTCCGCCGCCGGCCACAAAGCCCCGCGTGAACTCTTCCGCCTGCGCCGCGGCTCGCTCCACCCGCTTCGGCAACACCCTGGCAACCTGCTTCGCGGCATGCCGGAACGACCGGTACATGTCGGATGAAATGAGCCGTGACAAGTAGGCGCTCATGGCCCCGACCGGCGGCGCGATCGACATGTCGTTGTCGTTCAGGATCACGATCAGCCGGCTATCCCGCGAACCGGCGTTATTCATGGCCTCGTAGGCCATGCCAGCGCTCATCGCACCGTCGCCGATCACCGCGATCACGTTGTTGTCTTTTCCGGACAGCCGGCTCGCCACCTCCATCCCCAAACCGGCGGAGATGGACGTGGAGCTGTGTGCAGCCCCAAACGGATCGTACACACTCTCCGAACGTTTGGTGAAGCCCGACAGCCCACCGCCCTGCCGCAGCGTCCGAATCCGGTCACGCCGGCCGGTCAGGATCTTGTGCGGATAGGCCTGGTGGCCGACATCCCAGATCAACCGGTCCGTCGGCGTCTCAAAAACGTAGTGCAAGGCAACGGTCAGTTCGACCACGCCCAGCCCGGCGCCAAGATGGCCACCGGTCCCTGAAACCGCGCTGACGGTTTCGGTCCGCAACTCATCGGCCAGCTGCCGAAGTTCCTCTTCTTCCAAGTCTCGGAGATCAGTTGGAACGCTGACCCGGTCCAGCAACGGTGTCTTAGAACTCATGGCCTACCTTATCTGCCCTGGGGCCGACGAACGCCACCCTCTTCAGCCGGAGCGACTTGCCGCTCAAAAGGACCGTGGGATCTTAGCGATGTTGGCATAAACCACCAACCATTATGGGTAATCTCCTCCGCCGCGCGCTGCGCGGCCCCTTCGTCATCGAATAAGCCAAAGCACGTAGCGCCACTCCCGCTCATCCCGGCGTATCGACAACCCGGCAGATCAGCCAATCGCTCCACAATCACCCCAATCTCCGGACAGATCGAAACGGCCGACCCAAGCAGGTCGTTCCCACCCGCTCTGAGAAGATCGGCCAAGCCGCGCAGTCCGCCGATCCGATCCGGGCAGCCAAGCGGACGACTAAATCCACCGCTGCGCGCTCCGAACACGTCCGGCGTGGCAATCATGACACCCGGATTGACCAATAGCAGCCCTGCCTCGGGCAGAGTCGGCACCCCGCGCACCTTCTCGCCAACCCCCGTCATCACCGCCGGCCGACCGAACAGACAAACCGGTACATCCGCACCAAGCCGCGACCCAATAGACGCCAGGTCCACCTGCGATCGATCGACACTCCACAAATCGCACAAGCCAAGCAGGGTAGCCGCTGCATCGGCCGACCCTCCGCCCAGGCCGGCAGCCACTGGAATATCTTTTGTGATGTGGATACGGACTGCGGGCTTTTCACCTAGTTCAGCGGCAAGATGCCGCGCCGCCTTGGCCACCAAGTTGTCTTCTGGGTCGGTCAGCGCATCGGCAAACGGGCCATCGACCGTGACCTTAAGCGTGTCCGCGGGCTCCATCCGCAGAACGTCATGAAAGCCAGCAAAGGCGACCAGCGACTCCAACTCGTGATAGCCGTCATCCCGCCGGCCCGTCACCCGCAGATAGAGGTTCAGTTTCGCCGGCGCTTCCAGAACAATTGGTTTAGCCAACAAACTCAGTCGGCCAGCCGGACCACATCGCCGGTGCGTGCTGAGTCGTATGCCGCCTCGACCAACGCCATTGTTCGCAGATTGTCGGCGCCACTCGGCGACGGTGCCTCACTGTTGCGCAGGCAGTCAGCCCAGTGTTGCTGCGTATTAAACACGCTTTCCTGCACCATGTGCCAAGGCGGCGATGCCCAATCCAACAGGCGCGGACCGACCTCGGTGGTTTCGGTCCCACCCGGCCAATGCACAGTCAGCTTAAAGGCCGGATCGAGACGAATGGACCCGGTTGGACCATCGATCTCGATCAGTGTTTCGGGGAAGTAATCCGGGTCACGCCGCGCGGCATAGGAGCAGTCGACGACACTGGTAGCGCCGCCAACATGCTTCAACAGCATCGTCGCGCTGTCCTCGCCGCGGATACCCTGGCGGGTTCGGGAAACCTGGGCGACGAGGCTCTCGACCTCCCCGAGCAGGAATCGGGACACGTCTAGCAGGTGAATGCCCAAATCGAGGATGATGAGGCGCTCGACCTCCGCGAGGTACGGTTGATTGGCGAACACGTCGAAACCAGTCCGCCAGGAAATGCGAGCGAAAAAAGGGTCGCCGATCCGCCCGCTGTCGAGCGCTGCCCTGACCGCCAGCATAGGAGTTTGCCAGCGGAAGTTCTCATGCACCATCAGCGGCAACCGTGCCTCGGCAAACGTCGAAACGATCGCCCTGGCCTCGTCAATCGTCGGCGCAAACGGCTTCTGGCAGATCACCGGAACCCCAAGTCTTGCACAGAGTTCCGCCAAAGCCCGGTGTGTCTCCATGGTCGTCGCAATATCGACGAAGTCGAGATCGGTTTGCGCCAACATCGCTTCGGCGTCATTGAAACGTTCGGAGATGCCGAACCGGTCGCCAGCTTCCTTCAGCCGGCTGTCGTCCCGGTCGCAGACGGCAACAATGTCGGCCCCGTCAACATCTCCCCAGGCATGCAGGTGGTTCTGCGCAAAGAAACCGCAACCGATGAGTCCGCCGCGCAGTGCCATCCGCTAGCGCCCGCCAGAGACGGTCAGGACATGCCCGGTCACGTATCGCGCCGCATCCGACATCAGCCAGATCACCGCCTCGGCAATCTCCTCGGCGGTCCCAGTGCGCCCCATGGGCACGGTCGGGCCGATGCGCGCCAGTCGGTCCGGGTCTTCCGCGGACCGGTTCATGTCCGTGTCGATCAGTCCGGGTCGTACCGCGTTCACCCGGATCCCCTCTTTACCGAGCTCGCGGCCCAGGCCAAGCGTGAACGCGTCAATGGCGCCTTTCGAGGCGGCGTAGTGCACCCGTTCCCCACCGGCGCCCATCACTGCCGCCACCGACGAGATGTTAACGATCGAACCGCCCTGCCCGCCCGAGCTCAGCGACATGCGATTGATGGCTTCGCGCGCGCAGTAGAAAGGCCCGTACACATTGGTCTCGAAAACCCGTTGCAGCGTCACTGTATCCAGCGACCGCACTTCCGCCTTCCCACCGGTAATCCCGGCGTTGTTTACCAGCGCCGTAATTGGACCAAGCGCCTTGGTCACCTTGGCGAACAACTCGGCGACCTGTGCCTCGTCCGACACTGTGGCCTGCACGGCCACGGCATGCTGACCGGCCTTCTCCACCTCCGCCACCACGGACGCGGCGGCGGCAGCGTCCTTGTTGTAGTTGACCCCGACGGAATAGCCGCCACGTGCGGCCAACCGGGCAACCGCCGCGCCTATGCCCCGGCTGCCGCCGGTGATCAAAACGACCTTCTGCATGCGTCTCCTCTTCGCCGAAACCTAGGGTATCGCCGTCGCCGGGCTACCGGCCGGCGAACGCCTCTTTGTAACTTGCGAGCTTGGCCTGCCAAGCCGAGTTATCGGTAATGCCCCGGTTCACGATACCGGTCGGTACGCGACCCTCGACCACGGCCAACACCGCCTTCACATCCGCGGCGCCAATGCCACCGAAGCACTGGTTGGTCCAGCACAGCGAATGCGGCGCGCAGATAACGTTGTCCAGCTTGAAGATCGGATCGTCCGCGCTGGATGGCTCGTCCTGAAACACGTCGAGCCCTGCCCCGGCGATCCGCCCCTCTTGCAACACCTTGGTCAGCGCCGGCTGATCGACAATCGGTCCGCGCGCCGTGTTGATGAAGTAGGCTGTCGGCTTCATCAGGGCGAGCCGTTCGGCGTTGACGAGTCCGCGGGTCTGCTCGGTCAGCGGACAGTTGATCGTCACCACGTCCGCCTCGCGAAACACGTCGTCCACGTCGACCAAGCGGATGCCGAGGTCGCGCGCCACCACGGGGTCAGCATAAGGATCATGCGCGACGAAGTTCATGTCGAAGACCTTCGCCAGGCGGAACATCTCCGCGCCGATGTTACCGATGCCGATCGACCCAAGGGTCTGCCCGACCAGGCCAACACCCATATAGTCGCTTCGTTGCGCCCAACCCTCGGGACCCTGCCGCGTGATCGCATCCTTCTTCATCAGCTTGCCGGTCAGTGCCAGCATGAAGGTGATGATCGCCACGGCGACCGGCCGCCGCACGCCGTCGGGGGTGATCACCACGGCAATCCCGTTGTCGTCGCACGCACCGACATCGACGTTGTCGTAACCAACGCCAAACCGCGCGACCATGGAGAGCCGTCCATCACCGGGAACGCTCTCGCGCTTGAACTGTGCCCCCAACAGGATCAGCGCATCGAAACCATCAAGCGCCCCTGCCGTCACCATATTGTCGGTGACCGGCACAAAGCTGTGCGCAATCGCCGGATGGTCCTCCAACGGACCGAGATCGAAATCGGGATACGCCATCGATCCATCGGGCCGCTGGAAATCGCCGCTTATCGCGACCTTGAACTTGTCCATGACTAACCTCCCTACGACCCGGTCAATTCCCGGATCTTGGCAACGCCGGCTGTCATCGCGGCCTGATAGGCCCAGACATCGCCTGAGTACATGATCAGGTCGAAACCGGCTTCGTACAGGTCGCGGCCTTCTTCCGGCGTCGCCGCCAACCGTCCCAGTTTCTTGTTGTTCGCCTTGCCGGCACTGATGATCCGGTCGACCGCCGCCTTGAAGTCCGGGTGATCGAACTGTGCGTTGATGCCCATAGAGCACGTCAGGTCGAAGTGACCAATCAACAGGCCGTCGACAGCGTCCATCGCGGCGATGCGCTCGACGTCAGCAAGCCCGGCAGCGGTCTCAATCAACGCGATGAACACCGTATCGTTGTTGGCCTGCGCGAGTTTCTCCGCAGGCGGCCCGGGCTTGTAACCGTCATGCGCGATACCCAAGGCAACGCCGCGCCCGCCCGCCGGCGGGTACTTCATGAAACCGGCAACCCGCTCGGCCTCGGCTGCCGTCATCATCGGCGGCACGACCCCCTGCGCCCCAACGTCGAGCGCCCGGGAGATATCGTGGTAGGAACGGGACGGCGGCCGAACGATACTCGCAATGCCGGCGGCATGCAGATGCGCCAGCGTCGCCTTCACCGTTTCGAACGAAAAACCGCTGTGTTCCATGTCGAGGAACACGAACTCGACCCCTGTGGGCGCGAGGATCTGCCCGATCCCCGATGTCACGAATTCCCCCAGGTAGGTCCCCAGCCGCAAGCCCGGGCCGGAAACGACCTCCCGCATTGTCGTCATGTCTCCTCCCCCTGACCCCCGATGTCAGCCGATATGCGTCAGGTTATACTGTTCGATGCGCTTATCCTCGACCATCGCCGCGGTAGCCGCATCGAAGGCCTTGAAGTGCGCAGTCTGCAAATGAGCCTGGAAAGCGTCGGCACTATCGTAGATTTCGTACAGGACAACAACATCCGCATCGCCATCCCGCGGAACTGCCACATCAAACCGGCTACATCCGGGCTCGTCTCGAACGGATGTTGTCGCATTCTGGCTCACCAGTTCGAGAAACCGGTCCCGCGTACCTGGCCGCAGCCGAAAAACCACCCAAATCACAAAGCCTGACAAGGCGCTCCTCCCATCGTTCCTTTGGGCCGCATGCTATAAACACCAACCTCCAATCACAACGGCACCCCGTGACCAGCACGCCCCAAGATCAGCCGGAGACGGCCAACACCTCCCCGGCGGAAGCGACCCTGCCGCCTTTGGGCATCGCACTGCTGGTCGGCCTCACCCTGGGCTGGGGACTGACTTGGCCGATCATGAAGATAGGGGTCACCGCCATCCCGCCGGTCACCTTTCGCGCGTTCACCACGCCCCTGGCCGCGCTGGCCATGATCCTCATCATGATGGGCTTCCGAGTGCCCCTGCGGCTGCCGATTGGCCGCTGGGGGCCCCTAGCGCTCGGCTCCCTCCTAAACATGGTGGCTTGGTTCATTCTGATGTCGATCGGCGTCCTGCTGATCGATTCCGGCGAAGCCGCCATCCTTGCCTACACCATGCCCCTGTGGGCCGCCATTCTCGGCGCCCTAATCCTGAAGGAGCGGCTGAACGCCAAACGAGCCGCGGCTCTTGGCGCCGGACTTGCCGGAATTCTGTTGCTGGCCACCGACCAGGTCGCCGCCGTACGGGCGTCCCCGCTCGGTGCTGCGGTAATGCTGGGCGCCGCAATGACATGGGCCGCCGGCACCATCCTGCAGAAACGTGTGCAGTGGAACATGCCGATCCTGGCGGTGACGACGTGGCAGCTCATCATCGCAACGCCGCCCATGATCCTGGCCGGCCTCATTCTCCGGCCCAGCGAGCCGATCGTCTTCAGCGGCGCGGCCGTCTTCTCCATTATCTGGGTTGTCCTGGTCGCTCACGCCTACTGCTTCACGGCCTGGTTCAAGATCATCAGCATGGTGCCCGCAACGGTTTCGGCCCTCAGCGTCCTGGTCATACCGGCGGTCGGCGTCATCAGCGGGGCGCTGATCCTCGGGGAAACGGTGAGTTGGCGCGAGTGGGTCGCGCTCGCTTTTGTATCGAGCGCCGTCGCCCTAACCCTGACCGGCGCCCGCCGCTAGCCTCAGGCCGTTTCCGCCAGCACCTTGGTTGAGGTCAGGACGAGATCAACGGTCGGGATCTGCCGCATCGCGTCCGCCACACAGCCAGCTTCGAACTCGGTCAGCGCGGCGATTTCCAGGTCCACATGTTGCCGGGCGAGATGCCCGACATGGCTATGCACGCGGTCGGGCACGAGCCCACGCTTGGCAAACAGCTCCAGCACCCGCGGCAGCGTGCCCGGGTCGGCGTGGGCTTGAACGAAAAAACAGGTGGTGGGGTTAGGCGAGGTCATCGGATACAGGCTCCAAACGGGAGGTGAACGGACAGGCGAAAACATCCGGGCGCCCCATGGACACCCGGCCCCTAATTCGTCCGTTCAGGGCCTGTATCTGCAACATCGTCTGACAACGCTACAGCACCGCGCCTGGGCGGTCCAGCCTACTCCGCCAGCAACTCACGAAGCGCCGCCATCGCCGGGTCACGGCCCGCCAGGTAATCCTTTGAGGATATGGCCGCCGGGAGCGCCATCGGAATGAACGGCCGCCGGTCGCCAGGCTGGGAATCCTGCCAGTAGTTCGAGGATATGCTGATCCGGATGCCAGAGTAGGGAAGCTCAACCGATGTCGTTTCACCAGTGAAATTGGGCCGTGAGCTTGAAGGCTCGCCTACGAACACAGCGTCCGTCATCTGCTCCAGCCGATTGATGAAGTTCTGCGCCGCCGAGAAGGTCCGCTGCCCTGTGATCACGAACAGCTGGTGATCCCGCGCCTGTTCCTCATGCCAGACCGCCAACCGCACCAACGGCCGAACCAGGAAGTTGTTCCCACCGCCATTGTGCCGAACATCCAGGATCAGACTGCTGAAGCCCTGGTCCCGCAGCACATCCTTCAGCTCAGCCGCATAGTCGGCGATCGACTGGTCCGCCTTGTCCCGCACCCGATTGAATTGCACATAGAGCGCATCCAGGTCCGGCAGCGGTTCGTGCCAATAGTTGTCCCCCGGCGCACGCAGCCAAAGCGGCACTGTCTCGGCACCGGGAAGCGCCGACAGACCTCGCGGTGCATCGAACTGCGCCGGAACAAGCTCAACCTGCTCCGCGCCCAACTCATCTGTCAGCGTCAACAGCACCGGCGCGCCGGCATCGGCGTAGCCCATCGCCTGCAGGATGGAGGGATAGCGCATGAGTAGAACCCCGACGGCCGCCAGGCCAAAGTCGTTGTCCCGGCTAACGTAGTCCCGCAGATCTTCGTGCAGCTGATCGAGTGGCCGGCCCCCGACAGCGGTCACCCGTTTGCCAACCAGACTCGGATCGCCGGCAGCCGTAACAATGATCGCGTCATCGAACCAATAGAACGCCACCGGCAGGGTCTCAAACGCCACCTTCTCCGTCGGGATCGGGATCAGCGAGCTATGCCCATCGCCCAGGCCGACCATGATCGCTTGCAGCGCTACCGCAATCTGCTCATCCGTCAGTTCGTTGATCCTGCCTTTGAGCGTCTCGACCGCCTGCTCGATCTCGGCCGAATGCGCAGCCCTATCGGGCGCGGCATGCAGCCGCCGCGCCTCGTCCAGGAACAGGTCGAGATCGGAGGTCCAGCCCGTTTCCCGCGTCGTCGCATCCGCTGGCAATAGTCCCGCAATGTCCCGAAACCGCGGATCGTCCATCAGTGTCTCGAACGCCGGCTCAGCCTTAATTGTCGCTTGATCTTCGTACCCGGCGGCCAGCGCCCGCTGCAGCCAACCAAGCGCACCATCCGTCTCACCGATAGCCGCCAACTCCCGGGCAATCTCGTACGCCGCCCCTGGTTCATTGCCGAAACCTTGGGCCAGCGCCTCCGCCGCAAGCGTCAACGCCCCCGGGTCGCCGGTCTCGAACAACGCCAGCGCCAGCAACAACCGTAGATCACCGTCCGCCGGATTGGCTTCCGCCAAACGCCCGTACAGCGCCGCCGCCTTATCGGCCTCGCCCTCCGCAAAGCGTTGATCGGCCTGTTGCCGGAGCTTGTAGTACTGCACCGGCGTCAACGGCTCCGCCGACGCGATTGTGGCCACGCCGACCAGCGCCAGCAGTCCGAGACCCAGTGTTTTCAGCATGGCGGCTCCTCTCATGCGTCCATCAAACCAACGAGACGGTCCGCACTTAGAGCCCAGTCCGCCAGGCCGGGCAACTCCCGCAAAGATGGAGAGGAATTTGCAGCTATTGCCCGCCCCCGCCGTTACCAAGGCGGGCGAACCGGTTCTATCGCTGCTGCAGGCGCCACCGGGCGATTGTGTCGGCGATCAAGGCCCGCGTATCCGCCTCGGACCGCCACGCGTCCGAGAACGCAGCGGAACTACTGCGCGGCTGGTATTGCGATGCGAGTTCGTTGAACCGCAACCGCATCGGCACGCTGACCCCCTCGCCAACCACCACCGCGTCCCGCGTCCGCAGTGAGGCAAGCGCCCCGAGAAAGCCCTTGGCGCTCTCCGGCAACGCGCGGCTGACGAAGTCCTGGTCCTGATCGTTGCTCATCCGCAGCGCAAACAGCGTGTTGCACTGGGAGAGGATACTGCTCGACAGCTCCGACGGCCGTTGGCTCACCAGGCACAGGGAAACCCCGTACTTGCGGCCTTCCTTGGCGATCTGCGAGATCACCCGGCGGGTCGGGTTGAAGCCAAGGCTCTCGTCGCTCGGCACGTAGCGCTGCGCCTCCTCGCACACCAGCAGCACCGGCGTCGCGTTGTCCCGCGCGCTCCAGACCGCGAAGTCGAAGATCATCCGGCACAACACCGACACCACCACATCGACGATTTCCGACGGCACACCGGACAAGTCGACCACCGTCAGCGGCTTCCCGTCGACCGGGATACGCAGGATCCGCGCCAGGATGTCCGCCAGATTGTCCCGCACCACCAGACCGGAGAACATGAACCCATAGCGCCGGTCCGCCTTCAGCGACTCGATCCGCGCCTTCAGCCGCAGATACGGCACCGAATTCTCCGGCTTATCGAGCTGCCCCATCGCCTCGTCGAGGATCCGCATCAGGTCGCCCAGCCGATACGGCACCGGCGTATCAACCGTAATGTGCTCGACCGAAGCGCCATCCCCGGCAAACTTGATCTTCGCGGCGACGATCGCCTCTTTCAGGATCGCTGCCTGGGTCACCGTGTCGGCACCACGGTCACCGATCAGCACCTGCACGACCTCTTCGAAGTTCAGCAGCCAATAGGGCAGTTGCAGATCCTCGGGGCTCACCCCCTCCGCCCGGTCGGCAAAGGCCTGCGAATACTCGTTATGGGGATCGAGCAGAACGATGTGGCCGCTTGGATGTTCGGCCAGGATTGCGCGCAGGATCAGCGCGAGCGCGCATGACTTGCCGACGCCGGTGGTTCCCAGCACCGCGAAATGCTTGCCCAACAATTCGTCGGTAATCAGATAGGCCGGCACCTGATCGTCTTGAAATAGCGCGCCCACACAAACATTCGTCTCCGACGGCCGCGCATAGACCTGCGCCAAGTCGCTGCGCACGGCGAGATGGATCGGCGCGCCGAGCGTCGGATAGTCGGAAACACCGCGCTGGAAACTCAAGGTCTCGCTCTCGATGCCCGCCCCGACAGCCTCGCCCAATAACTCAATCTCGACGAACTGCTTTTCGCCGTCGCCCCGATCAAGCACGGGATCATCGACGCCCAACGCGCTCACAACACCAAACAGCACCGACCGGGGCGTGGCGATCTTCAGCAATCCACCGATTCGCACCGTGCTGTTCGCCGAGTCGCTTGCGCTGATATCGAGCAACCCCCGGGCTGTCGATCCTGAGATGGAAACCACGCGTCCCACGCGAACCGCTTGATCCACTGAGATATTCTGACCATCCGGCATAGCGAACCCAATGAGATGAGGGGCGACGCCTTGGTCAGTAAATCAAAATGCTTTCAGTTCCGTTTGTTGCGGAACAGTCATTACGTCGAATAACACATTGATTTTGCATGGAGTTCGTGGGATTCGCTCGAAAACCAGCGAAAAACAACGCTCTAGCAATGGCTTAAGGAACACCTTCCAACCAAGAAGCCAAGCAGTCCGGGAATCTCACGGCAAAACCGCACCCAAGTCATAAGACCAGCCAACCGATCCTCGAAAAGCGCTACCGGCCCCCATCCACCAGCCCTTATGTTCCGTCTCGTGGATAGCGAGATGCTCGATTTTCCAGAGTCGGTCGCCGGCACCAACCTATTCGACGTGGACGCCAATCTGCGGGCTCTGCTGGCGCGCCGGTCCCCCGACATGCTCGCGAAACATGGGGAGCGCCTGTCCGATTTCGGCGCTTGGGTCGGCGGAGCCCTCGATGAGCAAGCCACCTATACCGACCGCTACGCCCCACCCCAATTGGAAACCCACGGCACTGACAGCCGTCCCCTCGGCCGCGTGGTGCTCAACCCGCTCTATCAACAGGCCCATGCCGAAGCATACGAACGCGGCGTCATCGGTCTCGCCTTCACCGGGCGCGCCCCCCACCTGCTGTCCTTCACGATGGGCTACCTCCTGTCCCAGACCGACATCTCCATCCACTGCCCCGTCACCATGACCGGCGCCGTCGCCTACGTGCTGGACCGGCTCGCGCCCAGTGCCGTGCGCGACGTGTATCTGCCGGAGCTGATCCGCATGGACGGCAAGGCTCTAAGCGGCGGCACCTGGGCAACCGAGCACCATGGCGGTTCCGACGTCGGCGCCACCACGACCGAAGCCCGCCCGGACGGCGACGCCTGGCGCCTGAATGGCTTGAAGTGGTTCACCAGCAACGCCGGTTCCGGCATCGCGGTCGCCACCGCGCGCCCCACCGGCGCCCCAAGCGGCAGCAAGGGACTGGGACTCTATCTGATCCCGGACCGCCTGCCGAACGGCAAGAGCAATGCTCACTGGGTCCGGCGGCTCAAAGACAAACTCGGCACCCGCGGCCTGGCGACCGGCGAGATCGAACTGAACGGCACCTGGGCGCTCGAAATCGCCCCCCCGCCCCATGGTCTGAAAGCCATGATGGAGGCGTTGGAGTACAGCCGCATCCACAACGCCGTCGCCGCCTGCGGCGCCCATCGCCGTGCCTTCCTGGAGACGATGTGCTGGGCTACCCACCGCCAGGCGTTCGGCGGCCCCATTGCTGACTTCCCGATGGTGCGCGATCTGGCCCTGGACACGCTGGCGGATCTGGAGGCCGGCATGGCCCTCGCCTTCGAAGCCGCCGCCACTTTCGACCAGGCGCTTGATGACGATGAAGCGCGCCCGTGGCTGCGCCTGACCACCGCCCTCGCCAAGTATCTCACTGCTGAATACGTCAACCAGGCGACGACCCGCGCCGTCGAAACAGTTGGCGGCAACGGCTACACCGAGGAATGGCCAACCGCCCGCCTGCTCCGCGATGCACTTGTCTTGTCGGTGTGGGAGGGCCCGGCCAACATCCAGGCTCTCGAACTCCTCCGCATGGTCGCCGGCAAGGTGCCGGGCAACCAGCTTTTCGTGGCCCGCATCCGCGAGACGCTAGGCCGGCTGCCGCCGGAACTCGACGGCGCGGCCCAAACCCTCAGGCGCACCCTCGAAGACTGTGAGAACACCTTCGCCCATCTCCGCCAGGCACCGGCCGAGGGACCGCTGCATGCGCGCCGCCTGCTCGACACCATGGCGCGTCTGCTCAGCGCATGTCTGCTAATCGATGAAGCCGCCACCGACATGGATCGCCGCAAAGCGCTGATCGCCGCCAGATACGTCAACAATCGGCTTGCCGGTCGGCAGAGTGTTGTCGCCTATGACCCGCTGCAAGACAGGTTTCCGGCGGCCGTGATGTACCAGCCGATTCCTGCCTAGGCGGCTACCGGCGCATCGGCCAAGCTATCGAGACAGTCGTCATCCAAGGGTTGGATCGCGGAGAAATCGCGGTGAGCGACCCATTCGGGACGTTTGAACAGGCGAATGTGATTGTCCACATGGCAAAGCGACAAGTAGACGATCGTTCGTCCGAACGGCGAGATGTTCGGCGGACTCGCGTGCACGATCAGCGATGAGAACACCAACATGCTGCCGGCAGGACCGGTCGGCGCGACACAACCGCCGCGTTCCGCCAGCCGTGTCACGGTCTCCCGATCGAGCGTCCACAGCGGATAGCTGGTGGTCTCAAGATCATGCCCGGCGTCCAGCACACCGTGCTTGTGGCTGCCGGGGATCAGCAGCAAGGGCCCGTTCGCCGCAGTGACCTCGTCCAGGAAGACGGCGATATTCATCGCGCGCGGCTCCGGCATCCCATCGTCGCGGTGCCATGTCCCGAAGTCCTGATGCCACTGCCAGACATCGCCATCAAAGGCGGCCTTCGCGTTCACCTTGAACTGATGCATGTAAACCGGTCCATCGACCAGTCGCATGACTGGCTCAATCAAACGCGGATGCGCACCCAGGCGGCGAAAGCCCTCGTTGTAGGTGTGCGCCGCAAACGCGGTCCGCGCCACGCCGGAACTCTCGCGCCAGACCTCCGGTCTTTCGAGCCCATAGACCACGTCGGCCTCGCGCCGCAGCACGGCGGCTTCACGCGGCGTGAACCGACCCGGAAAGAAGAGAAAGCCATCCCGATGGAATGTATCCAATTCGGCCGATGTAAGAGTCATGACTGCCTCGTCATTGCCGGCACAATCAGACTAGCACTGCATAAGTAGTAACTGACGTTCCAGCGGAGAGAAACCTCTCGCCTACTACAGGCGCAGTGGGCGCGCCGTCTCTCTCCCACGAGCTCGCAGCGGACATAGTCTTTCTTGCCAAATTGATCGGCGCCGGACGAACTGGCATCATGCTTGGCAAACGGCAAGAGAAGACCGTGGTGGGGAGGCACAGCGATGACCGACACAACTTTGGGCGTGAGGAACAAGCTCGGCGACTGGCGCCCGCCCTACACCCTTGAGGTCCCGGCGCCGATTGCCTGGCCGCCGAAGCCGCGCGCTGTGCTACGCTGGTTCTTCGGCTTCCCCGGATACCTCTGGCCGTGGAACGCCGCCTACCTCGCGATTGCCACGTTCACCTGGTTCTTCCTCACCCCTTCCCTCGCCAGCATGCAAAGCTTCGAGTTGTGGTGGGTCGCCCTCGTCTACGGCCGCAATCTCGGCTTGGCGGTGCTCATCTACGGCGCCTGGCACCTGTATCTCTACATCTTCAGGATGCAAGGCGACGACTTCAAATACACGACCCGGCGCCAGGACAAACACAACAAGATCTTCACCTTCAACAACCAGGTCCACGACAACATGTTCTGGACCCTCGGCAGCGGCGTGGCGCTGTGGACCGCCTACGAAGTCGTCACCCTATGGGCCTACGCCAACGGCCTATTGCCCTTCATCAATTGGGAAACCAACCCCGTCTGGTTCGTCGTCTTGCTGGTGCTGATCCCGGCATTCCGCGACATCCACTTCTACCTGCTGCATCGCCTGCTGCACTGGCGGCCGTTGTACGAGTACGCGCACAAGCTGCACCATCGGAACGTCAATCCCGGCCCATGGTCCGGCATCTCGATGCACCCGTTCGAGCATTTCCTCTATTTCTCGGGCGTGATCCTGCATTGGGTTGTGGCATCCCACCCGATCCATGCCTTGTTCCACCTGCAACATGCCGCCCTCTCGCCACCCCAAGGCCACACCGGCTTTGAGAGCGTGTCCTACAAGGGCAAAAGCATCTCGGTCGGCACCTACGGCCACTACCTCCACCACAAGTATTTCGAGTGCAACTACAGCGGCGACGGCTTCCCGGTGTTCGACATTCTGTTTGGGACCTGGCACGACGGCTCGGACGAAGCCCATGCCCGCATGAACAAGCGGCTTCAGGAGCGCCAATGGGCCAAGCGTGCGGCCACCTGACCGCTCCTGCTGGGAGACAGCCGCCGGGTCCCTTCATTGACGGCGCCGACGTGCTAGGCTAGCCACCGACAACTCGATAAGACCCAGTCCAACAAGCAACAAACTAAGTGTGGAGGAAGTTTATGCGACATATTTCGCTTGTCAGCCTGACGGCCGGTGCGGCTTTGCTGGCATCGGGGGCGGCATTCGCCCAGACGATCACCCCGAAGCCCGGCGAATCGGCCGACCTCGTGCTGCTGCCCAAGTTCCTCGGCATTCTCCCTTTCGATCAAGCCAATCAAGGTGCGCAGGAGGCCCACGCCGAACTGCAGAATCCGGGTGAGCTGCTGTATGTCGGTCCGACCCCCGAAAACAGCGTCGCCGGTCAGATTGAGATCGTGACCACCGCAGCCACCCAAGGCCAGGCGGGCGTCATGCTGTCCAACAACTCCGGCGACCAGATCGTCCCGGCTGCCAAGGCCGCCATGGAGGCCGGCGTCAAGATGGTCACCTGGGATTCACCGATCCCGTCGGCCGAAGGCGAAGTCCTGTTCGTCGCCCAAGTCGACTTCAACGACATCGGCGTGGTCATGGCCGACATGGCCCACAGCATCCTCGGTGGCGAAGGCAAGTTTGCGGTCCTCTCGGCAACACCGGATGCCGCGAACCAGAACGCCTGGATCGCTGCGATGGAAACCGCGTTGCAGGACAGCAAGTACGCCAATATCGAGCTGCTCGACACCGTCTACGGCGACGACCAGTCGGAGCTTAGCTACAATCGTGCGCTGGCGTTGGTCGACAAGTACCCGGACATGGAACTGATCATGGCCCCGACCTCGGTCGGCATTCAGGCCGCCGCCAAGGCCATGCAGGACGAAGGCCTGTGCGACACGGTGAAGATCAGCGGCCTCGGCGTTCCGGCCGAGATGGTGTCCTACACTCTGAACGGCTGCGCCCCTGAGTTCGCGCTCTGGGACTTCGTCGACCTCGGCTACCTCACCTACTACACGACCTACCTGATCGCCACGGGGCAGATGCAGGGCGAGGTTGGTGAGACCTTCGAAGCCGGCCGCATGGGCACCTACACCATCGAGAAGGATCCGACCCGCGACGCCGGCAACCGCGTCCTGATGGGTCCGTTCACGGTCTACACGAAGGACAACGTCGAGGCCGCCGCGCAATAGCGGCATCGCTTCGGCGACTACCTACCGGCGGATTGCCGGATCGCGTGCAACAAGACCGCGACCGGCAATCCGCCGCTTCTTTAGCGGGGGACAAGATCAGCACATGAAGACGCCGGTCATGGAAATGAAGAGTGTTTCCAAACACTTCGCCATGACCGCGGCGCTCAGCAAGGTATCCTTAGCGCTCTACCCCGGTGAGGTGCACGCGCTCGTCGGCGAAAACGGCGCCGGCAAGTCGACCCTTATCAAGATCATGACCGGCATCCACCGCGCCACCGAGGGCGAAATCCTGCTCGATGGCGACCCGGTCACGATCCAGAACACCCAGCAGGCGCAAGCCCTCGGCGTCGCCGCCATCTACCAGGAACCGATGGTGTTCCCCGACCTCGACGTCGCCGAGAACATCTTCATCAGCCACCGCGACCTCGGCCCGTTCGTCAAATGGCGGGACATGTACGACAACGCCCGCGACATCATCCGCACGCTCGGCGTGACCCTGGATGTCGACATCCCAGCCAGCGGCCTCACCCTGGCGGAACAACAGACCGTCGAGATCGCCCGCGCCATTTCGCTGAAGGTCCGCGTCCTCATCATGGACGAACCCACCGCGTCCCTCTCGGCCCACGAAGTCACGCAACTAATGAACGTGGTGCGCACCCTGCGGGAGCAAGGTGTGGCCATCCTCTACATCAGCCACCGCCTGGAAGAGGTTTTTGAGATCGCCGACCGCGTCACCGTGCTCCGCGACGGCCAGCACATCTCCACCAACCCGATCGCCGACGTGACCAGCGACGGCTTGATCCGCGACATGGTCGGGCGCGAAATCGACGACTTCTTCGGCAAACGAACCAAGCGCACCCGTCAGGACGTGCTGCTTTCCGTCCGTGGCCTGACCAAAGAGAACGTCTTCACCGACATCAACTTCGACATCCACCGCGGCGAAGTCCTATGCTTCGCCGGCCTGATCGGCGCAAGGCGCACCGATGTCGGCCTCGCCCTGTTCGGTATCGAGCCCGCCGACAGAGGCGAGGTCTCCTTCGAAGGCCAGCCCGTCGAGATCACCACGCCCGAACAAGCCATTGCGTTGGGCATCGCCTACTCGTCAGAGGATAGGCGCAAACTCGGCCTGGCGATGAGCATGTCGATCACCGCCAACGCGTCCCTGCCGACCCTGCGCAAATACTTGTCCGGTCTCGGCCTGATCCACCGCAGCGACGAAAGCGCCATGGCCGAGTCCTACCGGCAGAAGCTCAACATCCGCACGCCGTCGATCCACACCACGGTCGGCACCCTCTCCGGCGGTAACCAGCAGAAGGTGATGTTGAGCAAGTGGCTTAACGTCAAGCCGAAACTGCTCATCTTCGACGAACCGACCCGCGGCATCGACGTCGGCGCCAAGGCCGAAGTCCACCAGATCGTCAACGAACTCGCCGCGGAGGGCGTGGCGGTCATCGTCATTTCATCGGACCTGCCCGAGGTTCTGGCCATGGCCGACCGCATCCTCGTCATGCGCGAAGGCCAGCAAATGGGGATCTTCGATGCGGAGGACGCCACCCAAGAGAACATCATGAGCCTCGCCACCGGCCAAACCACCCTCGCCGCCGCTGGCTGACCCGATGGATATCAGCAAACTCCACCCCCAGCTGCTGCGCGTCCTGGCCCTGCTGTTCGTCCTAGTCCTCGTCGTGCTGTTCTTCAGCGTCGTCGTCGACAACTACCTCAACGCGCGCCTGTTCAACCGCGTCTCCACCAGCGTCGCGATCATCGCCATGATCGCCGTCGGCCAGACCCTGGTGGTTCTGACCCGCAACATCGACCTGTCCGTCGGCTCGATCGTCGGTTTCACCGCCTATTTCGTCGGCCAACTGCTTGCCGACCATGGCGATCTGCACCCGCTGCTAGCCGTGCTCGCTGCCGTCGGCGTGGGCGGCGTGCTCGGCGCATTCAACGGCGTCCTTGTCGCCTACGGCCGCGTCCCGGCAATCATCGTCACCCTCGGCACCCTCGCTTTGTTCCGCACCATGCTGGTCGAGTATGCCGACGCCGGATCGATCACTACGATCATGCTACCCCCCTGGCTCCTCGAGTTGCCGCGCACCAACATCTTCAGCATCGGCCGCCTCGACTTCCGCCTGACCGTCGGCATTGCCCTGGTCGTTGTCCTAATCTTCCACCTGATGCTGACCCGCCTGCGTTTCGGCCGACGCCTCTACGCCGTCGGCTCCAACCCGGAAGCCGCAGTCGTTGCCGGCATTCCGTCCCAGCATGTGGTCTTCTTTGCCTTCGTCCTGTGCGGCGCCCTGGCCGGCCTCGCAGGGTTCATGTTCCTCGCCAAGTTCGGCAACATCACCGTCGTCGCCGGCTTGGGTCTGGAACTCAGATCCGTCGCCGCGGTCGTGGTCGGCGGCGTCAACATCTTCGGCGGGTCCGGCACCATCTTCGGTGTGCTGCTCGGCGCGGTCCTGGTCGACCTGATCGACAACAGCCTGATCCGTTGGGCCGCCATCAGTGAGTTCTGGCGCGACGCCCTGTTGGGCATGCTGATCCTGCTGGCGGTCGCCACCGACACGGTCGTCCTCCGCCAGCTCAACCGCCTCCGCCGCCATCGCGCGACCAAACTAACGGACCAGTCGACGGAACCCGCTGCGGAGAGCCGCCAATGAACCTCGTCCGCGCCGCTGCCGCCAAGCTCCGCAGTTGGGAGGGCTTTCTCCTTCTCATTCTGATCATCACCGTCATCGGCAACGCCATTCAATCGCCGGTCTTTCTGACCGTCGGCAATCAGATCAACCTGTTCCAGCTCTCGATCGAAAAGATCATCGTCGCCCTGATGATGACCCTCATCATCATCAATGCGGAGATCGACCTGTCGGTCGCCTCAATGATGGGCCTGTCGGCCTGTGCCTTCGGCTGGCTATTCCTGCACGGCATCCCGGTGCCCCTGGCGATGATCGCCGCCATTCTGGTCGGCACCCTCGGCGGCGCGTTCAACGCATTCTGGATCACCCGGGTCGGGATCCCATCCCTGGTGGTGACCCTGGCGATGCTGATCGGCTTCCGCGGCCTGGCGCGCGTGCTGGTCGAGGACCGCGGGATCACCGGCTTCCCGGAATGGTTCGACGCCATGGGCCAACAGCCGATCATCGGCCCATTCCCCCTGGCCCTACTGATCTTCTTCGCGCTGCTGATCCTGCTGATCGTCGTGCTGCACTTCTCCGCATTCGGCCGCTACGTCTATGTCATCGGCAACAACGCCCAGATGGCGCGCTACTCCGGTGTCGATATCCTGCGGGTGAAGTCGATACTCTTCATCGCCTCGGGCACGGTCGCCGCCCTCGCCGGACTGCTATTCGCCGCCCGCGTCGGCGCGGTCCGCGGCGATGTCGCCCTCGGTTTCGAGCTCGACATCATCACCATCGTCCTGCTCGGCGGCGTCAGCATCTTCGGCGGGTCGGGCTCGATCTTCGGGGTCCTGTTGTCGATCCTGATCGTGCTCAACCTGCGCAACGGCATGGCCCTCGCCAATATCACCGGCCATTTGCAGACCGGTGTCATCGGCTCGCTGCTCATTTTGTCGGTACTCATCCCGAACATCCGCCAGCGGATTCGGGACGCATTGGAGCGCTATCAGGCGGCTCGCTAGCCACCACGCACCTACATCTTGGCGGTGCTGACCTCGTAGACCTTCTTGTCGGAGCCGCGGTCGATCCCGGCCATGGTCACGTCGTAGCCCCATAGCACTTTGATGTGCTTCATCACCTCGTCGCGGGTCGCGGAATCGAGCCGAATACCGTCGCGCATGGTGTGCTGCAATCGCAGCCGCCGGTCGCCGCGCAGATCCACATCGCCGACCTGTATATCCGGCTCCACCATGCTCAGGTCATAGGTCTGCGCCAATGAGTTGCGCAGGTCCTCATAGCCCCGTTCATTGTGGATTGCCGTCACTGTGTAGTGGGAGTCATCCTCCCGGTCGGTCAGGCTGAACAGCTTGAGCTGCCGCATCATGTGCGGGCTGAGATATTGCCGGATGAAGGACTCGTCGCGGTAGTTGGCCCACGCATCCTTCAGCACCTCGCGCCAATCGCCGGTACCGGCAATCTCCGGGAACCAATCCTTGTCCTCGTCGGTCGGCTCCGTGGAGATCCGCTTGATATCGTCCATCATCCCGAAGCCCAAGGCGTACGGATTGACGCCGCTGAAGCGCCGGTCATCGTAGCCCGGCTGGAACACGACGTTCGAGTGGCTATGCAGGATCTCCAGCAGCGCGCCCTCGGTTAGCAAACCGCGGTCATACAAGGTGTTGACGATGTAGTGGTGCACGAACGTCGCGCAGCCTTCGTTCATCACCTTGGTCTGCTTCTGCGCATAGAAGTATTGCGAGATATTGCGCACGATCCGCAGGATTTCCCGCTGCCAGGGTTCCAGCGTCGGGCTGTTCTTTTCCAGGAAGTACAGCAGGTTCTCTTCCGGCAGCTTCAGCTTGCGCCGCCGCTCCGTCGCCGCCTCCTCGGCCTCCGACGGCTCTTCCTTGTCCGGCCGTTTCGGCAGCGTCCGCCAGAGATCGCTGAAGGTCCGGTCCTCATATTCCTGCCGGTCCCGTTCCCGCTCGATCTGATCGCGCAGGCTCAGCTTCGGCGGCCGGCGGTACCGGAACACGCCGTAGTCCATGATAGCATGCGCGGAGTCGAGCACCTCTTCGACGGCTGCGTGGCCGTGCTTGTCCTCGCATTGAGAGACGTAGCTCTTGGCGAACTGTAGATAGTCAAGGATGCCCTCGGCGTCCGTCCATTGCCGGAACACGTTGTTATTCTTGAAGAAATGATTGTGGCCGAACGCGGCGTGGGCCATGACGAGCGTCTGCATCGCCATGGTGTTGTCTTCAAGATTGTAGCTGATGCAGGGATTCGAATTGATGACAATCTCGTAGGCGAGACCGGTGTAACCCTTGCTGTACATGCGCTCTTCGCGCACGAAATGCTTGCCGAACGACCAGTGCTTGTACATCAACGGCAGGCCCACCGACGCATATGCGTCGAGCATCTGCTCGGACGAGATGATCTCGATCTGGTTCGGGTAGATGTCGAGCCCCAGATCCTCGAACGCCACCTCCTGGATAGCGTCGTACGCCCGCTGCATCGTAGCGAAGTCCCACTCGCTGCCTTCGAACAGCGGTTTCTCCTTCTTTTTGCGTGCGGCCATGCCGGGCTAGCTCGGCTGCTTGGCGAACAGTTCGCGGAACACCGGATAGATGTCGGCGGGCGTCGCGATGCGTTTCATAGCGAAGTTCTTCCAGTCGGCGGCCACGGCGCGGTAGCAGCGCCACAGCGCGGCGCCTTCCTCGGAGTTGCGGAACAACTCCATCTCCCGCTCGTCGAGGATCTCCACATAAGCGTAGTACTGGCACATCGGCATCAGCTCTTGGCTTAGAAGCGCCGTGCACTTCTCGGCATCGCCGGCGAAGTTGTCGCCGTCCGAGGCCTGCGCCGCATAGATGTTCCACTCACCCGGTGAATACCGGTCCTTGACGATGCTCAGCATCTCGCGCAAGGCCGTGCTGACCACCGTGCCGCCAGTCTCCCGGCTGTAGAAGAAGGTCTCTTCGTCGACTTCCTGCGCCTGGTGCGTGTGGCGAATGAACACCACCTCGATCCGTTCGTAGCGCCGCTTCAGGAACAGATGCAGCAGCACGAAGAACCGCTTCGCCAGGTCCTTCTCCCGCTCACCCATCGATCCGGAAACGTCCATCAGACAGAACATCACCGCCTTGGTCGACGGCTCCGGCTTCTGCACGAACTGGTTGTAGCGGATGTCCAGCGGATCGATGTACGGCACGCCCTTTTGCCGCCGTTTCAGCTCTTCCAGTTCGGCGTGTAGAGCCGCCAGCTTTTCCCGTTCGTCCGAGGTCGGCGAGCTCTTGTTCTCCAGCGCGAAGATCTGGCGCTCGACCTCCATCACATCATCGCTGCGCGGCCGCTTCAGCGCCAACCGGCGCCCCATGGCCATCCGCATGGTCCGGATCACGTTGATGTTGGTCGGTGTGCCGGTCGTGCCGATACCGGCCCGCTGCGGTTTGATGTTTTCCAGTTCCTTGAGCGTGGTCTTCACCAACTCCGGCAGCTCAAGGTCCTCAAAGAACAGATCCAGGAACTCGTCCCGCGACAGCGCGAATTCGAACTCGTCCGTGCCTTCGCCCTGGTCGGAGCCCTTCTTGCCCCGCCCTTCCCCGCCGCCCTTCGGCGGCTTCGGCAGACGGTCGCCGGCATCGAACTCTTTGTTGCCGGGAAAGATGCGGTCGCGATCGCCGCCGGTCGGCGAGAGCCGAAACCGCGGCTCGGCGATGCCCTTGGTCGGGATGCTGATGGTCTCGCCGCTCAGCGTGTCGGAGACGTTGCGGTTCTTTAGCGCCTTGTTGACCGCCTCTTTGATCTGCGCGCGGGCCCGCCGCAAAAACCGCTGCCGGTTCCCGAGGCTCTTGTCCTTCGGATTGAGCCGGCGATCGATGAAATAGGGCATAGCCCCCCGCGCACAGTTTGCGTTATCCGGCCTTGTCCACCCGCATGTACCACTCGACCAACCGGCGCACCTGCCGTTCGGTATAGCCGCGCTCGGTCATCCGCTGCACGAACTCCTTGTGCTGCTTATCCGTGGCGCTGTCCTTCTTCGAACCAAAGCTGATGATCGGCAATAACTCTTCGACCTGGCTGAACATCCGCTTCTCAATGACGTCACGCAACTTTTCGTAGCTCGTCCAGCTCGGGTTCTTGCCGCCATGCTTGGCGCGGGCGCGCAGGGCAAACTTGACGACCTCGTTGCGGAAGTCCTTCGGATTGGCGATCCCCGCCGGCTTCTCGATCTTTGACAGCTCGGCATCCAGGATTTCCCGATTGAAGATCTGGCCCGTATCGGGATCCTTGTAATCCTGTTCTTCGATCCACGCATCCGCGTAGGTGATGTAACGGTCGAACAGGTTCTGGCCATACTCGGTATAGGATTCCAGATAGGCCTTTTGGATCTCGTGGCCGATGAACTCGGCATAGCGGCCGGACAGATCGGACTTCACGAACTCCAGATAGTTCTTCTCCAACTCGTCCTGGAACTGCTCGCGTTTGATCGACTGCTCCAGCACATACATCATATGCACCGGATCGGCGGCGACCTCTTCGTTGTCGTAGTTGAAGGTCTCCGACAGCACCTTGAAGGCGAATCGCGTGCTCACGCCGTTCATGCCCTCATCGACCCCCGCGGCCTCGCGATACTCCTGCACCGACTTAGCCTTCGGATCCGTGTCCTTAAGGTTTTGGCCGTCATACACCCGCATTTTTGAATACAGGCTGGAATTCTCGTGCTCCAGCAACCGGGTGAGCACGCAGAACTGCGCCAGTAGCGACAACGTCTCCGGCGCGCACTTGGCTTCTCCCAGCTCGCTGGAATGCAGCAGCTTGTCGTAGATGTGCCGCTCTTCCGTGACCCGCAGGCAATACGGCACCTTGATCACACTGATCCGGTCGAGGAACGCTTCGTTGTTGCGGTTGTTCTTGAACTGCTGCCACTCCGCTTCGTTGGAGTGGGCCAGCACCACGCCCTGGAACGGGAAGGCGCCGAAATTCTCGGTACCGACATAGTTCCCTTCCTGCGTCGCGGTCAGCAACGGATGCAACACCTTGATCGGCGCCTTGAACATCTCGACGAATTCGAGCAGCCCCTGGGTCGTGCGGTTCAGACCGCCGCTGTAGCTGTAGGAGTCCGGATCGTCCTGGCTGAAATGCTCCAGCTTGCGAATGTCGACCTTGCCGACCAGCGCAGAGACGTCCTGGTTGTTTTCGTCGCCCGGTTCCGTCTTGGCGATCGCGATTTGACGGATCTTCGACGGCTGCAGCCGCACCACCGAGAACTTCGAGATGTCGCCGTCATACTCGTCCAGGCGTTTGACCGCCCACGGCGACATCAAACCGGACAGCCGGCGCTTCGCCACGCCATACTTGTCTTCCAGCAGATCACCCATGCGGTCCGGGTTGAACAGCACCAGCGGTGACTCGAACAGCGGGCTGATCTGATCGCCGGCTGCCAGCACATAGATCGGATGGGTTTCCATCAGCGCCTTGAGCCGTTCCGCGAGGGACGACTTGCCGCCGCCGACCGGCCCGAGCAGATAAAGGATCTGCTTCTTCTCTTCGAGGCCCTGCGCCGCGTAGTTGAAGTAGCCGACGATCCGCTCGACCGTGTCTTCCATGCCGAAGAAGTCTTTGAAAGCCGGGTACCGCTTGATGGTGCGGTTCATAAAGATCCGGCTCAACCGCTGATCGCTGCTGGTATCGATCACTTCGGGTTCGCCGATGGCAGCAACCATCCGCTCCGCCGCGCTCGCATACAGCATTGAATCGTCGCGGCAGCTCAACAGGTAGTCCTGCACGGACATGCGCTCCTGCTTTTCCTGCCGGTAGTGTTCGGAAAAGATGTCGAATACGTCCATGGACTAGCTCCCGTTGGACACGGAACGGTGTGAGAAGGAACGAAAGACCGGAAGGCGTCGGATGCTCAACCCGCCGAGACGATGTGACGCGCTCGTCGAAGAGAGAGCGGCGGCAGCGCGTCGGGCGCCCGCAAAGACTGCGTTCGATGTGTTGCCGGCGGTTCTGCCGACAATCAAGGCAAGCATGTAACGACTCGCTGCTTGTCCGGCCATAACCGAAAATTAACCACGAAAGCTGAACAATTAATTAATGTGAATCGCATCGATGACAATCTTTGAATGTTATGGAACGACTTGCGAATACCAAGCGTTGTCTTGTTTTCTCGATGCAGTTCACAATATCGAATCGAATTGGTGCCAGTGTGCAAACTTCGATAGCCACTATCGCGCTGTCCCCCACTGAGGAGCGTCACAGTCATGCATAAAAAGGTCGTGATCGCCGGTTACGCGCGCTCTCCCTTTCATTTCGCCCACAAAGGAGAGCTGAAACGCGTCCGTGCTGACGAACTTGCTGCACAGACGGTACGCGGTCTTCTTGACAGTACGTGTGTAGATGCACGTGACATCGAAGATTTGATCGTCGGCTGCGCGTTTCCGGAGGGCGAACAAGGACTTAACGTCGCACGCCTCATCGGCTTCCTTTCTGATCTCCCACTTAGCGTAGCCGGCATGACGATCAACCGGTTTTGCGGTTCGTCGATGCAGTCCGTGCACGTCGCCGCCGGCGCCATCCAGATGAATGCCGGAGAAGCGTTTTTGTGCGCAGGTGTCGAATCGATGTCGCGTGTGCCGATGTCGGGTTTCAATCCCCTGCCGCACCCAGGCCTCACCGAACGCATGCCGCATGCCTACATTTCGATGGGAGAAACCGCCGAAAATGTGGCAAAGAAATACGGCCTGTCCCGTGAGCGCATGGACCAGATGGCCGTCGACAGTCACAGAAAGGCGGCCGCCGCGCGCGATCAAGGCAAACTTGGGGACGAAATCGTCACAATTCGCGACGGCAACCATGTCATCGATGCCGATGGCTGCATTCGTGACGACACCTCCGCGGACGCGCTGGCGGGTTTGAAGCCGGCTTTTAAGACCGACGGCACCGTCACCGCGGGCACATCCTCGCCCCTAACCGACGGCGCCGCCGCCGTGCTGGTGACAAGCGAAGACTATGCCAAAGCCAACGGCCTGAAGCCGCTGGCCCGCATCCGCGGTGTCGCCGTTGCCGGTTGCGCCCCGGAAATCATGGGCATCGGCCCGGTCGCCGCGTCGTAGAAGGCGATGGAGCGCGCCGGCGTGTCGATCCAGCACATCGGCGTGATTGAACTGAATGAGGCATTCGCTGCCCAAGCCTTGGCCTGCATCGACGATTTGCAGATCGACGAGTCCAAGGTGAACCTCGACGGCGGCGCCATGGCCCTCGGTCATCCCCTCGGCGCCACCGGCGCCCGCATTACCGGCAAGGCCGCGTCCCTGATGCAACGCGAGAAGAAAGAACTCGCCCTCGCCACCCAGTGCATCGGCGGCGGTCAGGGCATCGCCACCGTGCTGGAAGCCGTCGCATGAGCAAGCCTGCCATCAATCGCGTCGCGGTGATCGGCGCGGGCGTGATGGGCAGCGGCATCGCCGCGCACATCGCCAACGCCGGCGCACGCGTCATGTTGCTCGACATCGTTCCTGGCGGTGCGAGCGACCGCAATCAGGTCGCCGCCGGCGCCGTCGCCCGCATGCTGAAGGCCGACCCCGCGCCGTTTATGAGCAAGACCGCCGCCAAACGCATCACCGCCGGCAACATCGAAGACGACCTCGACAAACTCGCCGAATGCGACTGGATCGTCGAAGCGGTCATCGAACGCCTCGACATCAAGCAGGACCTCTATAAGAAGATCGACGCCGTGCGCCGCAAAGGCAGCATCGTCTCTTCCAACACCTCGACGCTACCCCTGGCCAAACTCGTCGACGGCCTACCCAAGAGCTTCGCCCAAGACTTCCTCATCACACACTTCTTCAACCCGCCACGCTATATGCGCTTGCTGGAGGTCGTCACCGGCCAGCAGACCCGTACCGCCGCCCGCGACACCATCGTCGCCTTCGCCGACGAACAGCTCGGCAAGGGCATCGTCCACTGCAACGACACGCCCGGCTTTGTCGCCAACCGCATCGGCACCTTCTGGCTGCAATGCGCCGTCATCGAAGCCCTCGACCGCGGTCTCAGCGTCGAGGAAGCCGACGCGGTCATGAGCCGCCCCATCGGCGTCCCCAAGACCGGCGTGTTCGCACTCATCGACCTGGTCGGCCTCGACCTGATGCCCCACGTCGACAAGAACCTGGCAGACAACCTGCCCCAATCCGACGCCTACCAGGCGATCCGGCGCGAGGTCCCGCAGATCAAGGAGATGATCGCCAGCGGCTACACCGGCCGCAAAGGCAAGGGCGGCTTCTACCGCCTCAACAAGGACGGCGGCAAACGCGTAAAGGAAGCGCGCAACATGCAAACGGGCGACTACGCCCCGGCGCAACGCGTCCACCTGGAAAGCCTCGCCGCCTCCAAAGCCAACGGCCTGCTCGCCCTCGTCGAACATCAGGACAAGGGCGGCCAGTACGCCTGGGCCGTGCTGTCGAAGACCCTCGCCTACGCCGCGTCACTGGTGCCGGAGATCGCCGCCGACATTCACGCCGTCGATCGCGCCATGCAGCTCGGCTACAACTGGAAATACGGCCCGTTCCAACTGATCGACCGCATCGGCGCCAAAGCCTTCGCTGACAAGCTCGCCGCCGACAACCAGCCGATCCCGACGCTGCTCGAAAAGGCCGCGGCCGCTGACGGCTTCTACCGCACCCATGACGGCGCGCTGCAATTCATCGCCTCCGACGACAGCTATCAGGACATCGCCCGCCCCGAAGGCGTTACCCTGCTCGCCGACATCCAGCGCCGCAGCCAACCCCTGGCAAAAAACGGCTCCGCCCGCCTCTGGGACATTGGCGACGGCGTCGTCTGCCTGGAAGTCCGCACCAAGCTGAACACCATCGACCCCGACGTCCTGGCGATGATGCAGAAGGCGCTGAAGATCGTGCCCAAAGAGCACAAGGCGCTGGTCATCTATAATGAAGGCGACCATTTCTCCGCCGGCGCCAATCTCGGCCTCGCCCTGTTCGCCGCCAACACCGCCCTATGGCCGATGATCGAAGACATGGTTGGCCAGGGCCAGAAAGCCTACAAGGCGCTCAAATACGCGCCCTTCCCGGTCGTCGCCGCACCGTCAGGCCTCGCCCTCGGCGGCGGCTGCGAGATCCTGCTCGCCAGCGACGCCGTGCAAGCCCACGCCGAAAGCTATGTCGGCCTGGTCGAAGCCGGCGTCGGTGTCGTCCCCGGCTGGGGCGGCTGTAAGGAGCTGCTCGCCCGCCACGCCGCCGACCCATCGAAACCAAAGGGCCCGATGCCCCCGGTCGCCGCGGCGTTCGAGACCATCGGCACGGCCAAGGTCGCCAAGTCCGCTTTCGAAGCCCGCGAGCTCGGCTTCCTGCGCAAATCCGACGGCATCACCTTCAACCGCGAACGCCTGTTGGCCGACGCCAAGGCCAAGGCCCTCGAACTCGCCGCCGACTACACCCCGCCCGAGCCGCCCGAGTTCACCCTCCCCGGCAAGTCCGGCAAGGCGGCCCTCGGCCTCGCCATCCACGACTTCAAGCTCAAAGGCCTCGTCACCCCCCACGACGAAGTCGTCGTCGACGCCCTCGCCGACGTCCTCACCGGCGGCCCCGGTGCCGATGTCACCGAACCGGTCTCCGAGGACGACCTGCTGAAGCTGGAACACGACGCCTTCATGCGCCTGGTCAAAACCGACGCCACCCTGGCCCGCATGGAACACACCCTCGTAACCGGCAAACCACTGCGGAACTAGGCCCGTGCGCACCGCTCCTGGATCCCGGGTCAAGCCCGGGATGACAATCAAAGAACTGTCATCCCGGCCGCAGCGCAGCGGAGAGCCGGGATCCACGCATCAACCGCCTCAAACCCCTCCCCTCATGCTGAGCTTGTCGAAGCATGAGCATCGCTCCGCCCGCGCCCCCTACGCGCCAAAAGGAAGCTGACGAATGGTCACCTACACCGCCCCCCTTGAGGACATCCGCTTCCTCCTCACCGAGCTGTTCGACTATGAGAACACCGTCGCCACCCTCCCCGGCTACGAGGAAGCGACCCAGGACATGGTCGACGCCATCCTCGAGGAAGGCGCCAAGTTCTGCCAAAACGAACTCCTCCCCCTCAACCTCTCCGGCGACGCCGAAGGCTGCATTCTCGAAAACGGCGTCGTCCGCACCCCAAAGGGCTTCAAGGAGGCCTACAACGCCTTCACCGAAGCCGGCTGGTCCGGCCTCGCCTGCGATCCGGAATATGGCGGTCAGGGTCTGCCCCGCACCCTGAACTTCATCCTGCAGGAGATGATCTGCTCGACCAATCTCAGCTTCGGCACCTATCCGGGCCTGACCCAGGGCGTGTATGACGCCCTCATCAGCCACGGCGACGACGCCCAAAAACAGACCTACTTGCCGAAACTCACCGACGGCACCTGGTCCGGCACCATGTGTTTGACGGAACCCCATTGCGGCACCGACCTCGGCCTCATCAAAACCCGCGCCGTCCCGGACCCGGCAGACCCCAACAAATACAAAGTCACCGGCACCAAAATCTTCATCTCCGGCGGCGAGCAGGACCTGACGGAGAACATCATCCACCTCGTCCTGGCGAAACTGCCCGACGCCCCGCCCGGCAGCCGCGGCATCTCCCTGTTCCTGGTGCCCAAGTTCCTGGTGAAGCCCGACGGCACCCTGGGCCCGCGCAACGGCGTCGCCATCGGCTCGCTGGAGCACAAGATGGGCATCAAGGCCTCCGCCACCTGCGTCATGAACTTCGACGATGCCGAGGGCTATCTGGTCGGCGAGCCCCACAAGGGCATGCGCTACATGTTCACGATGATGAACTCGGAGCGGCTCAGCGTCGGCATTCAGGGCCTCGGCCTGGGCGAAACCGCCTATCAGTCGGCCGTCCAATACGCCAAGGAGCGTCTGCAGGGCCGCAGCCTCGCCGGCCCCAAACACCCGGACAAGCCGGCCGACCCCATCATCGTCCACCCCGACATCCGCAAGAACCTGATGAAGATGCGGGTGTTGTTGGAGGCCTCCCGCGCCCTCGGCATTTGGGTCGGCATGTCCCTCGACGTGTCGGAGAAGCACCCCGACCCGCAAGTCCGTCAGGAGGCGGAAGACTTCGTCGCCCTGATGACACCGATCATCAAGGCGTACTTCACCGACATGGGCTTCGACGTCACCAACATCGGCATGCAGGTTTATGGCGGCCATGGCTACATCCACGAACACGGCATGGAGCAGCTCGTCCGCGACGCCCGCATCGCCCAGTTGTATGAAGGCGCCAACGGCATCCAGGCCCTCGACCTCGTCGGCCGCAAACTCGGCGCCCATGTCGGCCGCTACCTGCGCCGCTTCTTCCACCCGGTGATGGCCTTCATCGAGGAACACCAGGAAGACGCCGACCTGGCCGAATTCGTCCTGCCATTGGCGAAGGTCTTCAGCCGCCTGCAACAGGCGACGGCCTGGATCGCCCAGAAAGGCCTCGCCGACCCCGAAGAAGCCGGCGCCGCCGCCAGCGATTATCTCCGCCTGTTCGCTCTCACCGCCCTCGCCTACATCTGGGTCCGCATGGTGAAGGAGAGCGGCAAGAAGCTAAACGGCGAACAGCCCGTGTTCTACCGCGCGAAGGTCGACAGCGCCCGCTTCTTCATGACCCGCATCCTCCCGGAAAGCTCGTCGCTGTTCGCCAGCATCATGGCGGGCAAGGCATCAACGATGGCGCTGGACGAGACAGCGTTTTAGAGTGCAACCCGTATAGATAGCACACAGTCACTCGGCCCCCTTTACACGAGTACCCCTTTTGAGGTACGTTCGCGCTATGTTCTCAGCGGGGCGATGAGTGATGCGAATCGAACAAGCGAAGTATTGTGCTGGCGCTGGAGGAAGTCTCAACATGCGCCATGGCCGATACCCTGAGCCCGAAGGAACGCAGCGAACGGATGAGTCGCGTTCGGGGTACCAACACCAAGCCCGAGATGACAGTCCGTCGGCTAGTTCACGGGATGGGATATCGGTATCGGCTTCACCGACGCGACCTTCCCGGAAAGCCAGACCTGGTGTTTCCGGCTCGCAAGAAGGCAATCCTGGTACACGGATGCTACTGGCACAGACATCCGGATCCGGCATGCCCATTTGCTCGGCTGCCGAAGTCCCGCCTGGATTTCTGGCTACCGAAACTCGAAGGCAACCGACGGCGGGACCTACTCAATCAAACAAGGCTCGAGGAACTCGGTTGGCACACGATGGTCATCTGGGAATGTCAGCTGAAAGACAAAGAAAGGCTAGCGGATCGCATCAAGGCGTTTCTCGATTAGTCCGGTCAGTCGAGCTATTCGTCGGAGCCGGCGGTTTAGGCATCGGCGCATGCCGAGCGGGCTGTGTGCCGATGGCGGTCGTGGACTGGAACAAGTGGGCCTGCGATACAATCCGTCGAAACGCCGAACGGGGACTCGCCCCATTCAGCCACTGGCCCCTGTTTCAAGAGGACGTTAGGGGGTTCAATTACGATTACGTCAGTGGCCCAATTGATATCGTAACAGGTGGCCCACCGTGCCAGCCGTTCTCGCTGGGTGGAAAACATGCAAGTCATCTCGACGAACGAGACATGTTCCCAGAAGCAATACGAGCGGTCCGTGAGTTGCAGCCGAGGGCCTTCGTATTTGAGAACGTCAAAGGGTTGGCACGCAGTTCATTTGCCACTTATCATAAGTACGTCTGTCTTCAGCTTCGGTACCCACAGCTCACAAGAAGAACGGATGAGGCCTGGCAAGATCATCTTGCTCGCCTGGAGAATCATCGAGAACATGGCAAAGAGACAGGTTTGGAGTATCGCCTCCGTTCAGCTGTCTTGAACGCCGCCAACTTCGGCGTCCCACAAAAGAGAGAACGAATCTTCTTCGTAGGCTTCCGCACCGACACAGGCATTGCGCCAAAGCCAATCGGGGAAACTCACTCACGAGACGCGCTGGCCTGGAGCCAATGGCGTTCCAGTGAGTATTGGGACCTGTACGAGGTTAGCAGTCGCGATCGGCCCACCGACGATCGAGCAAGAGCACGTGCGCTTCGGCTTACTGACAAGCCACAAGAACGCCCCTGGCGCACGGTTAGAGAAGCTGTTCTGGGACTACCTGACCCCGAGCGATCCCCTTTCGCCGCAAAAGCATTCCACGACCATCGTTTTCAGCCCGGCGCTCGGTCGTATCCCGGACATACGGGAAGCCCGTTGGATGAACCGGCGAAGACCCTCAAAGCTGGAGTACACGGCGTACCTGGAGGAGAAAACATGTTGCGCCGCCCTGACGGTTCGGTACGCTATTTCACGATTCGCGAGAGTGCGCGTCTCCAGACGTTTCCGGACGAGATGGTATTCGATGGCAGCTGGACCGAGATAATGCGACAGCTCGGAAACGCGGTTCCGGCGCACCTAGCCGATGTTGTTGTTGGACACACGATCAACGAGCTCTGCGCGGCACACGTTTCCCCTCAGCCAAAAGCTGCCTAAGGAACGATCCCGAGAGTCAGACAAAGCGCATGACACGACGAAACATCTTTTGAAGCTTAGGATCTTCAGGCTCATTTTGGAGTTCCGAAACCCGGTCCAAGATTAGTCGCTCAGCTTCGGCCGCTCGCCTGCTTGAACCAGCCGGACGCCCGCCCCTTCCCGGATGAAGGGAATCCCAGAGCGCAGGCTCACCAGCCATACGATTTCTTCCGACAGGGTTACTCCCAAGACTCATTCCATTCCAAGGAGGTCGAAACACCCGGATCATCACTGATTCAGCAAGGGATATATATGCATCGTTGAGAACGAGATACCTACACCTGAAGTCGGAGAGCACCAGGTTGGCGGCCTGCTCAATTGACGAGGCGTGCTTTCGAATTCTCTGAAGCAGCTTCCGCTTACCACTCACCTTGGGGCTAAATCCCTGTTTCGAGCTCTCCCCTGCTGCCTTACCGATATAGACCGGGTACTTGCAATGTCCCCCATCAAGCGACACGAGCGATTGATAGGCCGGATGTCCACCCAAGTAGTACAACGCGTACACCCCCGCGCCCGGAAACGCTGAGGTCGGAGGCACCTGATGGATGCTCTGTTCCAACAGTTCCACCGCAAGAGTCACACCTACGTTCTCAACCGCAAGTGGGTCAAACGCCTCATCATCTTCACCGCGGGGTCGCGAAGCGAGCTCCGACCTTTTCACCATCACCGGTCTCTAATGCCAACCAAACGAGACAATGCTCTGCTAGAAGAACGGATTGCGCAACTAACAATTGTACCGCCAAAGCCACCCATCTCCCACGTTGGATTGATGCCCATGCAAAACCCCGACACCCACTTCATGCAGCAAGCCATCGCCCAGGCCCACAAGAGTGCCGGCGAGGGCGGCGTGCCGGTCGGTGCGTGCCTCGCCCATGACGGCGCCATCATCGCCGTCGGTCATAAGTCTCTCACCGACCCAAGGTGTCGGTGGTCTCCCATCGACCCGAAGGTGTCGAGGAGGACGGCTGCCTCCGCCAGGCCGGGTTGTTCGGCCGCTGGGCGGAGACCACGCTCTACACGACCCTCAGCCCCTGCATGATGTGTGCGGGCACCATCGTCCAGTTCCGCATCCCCCGCGTCGTCATCGGCGACGCCACCAACTTGGGCGGCAAGGAAGGAACAGATCACAACTATAAGTAGCGAGTTATACGCACAATTTGTTACAAAGCGTATAACCAGACATAAAACATTGAAACCAAAACGAAAGACAGGTTATACATCTCATCTCTATACAAGCGTATATCAACATGCCAGCCACAAAGCCAGCCAAGCTGCCCCTTGCCATCAGCACGCTTTACGCCGAGTTGCTTGATCTCAGCGAAGATGACTATCTGCTCGGTTATGCTGCGGGCAGCTACGTCTCCAAGAACATAAAGGGAAAGGCGTACTGGTATTACCAGCAAACCGTCGGCAAAGAACGGCAGCAGAAATACCTCGGGCCCGAGACACCGGAACTGCTTGACGAGATCAAAAGTCGCAAAAGCAAACAAATGGACCGACGCAAAGAGTTAAGCCGGCGAAAGGAGATCTGTCAGGCACTCACCGCCGGCGCCCGCATCCGCATGGATTCGACAACCGCAAGAATTCTGAAGGCACTCGCCGAGGCCGGTGCCTACGCGGCCGGCGCGGTCCTCATCGGCAGTCATGCCTACGGGATCTACCCTGCCATGCTCGGCCGCAAGTTTTCCGCCGCCAACCTTAGAACAGGAGATGTCGATTTCGCCGCCATCCACATCGCCGTCAGTGAACCGGTTTCCTTTGCCGAGGTCATCACGACGGCCGAAAAGAACATGCTGCTGGTGCCGCCGGCCCCGCACGCCAAGATCTCGACCAAGCTGAAGATGCGCGGCGCGGATTATCGGATCGAACTACTCACCCCCGCCCACGGCAACCAGAAGAAACCCATCGTCCTGAACAACCTGAAGTTTGGCGCGCAGCCGCTGCCATATCTCGATTTTCTGATCGAAGACCCGGTTGATGCCGTTGCACCCGTCGACGTGGGGATCAGAGTCAAGGTCCCGGCGCCTGAGAAATACGCGCTGCACAAGCTAATCGTCGCGCAAGCGCGCGAGACAAGCCAATTCGCCAAGCGCGAGAAAGATCTCGCACAAGCAATGGAGCTTCTGTCTATTCTTCAAACGGATCTTCCTGCGGAACTCTCGCAGGCATGGGACAACCTCGTCGACCGCGGCCCAGACTATTCAGCAAAGGCAATAACATCTCTCGACCAACTAGGCATTGCCCCGCCGACCTGACGCCTTCGGAAGTCACCGTATATGCAAAACACCGACACCCACTTCATGCAGCAGGCCATCCCCAGGCCAAAAAGAGCGCCGGGGAGGGCGGCGTTCCGGTCGGTGCATGCCTCGCCCATGACGGCGCCGTCATCGCCGTCGGTCATAAGTCTCTCGCGGACCTGAGGTGTTCGCCCGGATGCTGGAACGGCGACATCGGCCTCTAGCCCCGCCCCTCCTCGTCATTGCGGTCTCTCGTGGACCCAAGGTGTCCACGAGGACAGGCGGCAATCCATCCCTGATCGTCAACGCAAGCGCAAACCGCGCCGTCGAGAGCTGGATCGCCACGGCGCGCTAGCGCACCTCGCGATGACGCCCTAAGAACACATCGCCAATGTCTGTGTCAGAACAGGGTCCCTTTGTATGGGGTCTTTCTTTGCTTTCTGTCTGGCTCCATCAGCCGGCAAGACATAGAATTGATATCAGTCAAATCGCCAGCGACGCGCCCGGATCACACTTCCGCATCAGAAATGATCTGGGGAGGGCTCCTCGCGGGCATCACGAAACGACATGGCCACCAAATCCCTAAACCGGTTCTGGCGTCGGCTTAGCGATTCATTGATCACCCAAGTGCCGGACGACATCGCATTGTGCGAGTACGACTGCCGGAAACGGCAGTGCAAGACTGGCGAGTGGTCGACATGCGAACGCCGGCTGAAGCTGCTGCAAAAAAGCCTCGGAGGACACCAGCAACCAAAGTACCTAGCCGAGCGTTACCCCGGCGCGATCATCAACCGCTGCGGCCTGTTACATCCGCCCTGGCGGCGCAAATCTGTCCTCGGCCAGCTTCACCCCCGCGTCGGTCAGCCGCTTGCGCAGGCTTTCGTCTAGCCGCCAGCGTGACCCGCCAGTCAACTCTAGCGCCCGGTCCATGTTCCGCGCGGCGAACGTAATGGTATGCGCATCGTCCCGGCCGATTGTGAAGAACACGGCGAGTCGCATCGGTCCCGGCCGGCTTTGCCGCAACAGCGAATAGATCGAATGCCCAGTCTGGCCGAACGGCGCGCAACCACGCCATACGGCTCGGCTGGCGAGCGAGGCCTCCCGGCCCGCGTGCTGCGTCCGCACATCGAAAATGGCGACGTCCCCCAGCCGCGTGGTCAGGTCGACCGTCTGCCGCGCCGCAGCATCCAGGTGCGACCCGGGGCGCACCGACAAGCCCGATCCGTCCGAACCATGGTCCTGTAAGTAGATCCCCAACTTGTAAACCCGCGGTGCATGCAACGGCGCATCCCCAAAGTAGCCGCCACCGGCCCGCCCGCCCGTGTCGTCGTGCCAGCCGGACGTCGTGTTGAGATGAACATCACAATGGCTGGTGAACACCGGCACCCCATCGGCGACCGCTCGCCGGCAGATCGCGACAATGCTCGGATGGTGGAACAACGGGGCCAGCGTCGGGATCTCCACAGCTGCATTCGGCTGTGACTTGCCACCGAACCGCCGGATGCCGTTCCGGCGAAAGTGGCTCAGAAGTGTGGACCGCAACGCCCTAAGCCGCTCGGGCTCGAGCGCATGGCGAACAACCGCAAACCCCTCGACATGCAGTTGTTCCCCAAGGCGGTCCTTGGCGGCCGCCAAATGAGAACCCTGTGTCATCGGACACTTATGTCTAAGCGCACAAATCCACTTGGAACAGGACGCACTCGAATAGGAACAGCACTTTCGAGTTAGAGGCCCCTACCGTCCGACTCCTTTTCGGCCCACGCGCATCAGTTCGTGTCTATCGACTCTGTGGCCGCTGCGTACCATCGGGCCCCGTAGGCTCGGCCGAACGCCCTACGCCGCCAACTCCACCGGTGCCACCACCTCGCGCACCCACCCCGTCTGTACGTCATAAAGCCAGCCGAACACCGACACATAATCCGGCACCGCCGACGCACGGCGCAGCCGGCCCACATCGTCCCGCAGGCTCTCGTCGTGGTCCGCGATCGCCACCGGCGCCACGTCCACCCCGGTCTGCGCCCTGAGCGCCCGTTGCAATCCCAGGTCGGCGAAGCGTTCGGCACCGCATTGGGTGTGGTGCATGACCACCACGTCGAACGGCCGCCCCCCGCCCTCCATCTTCGCGGCGAGGAACGCCAGCGCCGCAACCTCCTCGATCACCGCCGGCGTCACCCGGCCGCCATTGTTGCGGATCACGATGGCCTCGCCGGGTTGCAAACCCAGCACATGCGCCGGATCGGACCGCGCGTCGCCACAGGCCACCACCACGGTGCGCAGCGTCGGCAACGGCGGCAGATCGGCATTTGTATAATCGCGGGCAAAGGCTCTGTTCCGCTCCAGCAGCGTTTCGACATTCGACATGCATCGTCTCCTCATTGATGTGGGAATAACAGACGGTATCGTCTGCTATCGGCAAAAAAAGTCGTCACGGCAGCACCCGCAGCGCCACATCCAGATGTGCCTGGATGTCCCGCCGCCCCGCACCGCTCGCCGTCAGCATCAGCGCCGTGCGGTACTCGGTCACCAGGAACGCCGCCAGCCCCGGCACATCTGCCGCCCGGTCGATCTGCCCATCCGCCACCGCGTTGCGCAGGGCATCGGCCATGACTGCCTCCAGGTCGGCGAAAAAGTCGGCAACACAGTCCCGTATCTCGTCGTCCCGCAGCCCCAGCTCGACGCCGCTGTTGACCATCAGACAGCCGCGCGCCGCCCCGCCGGCCGTCATCATCTGCACCGCCCGTGCGAAGAACTGCCGGATCTCCGGCAGCGCCGCGCCGGGTTGGCGGATCGGGCGCTGGATGTCCCGGTGCCGGTCGGCCGCATACTGCTGCAGCGCCGTCTTGAACAGCTCGCGCTTCCCCCCGAACGTGCCGTAGATCCCGTACTTCGCCACCCCGGAGCGCCGCACCAGTTCGTCGACCGAGGCGTCGAAATAGCCCTTCTCCCAGAACAGTGTGATCGCCGTTTGCAACAGCTCGTTCGGATCAAATTCTCGGGGCCGCGCCATGATTACAGACGATACAGTCTGTAATATCAGAAGTCAATGCCCTCTTGTCGCCCGACCTCACCCTGAGCCTGTCGAACGGTGAGCCAAGCCGCCAGAGCACGGCATAAAAACCTTGACAAAGACGGTCCAAACACCGTATAATAACAACGCCGAAACTGACATATAATGATAATCAGCATAAATATTCTTGATTTGTTCCGGCGGAGATACAGGGTCAAATCACCGCACAAAACCCTCCTCAGCCCCGTAAGCCATTGAGAATCAATCCACTGCCAAACAAACCCAATTCTTGCCACAGTCACCGGCGACCCGAGCGATCGGGCCGCGCGCCTCGGTCAACCACCTGGCCGTGTTCCTCAACAACCACAATCCCTTAACCAACCTCATGTTCTTATGGTGACTAATATCTTCTTCGTACGCGTTTCATACCGCGGAGCCGCATGGCCCAGGCGAGTCCAACCAGCGCACCACAGATGCACGAGTCCCCGAACGGAGAGGCGGCGGTCGACCCATCCGCGGCGGCCCGATTCTTATTCGATGCGTCGCCCCTGGGAGTCATCATCCAGATCGATCGGCGGCCAGTGTACGTGAACCCCGCCTGGGCACAGATTTACGGCTACACGCGGCGCGAGGTGCTGGCTATGGATACCGTCGCCTCGCTTTTGGCGCCGGAAGAGCGGCCCCGAATGGCGGAATATACCGCCGCGCGCCTCGCCGGCCGGCCGGCCCCCAGCCGCTATCGCTACAAGGGCATTCGCCGCAACGGCAGCGCCGTGTACCTGGAGATGTACGTTCAGCTCATCCCTTGGTATGGCCAGACCGCCATCCAGGGCATGGTCACCGACGTCATCGATCAAGAGCTGGCTCGCGAAGCGGATGAGAACCATCAGCGTTTGGTTGGCACGATCGAAAGCGCCTTCGACGCCTACGCTCTCTGGGACGCCAATGAACGGCTCATCTCCTGCAACGAGCGCTTCAAGGCCATCTATCCGGAGATCCGCGAACACCTCGTCCCTGGCGCCAGTTTCGAGGCACTGCTGCGGATACGGGTGGAGGAAGGCAAGGTCAAGGAAGCACTGGGCTGTTCCGAAGAGTGGATGGCCGAGCGCCTGCGACGCTTCCGCAACCCCGGCGCCGCCTTCGACCTGGAGTTGGAAAACGGTCAGTGGATGCAGATCCGCGACCGGCGCCTACCCGACGGCAGCGTGCTGCTGGCCACCGCCGACATCACCGAACGCAAGAAGGCCGAACAAGAACTCGCGGGCTACAAAGACCATCTGCAGGAACTCGTTGAGGAGCGGACCTACGAGGTCAAGGCGCAGAAGGAACAGCTCGAGGAAGCGCTGCGGAAGGAGCAGCAACTCAACGGTTTGCAGCGGCAGTTCGTGGCCATGGTTTCCCACGAATTCCGCACGCCCCTCACCATCGTCGACCTGACCTCCCAGCGCATCGTCCGCCGCCTCGACAAGATGTCGCCGGAACAGATTGCCGAGAACCTGAAAGCCACTCGCGTCGCCATCCGCCGCCTCACCGACCTGATCGACAGCGTACTCTCCGCGGCCGACATCGAGGACGGGCGGATCTCTTTCGAGTCCGAATCCTGCGATCTCCGCCAAATCCTGATTGAACTGGCAACCAGCTACGGCGAATTGTATCCCGGCCACCGCATGGTAACGGCACTGGACGATCTACGAACGCCAATTGTCGGCGACGGCAAACTACTGAAGCGTGTTTTCTCCAACCTCATCGGCAACGCCACCAAATACGCGCCGGACCAGACGACCGTCACCATCTCCGGCAAGCAGACGGACGATGGCGGCGCCGCTATCAGCATCCGCGACGAAGGCCCCGGCATTCCGGAAAACGAGGTCAGCCGCATCTTCGAACGCTTCTACCGCGCCACCACATCGACCGGGATCGCCGGCGCCGGTATTGGTCTGCACCTCGCCCGCTACTTCGTGCAGCTCCACGGCGGCACGATCGAAGTGGTCAGCAAGGTCGGTGAGGGCACAGTCTTCCACGTCCACCTCCCCGCCTTC